>NZ_JBHLWY010000043.1:0-334152 GCF_042432615.1 Bhargavaea ullalensis
GCTCAACGCGATCGCTTTTGAGCGCAGACGCCAAACTTCGCGTTGGCGTCGGCAACGCCCGCGGTAAGTGAGGGCCCGCAGCGGAAATCCGAAGGATATTCAGGAAAAAGAAAAACTGCAGCCAAAGGAGCACTAGGCTCACTTTGTCTACAGTCTGAGACTCATGGCCTCTGGTCATGAGTCTTTTTCCAATGCGATCCGGTAATACTTTGCCGCCATCTTGTAAGCCCGCACGCCATAATAGTGATCCGCCAGTTCGGTGCTGATCTCTTTCAGGTCGGCCGTATACTTCCAGTCCATGGCGAGCTGCACTGCTTTTTGCATCTCTTTCTCATAGGCCGGCTCGTCGCCTTTCACTTTATGAAGGCCGGCCTGCTGATGAAGAAGAAGGACCTGCGAGTTCGGCAGATCATGGCGCTCCGTGACGGCATATGCCTGCTCCAGGTAGTGCTGTGTTTTTTCCCAGTCTTTCCAGCTTGCATATAACTCGGCCAGCCGGGTGAGCACAGAAGTGGTGTGATGTTCATTGCCTGCCATCAGGTCGGCCTCCAGGCTTTTCTCAAAATAACAGAGGGCCTTTTCGGACCGGCCGGTTTTCTGGTGGATCCGTCCGTAATTATAGTCAATGACCGCCTGCTTGGACAAGGAGGCCTTGCCGTCTGTTTCTCTATCCAGATCCTCCAGATAACTGAGCGCTTCTTCGTCCAGCAGATCCAGGCAGGAAAGCGCTTTGTCATAGTTTTCCATGCGGTGTGCCATGATGGCGAGGGAGGTGAGGCAGTCGGCGACGCCTTTTTTGTTTTCGATCATCCGGTAAAGTCCGAGCGCCTTTTCGCCATAATGGATGGCCATCTCCAGATCGGAGTCTTCATCGATCTGGGTGCGGACAAGTGCCAGGTTGTAATAATTCCTGGCCCGATCCGCGGTTCGGCTGTTTTCAGGCAGGTACTTTTCGATGAGCTGCTCATACTGATAGGCTTTTTCATATTGCTGTTTGGAATAGTAAAATCGTCCGGCTTCCCGGAAGTACCCGACCGCCACTTCCTGATGTCCGGCCTCCGGTTCATCCGGAAGCAGGTTTTCCGACCTCCGCACCAGTTCCTCGGTGCGCGGGGAGTGAAGGGCTGTCCGGTTGAAATGTCCGATCAGCATGGCGTAGATCTGATAAAACGCCTCAGGGGAATGATTTTCGAACGCGGTCATCTCCAGAAAAGACAAATCGGCTTCCGGCAACGGCTCCCCATTCACAAACGCCACGTAGACACGGTTGATCTCCCGGACATCCCGGTCACTGTCCGGCTCGAGGATGAGTGAGCGGGGAACCCCCAGCCTTTCCGCCACCTCCCCGATAAACCGCTCGGACGGTTTCGCTTTTCCCCCTTCAATCCGGCTGATGTAAGTGACCGAACAAATGCCCTCCACCAGTTCCGACTGTGTGAATCCTTTATGTATGCGGATCTGCCGCAGCCTTTCCCCCACTTTCATGTTCCCGCCCCCTGTTTCCGATGGTGACCCGCATGCAACTAATTAACCACTCCCGGTACTTTTTCCAAAAATCTGAAACTACTTAAACCGATTCGAGACACAAAAAAAAATCCCTTCAAAGAGGAAGGAATTGAGCGGATAGACCCAAGAAGGGGATGCCGGAATGCCTGTCGGGTCTGGATATTTTTCTCTATTATGTAGAGCCGGAGTCCTGCGGCTCAGTCGTATTCTTCGCCGCGATCTTTGGAAAGGGGACTGATGTCTCCCGCCGGCGTCCCGTTGTCCTGAATATCAGCCGACGCAAATCCCGGAATTCCGATTATTGCCATCAACAGAGCCATCGCCGTCATCATCTTCACTTTTTTCATTGTTGTTCCCTCCCGGTTTGTTGTAACTACATCGTAATGAAAAAGAAAGGTAAAAGAAAAGAGGTAAAATTCAGTTAATATTCCGGTCATCAAATTGAAATTAAACAACCCCTTTTTAGTAAACTCCGCCCGTTTTTCCATGGTTGAACGGGTGATTTTTTATGCGTGTTTTACTTATTGAGCTTTACTTTTGAACCGCCGTACGATTGGGCTACAGAAAGGAGGTGACCTGATGTGACAGGCACAGCCGGGCAGCCGCAGCTATTCGGTCCGGCGGGGGCAGGCGGAGCAACGGTTCCGTTCCGGATTTTCCGCAAAGATGGAAACGTGCGTGATCTGCCCTCTGCGGAGCCGATGATCCATCTGAACACTCTGGCCCAGATGCTTTATGAAGCATTTCATCATCGAATGCCGGTCGGGACGGAACTGGAGCCGATTGTGGTCCTGTTTGGAAGCCGTCCGGTTGATGGGCTGCCGGGTCCGGGAGTGTATCTGGCGGATTTCAACAACGAACTGTTCCGGTTGGTTGATCCGGATGACCCGCTGACCCTGCTGGGAGAAAGCGGCTTGTCGGAGCCGAAATCGCCGATGGCCATCGCATACCGGAAGACCGGAAATACCGATGAGGCTGCCGGGGATCTTCCGGAGAAAGGCCGGGCACTGGCACGGTCGTTCAGTTCAATTCTCGAGCTGCACGGCAACTTGTCGGATTCTGTGCAGCTTGCCCGGGAATTATCCGGGCAGCCGTTGATCCTCATGCAATGGATTACAGAAAGAGAAACAAGTCTTCGCTGAACCGAAAAAACACCCAACCCAACAAAAGGAGAGATGAACATGACGAAAAATACAGCAACCGATGTGAACAAAGAATTTGAGCTTGACGTGGATTTCCTGGACCTTGACGAGGTGAGCGCCATTCCTGAAACGACGGCCAGCTCGGGTTCGACCTCCTGCAGCGCCACATCCACCTGCGGCTCGACTTCCTGCTGCGGCTCTTGTTGAAAAGACCGGTGAACCGGGAGAACACGGATCTGCCCGCTTGAGAACAACCAATACATCCAACTAAAAAGGAGAACTGAACATGACAAACCAACCTGCGGAAACTGTAAAAAATGAATTTGAACTGGACGTCGATTTCCTGGACCTTGACGAAGTGAGCGCCATTCCGGAGACGACGGCCAGCTCGGGGTCTACCTCCTGCAGTGCCACATCCACCTGCGGCTCGACTTCCTGCTGCGGATCCTGCTGAGGGCCGCCTGAAAAGCAGCACGGACCACCGGCCGCACGCCGGCCAAAACGAAAAGAAGGATGCGGATATCATGAAAGACGTGAAAATCTTTAACTTCAACAGGGCAGCAGATACCGCGTTTGTCCGGACGCTCATCACCCGGGCTCGAGAGATAGGGGTCCCTTACTATATTTCGCGCTCCTGGGAATCCGGCCCCCATCTGACGGTCACGTTTGACGGAGATGCGGAGAAAACGGATCTGGAGCGATTTGCCGGACTGATGAACGTGGAAGCGGACAAGATTCCGGCCGGAGCCGGGGAACTTGCCCGCATCCGGGCCCAGTACGAGAAAAGTGCAGGCCGGATCGCGCTGCTCGAAGGAAAAGCTGTCCCGGCAGAGATGGCCGGACACGGAACGGTCAGGATTGTCGACAACCGATTCGACTATCACAATCCGGGCCTGACCCGGATCATCCATGACATGCGATTCGAACTCCAGCAGGCATTGGAAGAGACTTACTTCCGGATTCATGGGGACGGGGAGCCGGCAACTGTACTGATGCCCCTCCTGTTCCACCATGTGGCAGAAACCTACCGGGAAAGCGGAAGGAACAAAGGATACTTTTCCTTCATCTCGCACGTTCAGGGATTTTTCGAACTGGCGGAGAAGCAGGGCCTTCCATACAGCGAGCCGGATTTCGAAAAGCAGTTCCGGATTCACGCTCATGATATCAGCATGCTTGACGCAAAAGGCGATCCCCACATTAAGCACTGGAAGGAAGTGTGGGGAAAGATATCGGAGTCGTACAAATCAGAGATTCTGCGGCACATCGATGAGAGCTACCAGGAAACCATCCGACAGTCGGTGGGCGAATTGGAATCAGGGTTCAACAATGACTTCCACCGGCAGTTTGCCGCATTCTTCCATCGCACGGGCTTCCTGTCGAACATGGAGGCGATCAACTACCGCTTCATGGTCAACGTTCTGTATCTTTCCCTGCCCTTCCTGAAAGTCAGTGCTTTGAAAAAACAGCAGTTTATCTACATGGCTTACCGCTACAATGAAACGCTAACTTCCCGCACGTGGAGAGAGGAGATTGGAATTTGAACACAGAGGTGCTGAAAAACCCGATTGTTTTATACAGAGGAAGTGATATTCCGAAACACTGGTATGAGCAGATGGCCGCACAGTCGGAACCGATCCGTGATCTCATCCGGGAGCTCGAGGAAACCGGGAAACGGGCAGAAGCGGCCCTCGATGAGGCGGTCTCCAGCCTGGAGCGCCTGTTCGCCGAAACGAAAAACCCGGATTTGCTCAATCTCAAGCGGGATCTGTTCAACAAGCGTCTCGGAAAGCTGCGGAGCGCACTGGACAGAATGGGTCCGGCCGAAATGCCGGAAGCGATCCGGGCCTACGTTGAGAGAGAAACGGAACATGAGGCAGCCATGCAGGAATACCGGGATGGCTGCCGGAGGTCGATGACGGAAAACCGCCAGGCACTCTGGGAAAGCGCGTCAGATGAAAACTTGGTGAAATCCATCGCTTTCTACAATGACGAGATCTACGAAAAACTCGGCCGGTATTTGTCTGCACAACCGGAGAACCACAACAAAAAGCTGAGGAAACTGGACTTTTTCCTCATGAAGCTGCTGGTCAGGGGTTCCATGAAGACGAGCCCGTTCTCCTATCTGACAAAGACCGGACTCGCCGTCCGGGAAGAGCGGGAGTTTGAAAGGCAAAGCTTCTGTGAGATGAACCATTCCATCATGCTGAAGATCGTTCATCAGTTTATCCGGACCGACCCGGACGCACTTCGGAAAATCCCCGTGAAAGTTGAGCGGTTCGGGGTCCGCGGTGGCCGGATCTACTACGTCAGCCAGCACAGTGTGGACCAATCGCGCAAAGTATTCGAAACGAGCGACAAGTTCGTGGAGTATTCGCTTCACCCGGATCTGATCCGGTTCCTCTCCGCCCAAAAGCAGAAGACACTGACTTACGGGATGTTTGCGGAAGAGGCTGCGAAAATTCCGGAGTACCGGGGGGAGGAGGAGGCGCTGTTTGCCAAGCTGATCTCACTGAAGCTGCTCCGGCAGCAGGCAGACCTTTCAAGCGACCGGGGAATCCTTTTGTCCGCCAAGGAGCTGTTCCGGACATTCGGGATCGGTGAGCGCCTCGTTGCGCAGCTTGATGAACTGGACGCCGAACTGGAAGCGTTCGAGTCCAAGCCCGCGTTTGAGCGGATCCGCCACTGGAAACGAATCCAAGAGCTGGTCCGCGACATGAATCCGGAAAGCTCCGGGGCCGGCAGGGAACTGGTCTATGAAGATGTTATCTTCGGACGCACGAAACCCGACCTTGTATCCGGGCTGGTCGACGGGGAGTTCATGAAGAGCCTCGGAGATTTCCTTCTCCTGTTCGACGTCAATGTCCGGGTGCAGTATGAAATCGGCCGCCTGTTCAGCGACAAATACGGAAGTGAAGCCCGTCCGCTGACGGACAGCCGGCTGCTCAACGAAGTGTTTTTCAAGAAGATCCACCATTTCTACCCGTATTACCAGGACCAGCGATATCGCTTTGAGGAGGCAGTGTCTGATGAAGTCCGGCTTCTGGACCGGCTGCGCGACGAGTTCCTGGACAAGTTTGAAGGGCTTCTCGAAGCAGGCGGGGAGGAAGCGGAGGTGGATGCGGGAGAGCTGATCCGCACGTACAGCGGCCGGATCCCGGACCGGATCAAGCGGGACACGGACGTTTCCTCCTCGCTGTTTCTCCAATACGCCGGAGCGGGCACGGTCGTCCTCAACGATGTGTATGACGGGCATGAGAAGTTCATCTCCCGGTTCAAGGACTTCTTCGGGGACGGGCCGAACCCCGATTACGAAGAGTATGTGGACCGGGTGTTCCGGGACCGCAACTATTACGAAGTGGACGAACTGTTCGGGTTCAACGGGGGCATCCATTACCGGAAAGACCTGAAGACCGCCAAGCTGGAAGTCGGCTACCGCCAGTTTTCGGACGAAGGAGGCCACCCGGTGGCCGACATGACAGTCAGATACGACCCGGACACCCGCAAACTGGATTTTCTGGACCGGGACGGCCGTTCCTGCCGGATCACCTACAAATCGTCGCTTGTGCCGATTTTCCTGCCGGGCATCCTTTCCGTCATGCTGCACCTTTTCCAGTCGGGAAGGCTGAATTTCGATCTTGCCTCTCTTGCCAGGCCGTATAGCCGGGTGCCGCGGATCCGGATGGGGAATGTGGTTTTGTCCAGGCGGAAATGGCGGCTTGACACGGAAAAGCTGATGCAGCTGATCCGGAGGGCGGCGGATGCGGAAGAGCTGTACCTGGACGTGAACCGGTATTTTGATGAGCAACAGCTGCCGAAGCGTTTCTTCCTGAAATACTTCCGCAATGAAGGAGAGTTTACGGTGGAGAAACCGATGTTCTTTGATGTAACGGTTCCGCTGCTGCTCAAGTTCTTTGCAAACGAGCTGAAGGCTGGCGCCTATCTTGAAGAGCTGCTGCCCGATGCCGATATCCCGCTGAATGAGTTTCTGGTCGAATATTCACTTGAAAAGGAGCGGACAACATGCAAAACATCACCGTCAAAGGTCTGAAAAAGTCATACGGCAACAAGGAAGTCCTGAAAGGGCTGGACTTCAGTGCGGAACAGGGGGAAGTGATTGCGGTCATCGGGAAAAACGGAGCCGGCAAGTCGACGTTCCTGGAATCCCTGATGATGATCCGGGACTTCGATGAGGGCCGGATCGAGCTGTTCGGCAAAGACATCCGCAAACTGAATGCCAAGGCGGTCCGTGAATTGAAGAGAGACATGTCGACCGTCCTGCAACCGACCAATTTCTACAAGAACCTGAAGGTGAAGGAGCTCCTTTCCCTGTTCAATGCCTACTACGGGAAGGATGCCGATCTGGAAGGGACGATCCGCCGCTTCGAGCTCGGGGAACATCTGAAGTCACCGTTTGACAAGCTGTCGGGCGGGTGGAAGCAGCGTGTGGCGCTGGCGATCGCATTCATGACCTCCCCGAGGCTGGTCATCCTCGATGAGCCGACGACGGGGCTGGATCCGTATATGCGGGATGTCCTCTGGAAGAACATCATCCGCCACAACCGCGAGCATAAAGGCACCATCCTGCTGTCCACGCACTACATGGACGAAGTGGAGCGCTACTGTGACAAGGTGCTCCTCATCCATGAAGGCAGGGCCCGGGTGTTCGATAAGCCGGCAAACATTCTGGCTGCATCGGGCCATGCATCCATCAATGACTACTACCTTGCGCAGATCGGGGAAACGGAGGCCGTGCCATGCTGACCACCCAACTGAAATACGACCTGGTGATGTTCTTCCGGGAAATCTTCTACCTGATCTTCACGATCGTCATTCCGCCCGTCACCTATCTGTTCATGGGGCAGCTGTTCGGGGGAGCCACATACGGCGACAACCTGAACTATGTCCAGTTCTACACGCCGTCGTTCATCATCCTGATCACCTTTTCGGTTGTGTTCTTCGCGTTCGGTTTCGATCAGGTGATGAACCGTTCAATGGGGATTGAAAAGCGGATCAGCATCTCGCCCGTCGACATGCGCACGCTCCTGTTCTCCAACATCATCAAATCGGTGATCATCACGACGCTCGGGTTCATGACGATCACGTTCATCGGGATCACCGTGTACAGCCTTGAAATCGGGTTCGCCGACTTCCTGAAGTCCTATGGGGTGTTCATCCTCATCAATGCGGCGCTACTGACTGTTTCATCCGCGATTTACTCGTTCTTCAAAGAAATGAAAAGCGCGCTCGTCTTCTCGATCGTGCTGTTCCAGGTCGTCCTCTTCACTGCTGACTTCACGGTGCCGGTCGACGGGATGCCGAAATTCATCCAGGTGATCGCCAACCTGAATCCGCTCTACCACATCAACCATCTGTTCATCGACGTCTGGAACGGAATGTTCAGCCTGAACGGCGAAACGGCCATTTCACTCGGCTACATCGCGGCACTCGTGTTCATCTCGATGCTGCTGGTGACAAGAAAAGCGAAAAATTAAAGGGGGAGGAAAAGTTGAACCTATTGAAATACCGGTCAAACTGCCGGATTCATTACCGGGACGGGGCCATTCTGTTCACCGGTGACCGCCGGAAGTTCAGCATCAAGGCGACAGAGACGGTTTACACCGAAATCCACAGGATGATGGGCGAGCTGTCCGACGGGGTGACGGAATCCCGGCTTTCCGAAAGATATCCCGCCTACGGCAAGCTGCTCGAGCTGCTGGAAAAACAGGGCCTGCTGTACCGAATCGATGCAAGGCAGCTGGAACAACACGGCCGGACGGACTATTTCCGGATTGTCGAAACAGAAGCGGAAAACGTGGGTGCAGCGCTGCGGCAGATCGACGCTGCACGGATCTCCCTCTCCCCCCATTTTGAGGCCGGCCGGGAGCTGGCCGCGCTGCTCCGGGAAAACGGCTTGTCCGTCTGCACCGGCTGTGACCAGGAAGACGATGTGCTGGTGCGGGCCGGCGGACGGGACGGGCGCGTCAATGTCGTGGAAGGAAGCGGGCGGGTGCTGGCGATCGCTCCGGCAAACCGGCGGGAGATCGGATTTCTCGGATCACGCAGAGACTCACATGACTGGATTTCGCCCGGCCTGATCGCCCCATTCGTCTTTTGCGGGCTGATCATGGAAATCATCGGGAAGGGACCGGACGTTTTCCTGATCAATGAAGATGCGGAAGTGCAGCGGAAGCGGCTCTACCGGCCCGGGGACGGATTCCCGCTTGACGGAGAGGAGGCGGGGGAAGATTCCTTCGCCCGGTTCAACCGGCTTGAGCGTTTTGTCGGAAGCCGGAGTTCCCGGATCCTCTCGATCAACGGAAATCCGGAATATGACAGCTATCGTCAGCGGCCGCTTCAAGTGTGCACGATTCAGTATGCGGATCCGTCCGACACCGTGAATAATCTGTTTTTCGCGGATCTGGACTATGAGCGCCTCGCAGGATTCATTTCGGCAACCGCTTTCCGCGAAGTCATGCGCCGTGCATACGGGGACGCGCAGCCCGGCGAACAGGCCGGGTCCGGAACGGTGCTCGGTCCGGATGAGTTCCCGGAATGGGGGACGATCCGGCAGCTTATCGAAGACAAGGGAATGGACCTGTCCCTATCTGCCGGGGAAGCATCCGGCGGAGGGTATTGGATCCGCATCGGTGATCTGCAGGCCGGACGGACGGTTCTGTTTGACTTCCGGGTTGCACGGGACTTCCTTCCGCTTGCCGTATACAGCTACATCAGCGCAAAGGAGAACGGAGTGGACGGAGATGACCTTCCATTCTCGGTCATCGGCACAATCAGGGAACCAGTGGAGGTGAACGGCTCATGGTAACGATGTCGGACGTTGGCGGAGATGCCCGGAAACTGAGTGACGGGGAATTGCCGGTCACCGTCGCCCACCGGTTTTTGTTCATCGGCCCGCTGCGCAATCAAAACGGCTTCTGCCCGTCATGCCTGAAGCAACGGATTGAAGAGGTCGGCCTGTCGGATCATTATCTCGGCGGCGACTCACCAGCGGAACCGGACCGGGCTGAGCAGCGACTCATCGTCATGTATTCGGAACGCCTGCGGAATTCACGGGACCGGCATATGCTTTATGCGCTTGACCGCAACACGCAAGAAGTGACCGTCCTGTCCACCTACAAGCGAAGTGACTGCCCGGCCTGTTCATCAGATCCTGCCGACGCAAAGACCGGTGAGGATGCAGGCGGGACCGGCCGGCCGTTCAATCCGGCCGATCCGAGACTCCGCAGCTGGAAAGAGGTGACGGAGCGGATCGACCGTCATTCGGCCATGGTCCGGGGCAGCCGCCTGTCGATCATCAGCCGGGAAAACCGGTCGGGTGACTCGTTCGGCCTTCCGATGGTGGAGACGGAAGTCCGCCAAAACGGGGTTTCCCTTTTGTCCTACGGGCGTACCGGTACATACGGGAAATCACGATATACGTCGATCCTTGAATCGCTGGAACGCTATGCTACCGCGTTTCCTTACGGCCGTCCCGACGGCGTCTTCCGGGAAGGTGAAGATCCGAAAATCGGCCTGACCCTGTCCCAAGTGATGCAGGCGGCAGACATGGCGCCCGGTGATTACTCGGCGGACAAGCCCATCCGCTATCGGGAGGCGGAGGAGCTCCACAGCGGAGAACGCCGGCTCATTCCGGAGCAGCTCATTTATTTTGATTCTCATCACGTATCCGGCGAGCCCCGTTACTTGTTTGAAAGTTCGAACGGCAGTGCGCTCGGCTCTACGGTGGGCGAAGCCAGCCTGTTTGCCATGCTGGAGCTGTTTGAGCGGGATGCGTTTCTGGCCACCTGGTACGGACAGATCCCCCCTGTCCGGATTGCGGCAGGGTCGATCCACTCACCGGTCCTGAAAAGCTACATCGTCGCCCTGCAAAAAAAGGGGATCCGGGTGCATCTGTTCGACATCTCGATGGAACTGAGAATCCCGACGATCTGGGTCCTGCTCGAAAAAGTCGGCGCAGGCGATGAAGACATGGCGTTCTACACGGCCGCTGCTTCGTCGTTTGAATTGGAGGATGCGATTGAAAAGGCGCTGATCGAGGCAACGACCGCCATATCCGTGTTTCAGAATGTCTTCAGCACGGCGGAGTTCCGGGAAAGGAAAAAGAAGCTCAGCCGTCAACCGGATGCCGTCAGCCGCCTGGAAGACCACCTGTTGCTTTTTTCAAATCCGGAATCGGGCAAATACCTGGAGTTTGCGCTCGGGACACCGCATGAACTGTCGATGGATGAACTTGATCGGACGTACGAACGATTCGGGGGCAGCTATGAAGAAGTGCTCGGCGAATTCCACCGGATCCTCAAAGCCGGATCAGATCAGGTGTTCCGGGCGGTGACGCCAAATCCGAACATGGACGAGATTGGATTTGTGAACGTGAAGTATATCGTTCCCGGCATGCTGACGATGACATTCGGCCATCAGAACAGGCGGATCATCAGGCGCCGTGTCGAGCAGGCGATCCGCTTCAAGGGGAGGGGACGGCTGGATGAAAACTGGCTCAGAGAAGTCCCGCATCCGTTCCCGTGAGAACGGAGGGATGGATGCCGCTTATCTTGAAGCGTTCACGGACAACCGCCATCTCCACTTCGCCCACGGGGTCCCGCCGGGAAAACCGGATCCGTTCGGCCGGCTCCTGTCCCAGGCGTTCCCCGCTCCCGCGGACAAAGAGGCGGAAAGACGGCTTCTCCCCGTATACCGGCTGACCGAGCGCATCGTGCGGGTGGACCTGGCCAGCAATTATGTGTTCCATCCGGCGGCACCGGGCGCCAGGAACCTGAAAGCTGCCCGGATCATTTCCGGTCACGGCAACCGACTGTACGCGTACAATCCGCTGGCGGACCGGCTTGTCGACGTCGGGGAGGCGGTTTCCCCGGACACCGGAGATGTGCTCTTTGCCCTGCTTACGGACGACCGGAAGCTCCAATGGTATTACGGAGAGTTCCACCGGATGCTGTCGGCGCTCAACGCCGGACATGTGCTGTTCAATCTGGAATTCGCCCTGCGGCATTCCGGAAGGGAGTATGGCTTTGCCGACGTGCATCCGATTATTCCGGAGACGCTGCGGACGGATCCGGCAGTCCGGATCCGTACCGTCATCCGGGCGGGGGAACCGCACCCGGCGGACCGGCCGGAACCGGATCTGCTGTTTGAGGGGCTGGCTCCGGCAGATTTCCTCCGTCGCTCTGCCGATCAGCGCAAAGACGGGGACGTGTTCTTTCACAGGACGCTTGGCCGGCAGCCGTTCACCCGGATCCTCGCCAGGACGGCTGCCGCAGCGGAAGCGGCCGGAATCCGGCTTTACGCTGCGGTGAATGATGTGGAGGACACGGTGCCCGGCTATTACCGTGTCCACCGCGGGGGGCTGGAATGGACAGGCTCGTTTGGAAACGGTCCGGAAGATTTCCGGCTGCTGCGGGATTACCGGGAGCACTCGAATTTCCACGGCTTCAACTTCTGGCTCTTCATGACGTTTGATTTGGAAGAGGCGGAGGAGGATGCAGAGCAGCGCTTCATCGACATGGGCAGGCTCATGCAGTTCGTCTCGGTGTCCATGGCTGCGGAGGGCCGGGGCCTCCGGGGACTGAAAAATTATGATGATGCTTACTTCAGGAGGAAGACGGGCCTGCCCGGAAAGATGGCCATCGGCTATTCGGGGATCGTGTTCCCGAATCGCAACCAGGCCGCGTCCATCCGGATCCGGCACACAGAAAAAACGAAAGGGGGATGAGGGAATGTGGCATTCAAAACATATTTTCATTCATGACTTTGGGCTGATCGAACGGTTCCTCTGCGATCATCTGCGGGAATTGACGGAGCAGATCCCGCCCGATGAGTGGTTCTTTATCCGGTATTGGCAGGGCGGTCCCCATATCCGGCTCCGGTACCGGTTTGCCGAGGAAGAACGAAAAGCTGCCTTTGACCGGTTGTTGGAGAACACATTGAAGACGTTTGAGCAGTCGCACGGCGGCCATGATTTCCGGCCGGTGGACTACGATCCCCGGATTGTCCGGCTGGAGGGGGTGGACGATCTCGGGATCCATCCGAACTTCAGTATCCGGGACATCCCGTATGTTCCCGAACTGGACAGATACGGCGGGGAGGCGGCGATGCCGCATTCGGAAGCGCTGTTCTTCCGTTCATCGGTGACGGCCGCGTCGATCATCGGCTCGGTTGAGTGGCCAAAACGGTACGTGGCGGCGTTTGACCTGATGCAGTACAGTTTTGAAATAGCGGCGGCGCTCGGGATGGCAGAATCGGAAGAAGCGTTCTTCTCTGATTACCGACGGGTCTGGGATGCGTTTGAAACGGATGAACGGCAGGAAGCGGTGCGGGAAGCGCTTGCCCGCCGGATGGACCGGAATCGTGAAAGAGCGGAGATCCCGGCCGTTTACCGCTCTTATCTGGATGAACTTCAGAGGCTGATGAAACAGATTCTGGATCATCAGAACACATTCCCGCCCGGCACCGTCCATTATCTGATGGTCTCGCATATCCACATGATGAATAACCGGCTCGGCCTTTCCCCCGAGAATGAGCGGTTCCTGTCCGGAATCTTTCTCGGCAGGAGGGCGGCTGTATGAAGCTTTGGGACTTCAGCGGAGGATATGAGCAGCTGTTCCAGGACTATCATTACACGACGATCAACGACCCTGCATTCACCAGCATGCAAGTGTATAAGCACAGCGAAAGGACTCCCCCGCCCGTGGAGGGCGCCGTCGTTTATCCGCTGGCCTATGAACCGGACCCGGCAAACGGCCTTGAACGCGCGCTGATGAGCCGTCATTCCTGGCCGTTCCCGTTCCCGAACGAGCGGGTCATCGATTTGCCTTTCATATCCAGGTTCACCCAGCTGGCCTTTATCGGAAGTGACCGGGCAGGAAGGACGTATCCGTCTGGGGGGGCGCGCTATGAAGTCAAGATCCATCTGCTGTTCAACCCGTCCCGGGTGGTTGGCGGAGCGCTCGGAAGATTCAATGTGTGTGAAGTGGACGCGGACCGCGCATGTCTCGCGGGGAAAGCATCGGTTCCGTGGGAGCGGATCGAAGAAGCCTGCATCCAGAAAGAAAGCGTCGGCTCCGCGCAGTTCGCAGTGGTGCTCACCGCAGACCTCGAGGCGATCTCGGAGAAGTACAGCGACATCTCCTATAAGCTCATCCAGCAGGAGGCGGGTCATATCGGCCAGAACGTCCAGCTTGTCGCCAACTATCTCGGCATCCGGTCACTGCCGCTCGGCGGATTTTATGATCTGCCCCTCGGAGAAATCATCGGAACGGGGGACGCGGTGCTGTACACATTACTGTTAGGGTAGGTGATCAACAACATGTGGATATTAAAGCTCCAGGGCGCCCTTCATGAACGGGGCGGAATCCTCACGCTGGAGGACAATTTGAGCAAGTCGGTGGAAGGTGCGGTCCGAAAGGGCGATCTCGACTATGTCCTGCTCAGAACACTGCTCTATGAAGGGTTTGAGGGGCAGTCGGCAGACCGGTCCGCGGAACAGCAGTATGCCGAAGGCTTTTTGGAGAAGTTTCCCGGGCTGTTCACGCAGTGCGGGCAGGGAAGTGCCCGTTTTCTCCGCGCAGCCGTGCGTTCGGATTTCGACTTGTTCCGGAACCATTTCCTGACGGGCAGGCCGTTCATCCGTGCGGAGAGGCTGATCGGGCACCTTCTCGGAGAGCAGGGCCCATTCCGTGTCGGAAGCACATTGGATCCCGCACGGTTCGGAAGGCTCTCGGAGGAACTGGGGACCATTCCATATATCCGCCTTGAAACGGTGACGGATGAGAGTGCCGGGCAGTTTGACGCCCTGCTCCTCGACAGGAGCCGCCCGGCTGCGGGAGTCGGGGAGATGACGGACCGGATGATGTTCCTTCATCTCGGGAGGCGCCGAATCGAAATCGGCCCCCTCCTTTTCACGGACCGCTTTGAATGTCCGGAAGAAGAGCCGGCCGGTGACCCGTCAACGGGCAGCCCGGGGGAAGAGGCCCTGATGTATGCCTTTGTCCGCCGAATTCTCTTTATCGTACTGTTCGGGCTCTATGATGAATTGTCAGAGGACGTCGGCCTTCCGCTAAGAACCCGCCTGTCCATTGACCGGATCACCTTGGAAGCACGGGCGGAACCGGTCGCCATCAGGCCGGTCCGCCCCGAATCGGCGCTGACGAAGGCCCGCTGAACGGTTGTTTTGGAAGCAAAAAGAAAGGATGTCCGAAGCCTCTCCCGGAGGCACGGTGACGGCACCTCAAAAGTGTCCGGAATCCTCTCTTTTTGCTTTTTTTATGCCGTTGTAATTCATGTCGATAAGTTTAATTTAAGTAAATCATTCTGAAACTTAAAATTTACTTATCACCTATTCAGTAATATACTGAAGGCAACAACAAATGAAGGAGGTGCGGTGATGGAATATGTCGGACTGTTTTTCATCGGGCTTGTCGCGGTGATGATCGGGACGCTTGCAGGGGGCGGCGGGCTCATTTCGCTGCCGGCCATGCTGCTGATCGGCATTCCGGTCCACGCCGCAGTCGGGGCGAGCAAAATCTCAAATACGGTCAGCTCGCTGTCGACATTCCTGACGGTTCTGCTGAAGAAAAAAATCACCTTCAAGGAGCTGTACTGGATCATACCGATTTCCCTGGCAGGCGGGCTGTCGGGCGGCTTCATCGCGAACCGCCTGAGCGATTCGACGATGCTCAGCATCGCCACCGTCCTGCTTGTCGTGGCATTCGTCTTTTCGTTTCTCTCAAAGGGGGACTTTTCGGGAGACGCACCGCTGAAGCCGGATAAGCTGGCGGTTCCGAGCCTGTTCGGCATCGGAATCTATGACGGCCTGTTCGGCCCCGGCCAGGCCACCATCCTGCTGCAGCTGTTCGGCCATTTGAACATTGCCTATATCCGGGCGATCGGCTTCGTGCGGGTGGCGACATTTTCAAGTGCATTCGGCGCCGCCATCGGCTACATCAGCTCCGGCAACATCATCTGGCCGGTCGCCATCGCCCTGACCCTCGGGTCGCTGACGGGCGCCCGTGTCGGCGTTCACATCGCCGAGAAGCTCAATCCGAAATTCGTCAAGCCGATCCTGCGATTCGTCACGCTGCTGCTCATCGTGCAGATTGCGATCGAACATTTTATCTGATGCAAAGCGTTTTCCTCAAAAGGAAGGCGCTTTTTAATTTGTCAAAACACTTGAACAAATATTCCGAACGGTGTACTATATAACTAATACACCGATACACGACTATCATAAAAATGAGGAGTGATTTGCATGGGGCGCATGAGAGGGCTTTTGTACAAGGAGCGCGTGACGACACAGGGCGGTCTCCTGCTCTTGGCAATCACCGTGATTGTGACGGTTGGCGCAGCCCCGTTTCTGCTGCACCACTACGTTTCGACGGACACGACGGTGGCCTCCTTCTCCTTCATCCTCAGTGCAGTCTGGTTTCTGCTGCTGAGTTACATGCCGCTCATCTGGCTGCTCATGAGCCTTGCCATGGAGATGAAGCGGCCGGACCTGTGGCTGCATACGCCTGCTTCTTCGGGCTTGCTCATCGGGACAAAGGCGCTTTTCGCCGCTGCCGTCACGATTGCAACGCTCGTCTGGGTCGCCGTTGTTCTCGGTGCGGTGTTCCTGCTGTCCGGGGGGGCAAAAACATTGCCGGACGGCTTGACCGCCGCTTCATTTGCCGGTTTCTTCTGCGAAATCGGTCTGCTCATCCTACTGTTTTCACTGATGCAGATGTCGGTCGGATTCCTGTTCTGGTCGGTTTATCAGTCGGTGAGACTCAGGTCTTCCCGCCTTATTGCCGTTCCGGTGACCGTGGCGGGCATCCTGCTCTTTTTCTTCATCAGCGAGAAAATCAGCCGGACATCTGCAGGAAGCCGGCTGCTCGGTGCGGGGGAAATCGGCTTGCCGAATATTGAAAAGGTGTCCCGCGGCCTTGATATCGGGCTGGATATGAGCGGCAGCCTGTCCATGGGAGGTTTCTTGTTCGGGTCGGTCATTGCGCTCATCGCCTTCGGGCTCGGAACCTGGTTGTTCAACAGGAAGGTGGCGGGGGCATGAGCTTTGATTTCCTGCCGGATAAGCCGATCTACCAGCAGCTCATCGACCGTATCACGGGCGAGCTCATCCGGGGCGCCATCCGTCCGGGAGAGAAGCTGCCGTCGGTGCGGGATTATGCAGTGGAAGCCGGCGTCAATGCCAACACGATGCAGCGCGTTTACAGGGAACTGGAGGGGATGGGGATTACGGAGACGAAGCGCGGCCAGGGGACATTCGTCACGGAAGATCCGGGCCGTCTGGAAGTGCTGAGGGAAAAGCGGAAGGCGCAGCTCGTCGCGGATTTCCTGCGCGACATCGA
The DNA here is from genome assembly GCF_042432615.1 of Bhargavaea ullalensis. Classification (NCBI taxonomy): domain Bacteria; kingdom Bacillati; phylum Bacillota; class Bacilli; order Caryophanales; family Caryophanaceae; genus Bhargavaea; species Bhargavaea ullalensis. Next base: position 17,021 of record NZ_JBHLWY010000043.1, read on the forward strand.
AGCGCTCGGATTCACGAAGGAAGAAATCGCCGCATATATGTCGGGAGGGGAAGCGGATGATCAAAGTTGACCAGGCCGTGAAGACTTATGGACGCAAGCGGGCGCTCGACGGTGTCTCTGCAGAGTTTCGGAACGGACAAATCATCGGGATCGTCGGGGAAAACGGCAGCGGCAAGTCGACGCTGCTCAAGATGATGGCGGGGCTTCTGCTGCCGGATTCCGGGTCTGTTGAGATCGGCGGCACCCCGGTGACCCGGACACTTGCGGGGCGTGAAATCGCCTATATGGCGGACGCCGACCTGTTTTTCCCGTATTTCAATACGGAGCAGCTGTTCGGATTTTACGCCACTCAGTTTGACGACTTCTCCATCCAAAAAGCCCGGCAGGCGGCCGACTTTCTCGGCCTTGACCGCTCCGTCAAGCTGAAGAGCCTGTCGAAAGGGAACCGGGGGCGCGCCAAGATTGCCGCCACGCTCGGGCGGGAACCGGAAGCGTATTTGCTCGACGAACCGTTTTCCGGGCTGGATCCGATGGTGCGGGGCGAGATCGTGAAGGGGCTGATCCGCTTCACCGACCCCGAGCGCCAGGTTGTCATCATGACGACACACGAACTTCAGGACGCCGCTCCTCTGCTCGATGAAATCGCCGTCATGAAGGCTGGGCGGATCATTGCACACGAATCGGCGGAAGAAATCCGCGAAAATCATCGCGGCGGTCCGTCGGCCTGGATGAAATCACTTTATGAAAAGGAGCGTGATCCGATTGGCGCACGAAGCTGAACCGGTCGTCCGGCTGGAAAACCTGACGAAAACGATCAGGGGCAAGAAAATCATCGACAACGTTTCGCTCGACTTGTATCCCGGACAGGTGACCGGGTTCCTCGGACCGAACGGGGCGGGCAAGACGACGACGATCCGGATGATGGCCGGCCTGATGAAGCCGACGTCCGGGGACGTGCTCATCGCGGGCAAGTCGATCACCGCCGACTTTGAAGAAGCGATGACCCACGTCGGCGTCATTGTCGAAAACCCGGAAATGTACAAATACATGACCGGCTACAAAAACCTGCTTCACTTTGCCAGGATGCACAAGGGAGTCACGAAGAAACGGATCGATGAAATCGTGCGCCAGGTGGGGCTGGAAAAGCGCATCCATGAGAAAGTCGGAACGTATTCACTCGGCATGCGCCAGCGGCTCGGCCTCGCCCAGGCCCTCCTGCACTCGCCGGAGTTCCTCATCCTTGACGAGCCGACGAACGGGCTCGACCCGGCGGGCATCCGGGAATTCCGGACGTACTTGAGAAGCCTCGCCGAAAAAGCCGGCGTGTCGGTGTTCGTCTCAAGCCATATGCTCTCCGAAATCGAGCTGATGTGTGACCGGATCGCCGTCATCCAAGGCGGCAAACTCATCGACATCCGGGAAATGAAAGACGGAACCAAGCCGCACCACTATATCGAAGCCCGCCCGGCAGACCGGCTCGCGGCACTTCTTCAAACAAAGGGCTATGAGCCGGAAATGCTCGGAGAAGGGTTCGTCATCGAAGAAAAGGCAGACAACATCCCGGCGCTCGCCGAGGCGGTTGTCGGGGCGGGACTCGCGCTGTACGCCGTCCGGCCGCACCGCAGGACATTGGAAGACGAGTTCATCGAGATGACGGGAGGCGGACAGATTGCTGAAACTGCTGCAGAATGAGTGGATGAAACTGTGGAGCAAAAAGGCGACGTGGGTCATGGTCCTCCTCCTGGTCGTCGGAGTGGCGGGCATGCTCAGCCTCACCAAATGGCTTTCGACCATCGACGGGAATGAAGCTTCCGGGGGAAATGTATCGGTGGAAGGCCCGTCGGATGCGCCGGACTGGCGCTTGCAGGCGGAGGCGGAGCGTGCAGAAATATCTGTGCAGCTGACCGATTCAAAGCTGTCGGCTACCCGGAAATCAGAGCTTGAGGATCAGCTGAAGATCGCGGAATACCGCCTTGCGGAAGATGCACCGCCGCACGGCAGCTACAGCAGGCAGCAGATCATCAAAGACTCCTCGGGCATCGCTTCGTTCGCCATGCTGTTCGTCATCATCGTCGCGGCCGGCATTGTGGCAACTGAGTTCTCGGACGGCACGATCAAGATGCTGCTGGCGCGCCCGGTAAAACGGTGGAAAGTGCTGACTTCGAAGTTTTTGGCCACCGTGTTGTTCGGCTTGCTGCTCATGGCGGCCGGATTCCTCGTGTCGGTCCTGCTGTCCTTCCTGCTGTTCTCTCCTGACGGCGGCATCGAGCTCGCGGTGAAGGGCGGCGAAGTGGCCGAGGTGTCGATTTGGCCGGAGGCGCTGAACTACCTGGTCCTCGCGTTCGTGAATATTATCGTCTACACGACATTCGCATTCATGATCGGCAGTGTGTTCCGCTCCGGCTCGCTTGCGATCGGCCTGTCGCTGTTCATCTTCTTCACCGGCAACACGGTCTCTGCACTGCTGAGCCGCTATGAGATCGCCAAGTACCTGTTTTTCTCGCATGACCTCGTGTCACTGGCGCAGGGCATGGCGTTCATCGAAGGAGTGACACTGCCGTTCGCAGCGGCGGTGCTCGGCGTGTATGCCGTCCTGTTCCTCCTCGTCAGTTACATGGTGTTCTCCAGAAGGGACGTCACCGCCTGATTTGAAAAACATCCTTTCCGGTCCGGAGAGGGTGTTTTTTGATCATGGGAGGAACCGTTCGGCGGCCGGATGCGTTACAATGGAAGAATGACTTTAATCCGCTTCGCGAACGCCGAAGCGCTGCAGAAGAAGGTAAACAACAGATGAAAAGCATCGCAGTGATTGATTCCGGCAGCGGCGGCCTTACCGTCGCCAACAAATTGTTCGATCGCCTGCCCGGCGAGCGGATCATTTACGTCGGGGACCATGGAAACTGCCCCTACGGCAATAAAACCGAAAAAGAGATCAGAGAAGCCGTGTACGGGGTCATCCGTTTTCTCGGCCGGTTCGAGCTCAAGCTGCTCGTCGTCGCCTGCAATACGGCGACGGCGCTGATGCTTGACGACATCCGGAAAATGCTGGACTTCCCCGTGATCGGCGTGATCGAGCCGGGCGCCGAGATGGCTGCGGGCGCGACACGAAACGGAAAGGTCGGCGTCATTGCCACCCGGCGGACGGCGGAATCCCATATGTATCAAAAAATGATCACAGACAAATTGCCCGGAGTATCGGTGTTTGAGCAGGCATGCCCGAAACTGGTCGGCTTTCTGGAGAGCGATGAAAACCGGGAGGCGGAAATTGCGTCGGAGCTGGAACTGAATCTGGCACCGCTCCGTGCGGCGGACGTCGATACGCTCGTCATGGGCTGTACGCACTACCCGCTTGCGGAAAACCAGATCTTGAAATCCTGGGGAGCCGGTGTGAGCCTGATCGACCCTGCGCGCGGCACGGCGGAGCGTGCCTATGAAGCGCTCAAAGAAAAAGGAGAGCTGTCCGGAGGTACGCCGGAAGAGCATCTCTTCTACACCACGGGAGACGCCGTGGAGTTTTCGGAAAAAGTGAAGAAATGGACGCCGATCCTCCGGCCTGTGGTCAGGCCGGTGACAGACTGAGTCCGCCCGCCATCGGCACGGAACAGCCGCCCCCCTTAATTTACCGGGAGGCGGCTCTGTTTTTTCTGGCGGCCGGGGTGGTAAGGAGTAGAGAGCCGGCTTGCTTGCAGCAGGGGGGGCCGGGCTCCGGTTCCTCCCGAAGAGGCAGCATCGGCATCAGGAAAGAAGGGACGCTATGAGCATCGGATTGATGTTGGTCAAGATGGTCAGCGGATTTATAGCATTAATATTATGCATGAAATGGACAGGGGCCAAAGGGGTATCCAACCTGACGCCGATCGACTTTATATGGAGTATCATGCTTTCCGAGATTTTTGGCAACGGGCTCTATGATCCGGAAGTGAAATGGTACGTGGTGCTGCTGATGATCCTTTTCTGGTGCGGCCTAAAAGTGCTGTTTGACAATATTTTAAGCCGAACCGACAAAATCGAGAAATTTTTGACGGGTGAACATCAGCTGATCGTCCTGGACGGGGAGCCGCTGAAAGACCGTCTTCGGAAAAACCGGATGGATATGCAGGATCTGGACGAGGCGCTGAGGAAACAAGGGATTTTCTCGATCGAGGAAGTGAAGCGGGCATACCTTGAAAAGGACGGCAGCCTGACGGTCCAGCTGAAGGCGTTCGCGGAACCTGTGACGAAAGGCGACCTGAACCTCAATGAATAAGACAGGAAACGAATAGTGAACCCGGCAGGCCGTTTTTGCGTTAGAATGGATGAAAGCGCGAAGGGAGGCCTGGCGGGATGGCCCGGAAGAAAAAGAAGACCGCCGCGGCAAAACATCTTGCCAGGGCGGTGTTTGCGGTTGCCGTTGCCATGGCCATATTCATCTTCGTCCAGCGGGAGTGGGATTTCCGGGAAGAGCTGTCCGAACGACCGCTGCCGGAAGGTCTCCACCCCGCCGTAGAAGAAAAGGCGGCCGAACTGATCCGTCTCGCTTCGGACAAAGGCATTGATGTTGTCATCACGGACGGATACCGGTCCGACGAAGAACAGGAACGGCTTTATGCACAGGGGCGCACGGCCTCAGGACAGGTGGTGACCCATGCCCGTGCAGGGGGTTCCTACCACAATTTCGGCCTCGCCGTCGATTACGCCCTCCGTACGCCGGACGGCCGGATCATCTGGGATATCGGCTGGGACGGGAACCAGAACGGAAAAAGCGACTGGATGGAAACGGCGGAGATCGCCAAATCGCTCGGCTTCGCCTGGGGCGGGGACTGGAACGGCTTCAAAGACTACCCGCATCTGGAGATGACGTTCGGACTTTCGCTCCGTGAACTGAGGGCGGGCTGGCGGCCGGAAGACCGGGGTGCGGCGGAAGCTTCGGATGGACAGTGAAAGCTTGATAAATAAGACGGAAAAAGGGACTGTTCCGCATCCCGGCGATGGCCGATGCGCGGAACAGTCCCTTTTTGGTTCAACGATCAGTCCTGATCGCCAGTAAATGTGAGAATGAGGCCTGCGACCGTGCCGACGATGATGATCGCGAAAACCGTGAACAAGATATACAAAAACCACATGTGCGTCTCCACTCCTTTGGCAGGCAGTTCAGGTCCATTATAGCATCCGCAGGCCGTGCGGGCAATCCGGTGTTGGCTTTCCGCGGGCGGTTTCGGGTAGACTGTCGGTAGGATGTCATAATTCCAAGGAGGGATTTCATGGACTGCCGATCGGATGAGGAGCTTCATCAGCTCGTTCAGGAATCGAAAGTACATACACTGGAAGGCATGGTCGCCGACTACATCCCCGCCCTCGCAAAGGCCGACCTCGGTTCATTGTCGGTGGCGATGGCCTTCCCGGACGGCAACTGCTACTCGGCGGGGGACGTGGACAAAAAAGCCACCCTGCAGAGTATCTCAAAAGTGATCGCACTGGCGCTTGCCCTGCTCGACAACGGCGAGGAATATGTGTTTCAGCGGGTCGGGATGGAGCCGACGGGAGACCCGTTCAACTCAATCATCAAGCTGGAGACGACAAAGCCCCACAAACCGCTCAACCCGATGATCAACGCAGGTGCGCTCGCCGTCACGTCGATGATCAAAGGCGATTCCCTTGATGAACGGCTCGGCCGGCTGATCCACCTGGTCGAGCTGATCACGGGCGAGCGGGGCATCGGCTACAATGAGGAAGTCGCCACTTCGGAACTCGAGACCGCCGACCTGAACCGCTCGCTCGCCTATTACCTGAAGCAGTACGAAGTGATCGAGGACGACGTCGAAACCGTCATGGAGCTGTACACAAAACAGTGCGCCATCGAGATGAGCAGCATCGGCCTCGCCAAAATCGGACTCATCCTCGCCATGGACGGCAAAGACCCGCAGACCGGGGAAACGATCCTGCCCCCTCGCGTCGCGTCAATCTGCAAAACCTTCATGGTCACCTGCGGCATGTACAACGCATCCGGCGAATTCGCCATCCGCGTCGGCGTCCCCGCCAAGTCCGGCGTCTCCGGCGGCATCATGGCTGCCGTGCCGTACCGATGCGGAATCGGCATCTTCGGCCCCGCCCTCGACGAACGCGGCAACAGCATCGCCGGCTGGGACCTCATGGAGAAAATGTCCAAAAAATACGACCTCAGCATGTTCTGACCCAAAAGACTGCCTGCATCCGGAAAACACCGGAACAGGCAGTCTTTTGGCATGGAAAGGGTCGAAAATATGGGTATTTCGCATATATGCATAAGTGCATATTTCTAGTGCAAAATTCCGTGTAGAGTAGTAGGTGGGAGAGATTATTGGGACACAAGAAACTCCTGCTTGTACTCTTGAAGGATTTTCTTATAATAATCCAGCCCCAACAGATCGAAGAAGAACAACGCCCGCTGATACTCTGCTGCAATCTCCCCGGCCGGGCTCCCGAGCTTTTCAAGGATTGACCCTTTTTGGTAGTAGAGTTGGCCTAGGACTAACATGTCATGATGCTTTAGTGAAAGCTCAATGGCCTCTTCTGTCGTTGCTTTTGCATCGTTATATTGTTGTTGAAGAAACTGGAGTTTACCAACGTTGTAAAGGAACTTAATACGCAATAGTTCATATTCATCAGAGGCATTGTTCTCCTCTAGGATCTCCTTGAAAATTAAAGTGCTCTCCTCAAAAAAATTATTCTCGGCCAATATAGAGGCAATCGTATTCTTTATCCGCAGATTTAACAATACGTCTAGCCCGCCAACCTGGTGATTAATTAAATTTCGAAGCTCTGTAACACAGTACTTATAGTCTATTTTCTTTAAATAGTATAAAGAAACTAATTGGTGGAAAAGCAGATAGTGTCTTAGTTCAGGGTGTAAAATCTCTTTGTTTCCTAGCTTAGCTTCTAAGTATTTATTTAATCCTTCAAAGTCTTTTTTGGAAGAGAACAACTGTACTTCTTCTCTTATTCTCTCTGTCTTTTCCACGTCATCATGGATTAAAACTTCCAAAAAGTATGAAAGAGGGAGCCTGAGTTTTTGAGAGATGGCATGAAGAGTGTCAATACTTGGGTATGAGTCGCCTTTTTCAAGTCTGCTGATCTCAGATTGATTACAGATGCCAACGGCAAGTTCTTTTTGAGTCATCTTTCTGAGCTTTCTCCATTTTTTTATCTCGGTGCCGAGGCGTGCATGGTTCATCGATTATCACCCTTTTGGCATATGGTTCAGCTGTTTGCTGTCCTTTCTCTAATAGTAACGGAAAATTCCCGCCAATTGTCAACTTTGCGCAAAAGTATGTTTGTTTTATCAAAACCATTGATTGAAAGGATGAGGAAGCATGAATGTAAAACCCGTCAAACTCGCCGCGGAGCTCTATCCCTACCCGACTGCCTATGTTCATTCACTGCCAACCTCCATCCTCGATGGCTTTGTGGTCAGCACCACGCTTGATATTCTTCAGCAAGTCAATCGCAGAAGGGCCGCTGTGAACCATGCTGCCAAGATGGCTGAAAAGGTATTCAACCGTTATGGACTGTCCATGGACGAGTTCCAAGAGGCCGACCTTCCATCCAAGTTTATGAATGACGAAGAGGAGAACACGATCGGCACGTGGGTCCGAAGAAAAGAAGACCTGAAAGAAGCACTCGTCCGCCTCAACGTGATTTACCGGTTGGAACAGGAAAGGGTGGCGCGAAAAATCGTCGGGACTTTGGAGATGGAAACGATGAGGAAGCAGCTCGCAGTCCAGCATTCAGAGTTGCTGGATAAAATCGGCAAGGGAGTCCCGAAGAACTCGGAATCTCTCAGACAACTGGCCGAGGAGGCGTTGCCCTATGTACTGGATTTAACGATCTCAAATAACAAGTATCCGGACAACTTTAGATTTGGTTTCTCCAACAACCGTGATCAGGAAAAATCGCTTTCTGCGGAAAACAGCATTTTGCTATCCAGAAAGGTGATTCAATGCTGGCTGTCGGCCATGGCGAAAAATCCCCGGTTAAACAGTGGATTCATCTTCCGTGTCAATGATGGATTGCTTGGACAAAACGGGAAAAGGGCATGTTTGCAGACGTCCAGAGGAGCCGAATTTATCATGCATGCCGAGCCGGTGCCTTCTGTGCATTTAAAGAAAGGGACAGCCCGCAAGAAGAAAGACTGGGTGCGCTCGTTCAGGGTAGCCGGGGGAGAAGAGCAATTCAACAAGCTTGTAGCGTTGGGTCTTCTCGTTCCGATCATATCGGCTTTAAACCCAGCGAAGAGGCCTTTAAGGAGGTTGTCGGATGCGCTGAAAGGAACAGATCCTCAGGAAACCCGACGTCTTCGCCGATTGTTTCTGTTGCTTGATGCCACTCTGGAAACAATGCAAGATACAGACTCGCGAGCCATCAGGAGGCAGAGGGAACGTGCAGTCCGGTTAGTAAATAAGATTCAAAAAGAGTTAGAGCTTGCCACGCTGACTGCTGCCCAGGAAACTGTCTTGTTTGAAGAAAAACAATCGCTGGTTGACGCACCGGTGCCATTGCCGGAGAAAGTGCAGAAGGAGATGGAAGAGTTCGCCTCCGAACTCCCGCTGTCAGTGGTCCGTTCTAACCTCGCTGGCTCAATGACGCGGTTTTTTGTGGATCAAGCAGGCCGAGGCGGGACATGCCGCGATGTCTTGGAATTCATCGCCGCTTATGCAAACCGGCCGGATAAGATCGAGGAATCTATCCGGATCGCAAAACTAGATTCTGAAAGAGCAGGCAGGTCTTCTGCTATCCCTTCACGGGTCGGGCCGTCTGAAATGCACCCAAACGGGTTGATCCAGTTCCGGATCTCTGCTCATTCGTCCCAGGCACTTGAGCGGGGCGATTACCAATTGCTGATCAACGAAATTTCTACGGGGTGCAGAATTCCTGATGTGGATGCGGACTGGAAGGAGAAACTCAACCCGGGTGCAGAAGTTATTCATTTTTCCTATGGAGATGGGAATGTGGAGGGGCGGTTCGAAGGGAGAGAGCTTATCTGGTCCACTTCATGGGATCGATATGCAGGGAATTCCAAACAGTTAACCTTGACCGATCTGACACTTGAACATGATGAGCATACAGACAGCCTCAGGTTGGTGGCGCCTGAAGGTCATACAGTTTGTGTGGCCTACACGGGAGAAAAGCCGATCCATCAGTTGCCTGAAATGATCAGGCTATTCCTCTCCATCAGCAATCCGTGGGTGGGTGTTCCAAAACTGAAGTGCGGCAAACTGGTCCCCGGGCATTCTCCTCGGGTGACAAAAGGGAGAGTGGTCTCTTCTGCGGCAGAATGGCGAGTGTTGTTGAAGGATGTGCCGTTGATCGATGATCAAGAGGAGGATTTTGATTACTTTATCCGTCTTCATGACTGGCTTGCAAAGTCCGGTATTCCGAAGGAAGTGACATTCCGCATAGTGGATCCGAAATTTCCGGTCATGCTGACTGGTGAAAGGGATAAATATATCCACTTTGGCATTCCGCACTTGGTCCGCCGTTTTTGCAAAGAAACGAAAGAGGCCGGCGGCAGCATGCTCGTGGTGACGGAAGTATTTCCTGAGCGCGGGGCTCACGTTGTCGGCAGAATGGGCCACCCGTGTGTGACAGAATTCCAGGTGCCGGTGATCTGGCACGGATAACGGAGGAGAGACCGATGCAACGAGAGAAGGAATGGCATACGTACAGATTTTATCCGCGATATGAGCATCTGCTGGATGAAGTCATCCAGCAGATTATCAAACCGATAGCTTCAGAGTTGACGGGGGAAGTTCATTACTATTTCTTTATCCGCCGACAAGATCATCACGGTCACCACATCATGGCGGGTTTCCTGTTGGAGCCGGAAGAAGCAGAATCCCTAAAGATGAGGATCCGGCACGACTGCAGCCGGGCATTGCAGGAGTTGGACGGCGATCGATCAAGAGCCAGGCGGCGCCTTCTGTTTGAAGAAGAGGGAGGAGAACAGCAGCCTGGAGTCCGGCCGTTCAAGCGGGAGACGCTTTTGGGTGCGGGCGCAAAAGAAGGCGTTATCTGGCCTGACTTGTTGTTAAAGCGTTCCACCGACTTGACGTTCTCAATCATTGAAAATGAATTGATGGGAGGAGCGGATCGAACAGATGCCGTTATCTTAATGATGCATCAGGCGATTCGTTCGGCCCTCTGCAGCATGGAGGAAGCGGCTGACTTTCTTGAGCGCTACGCGGACCGATGCATCCGCCGGTGTCATGAAGCAGGCCTGGGCGATAACCTCAGCCAGGCAGCGAAGCTTAATGAACAGCAGTTTTTAATCCAGTGGGGCCGTACCCTGAATAATGTTCACCTGCTCCGGAAGATCCGGCCGTTTATTGAAGAACTCTGCTCGGTCCGCCATCAAGTGGAGGAGCAGATGATCCCATCTCCGCCGTTTGAGGAATTTCTTTTCCGCTATTTGCAGGAGACCAATAACCGTCTTGGAATGAGTCATAAGGAAGAGGCGTACATTGCGAAACTCCTACATAAGACCCTTGAAAATAGTTCAAAATATGCGTAATTCACATATTTTCTAGCACTTTTACATGCTATACTGGATGAAACCACACGAGAGGATGGATGGAAGATGAAAAAGAAGGTCTTCTTGACACTGGCTATGGGTGCAATGGCATTTGGACTGTTCTTCGGTGGAACAGTTGGCACACTTACAGAACTTCCATTTGAGATTGCTTCTTAAGTTTTAGCGTTAACCCGCAGGGAATTTCTATTTTCCTGCTAATAATGTCACGAGGTGATCCCCATATTAAGTTGGGATCATCTTTTTAGTTTTATCTTAAATGTAGTGAAAATTAGGCCAACAGGGTGACTACTTATTGAAAATGCTGGCGTTTTGAGAGCCAGCACGTCCTAGAATTGCAGGAGGATTGGTCGTAGGCTCTGCAAAAAAATGAATTCCTTTCTTTAATGGTTCAATTATCGTGATAGAGTAAACAAGAAATTTGAAGAGAACCGGAGCTCAAATACTATTATTGTTCTTCCCCTCCTTCAACAAATCCCTGATCTCCCTCAACAATTCCTCCTTCACGTCCGCCTCTTGTTTTTCTTCTTCCTCTGCTTCTTCTTCTTCTTTTGTTTGTTTGAGTTTGGACAAGAGCCGGAGCACCATGAAGATGGCGAAGGCGATGATGAGGAAATCAAAGACGTTTTGGAGGAATACTCCGTATGTGACTTTGGCATTTCCGACCTTGAATGCGAGGCCGGTGAAGTCGATGCCGCCGACGAGGATTCCGACGAGCGGTGTGATGATGTTTTCCACAAGGGAGGAGACGATTTTTCCGAAGGCAGCGCCGATGACGACGGCCACGGCAAGGTCCAGGATGTTCCCCTTGAAGGCGAATTCTTTGAAGTCTTTCCACATGCTCAGTTCATTCCTTTACAGTTGGATCTTGTTTTAGCCGATTTGTCGGCGGTCATAGTATAGCGGGAAATGCCGGGAGAAAAAAGTTTTTCATAGGATGGGACTTCTTCTTTTTGCTGAGCTCCGGAAAAACATAACAGTTGAACACGCACAAACGTTCGCTTATAATGAGAACAAACGTTCTTGAAAGGCGGCGGAGAGAATGCACAGTCTTCTGATGAAGTGCATGAAGCGGCATCAGCTTGCTGACATGATTTATATGGATTCGGACGGTTCGATCACAAAGCGCCGTGTCCGTTTGCTGAAAATCAGGCAGGACAGTGTGACGGCCTATTGTTTCATGCGGCAGAAGCGCCGGACGTTCCGCATCGACCGGATCCTGTCCATTTTGCCTGTGGCCGGACAGGATCGGCTTCCCGGCTAAGGCCGGGGAGAAGAGATCGGACAGGCAAGGTCTTAGGCACTAAGCCGGCCCCCTTCAAAACAGGAGTTTGTAACCGTTTTCAACGGCCGGGCAAGAATGCCGATCCTGACAGGAGAATCCCCTTGTTGATAGATATCAAAGAGGGGGATTCAACCAATGAAAACGAAACAGAAGTTTGCGGCGCTTACCATGTCAGCATCGCTCTTATTGTCCGGCGTCGTTCTGATGCCTGCGGACTTCGGTGGTCCGGCAACCGCCGAAGCTGCAAAGCCGGGCAATCCGGCAGCGTTTGATAAGAAAATTACCGCCAGGGTGGATGCAAAACGTATTCTTGAAGATGTGAGGAAGCTGAGCGTGGACATCGGGCCCCGGGTCACCGGCACCGCGGAGGAGCGGGAGGCGGCCGCCATGATCTATGAGCGGCTCAAATCCTACGGTTATGAAATGGAGGTCCAGGAATTTGGCATTCCTGATAAAATGGCCGGCCATTTGGCCACATCACATGGAGAGGAAGTTAAGGTTTCCATCCCATCCGGATCTGGCGTCACATCGGCAGAAGGCCTGACGGCGCCGTTGTATGATGCGGGCCTGGGCAAGCCGGAAGACTTTACAGCCGACGCGTCAGGGAAGATTGCCTTGATCCAACGCGGTGAAATCGGCTTCCGTGACAAGATTGACAATGCGGCGGCAGCCGGTGCAGCCGGGGTGCTCATCTACGATAATACTGAACAGTCGGCACCCCCGAACATGAGCATTGGAGGAGAAGTTCCGGTACCGGTCGGCGGCATCAAAAAGGTATCGGGAGAAGCGCTTCTTCAGGATGTGCTTCAAAGCAACGGGACCGTCACGTTGAGGGTGGAAGCGCTGACGGGCCTGACTTCGCAAAATGTCATCGCCAAGCGCTTGCCTAAAAAGGGCGGCAATCATGAAATCGTTTATGTGTCTGCCCATTTTGACAGTGTGCCCCTTGCACCGGGTGCCAACGATAATGCTTCAGGAACTGCCACGGCGCTGGAACTTGCCCGTGTGCTGAAAAGCTATCCGATCGACAAGGAAATCCGCTTTGTATTTGTCGGAGCGGAGGAAATCGGCCTGCTCGGTTCCGAGTATTATGTTTCCCGGCTCACCGATGAAGAAAAGGCCCGCAGCCTTACTAACTTCAACATGGATATGGTGGGCACTGCATGGGACAATGCCACCGCTATTTATCTGAACACCGTCGATGGACTGCCGAACCTGTCCACCGAATCTGCCATTGCGGCGGCACAGCGGATTGGCACGCCATCCGAGCTTGTGTTGTATAAACGGGGTGCGTCCGACCATGTGAGCTTCCATGAGGCTGGAATCCCGGCAGTGAACTTTATCCGGCGCGAACCCGGAACTGCCGCGCTGGAGCCGTACTACCATTCCCCGGAAGACACGATTGAGCATGTCAGCATGGACCGTCTGAAAGAAGCGGGCGACCTTGTCGGCACAGCTGTCTATTCGGTCATCCGTTCCAACTAAAGTCACTCCCACGCGCCGTCCGGCCTTCTGCCGGACGGCGTTTTTCTTGGTTGGTCCATTATTGTTTAAGAAGATCATGGACAATCGGCGGGTCATGAGCTATCATTTATAACAAGGTACCAGTAACGTTTAATGCAAGATAGTGGGGCGGTGAGCAAAATGTCGACAAGCCAGATGCTGAAGGGTGTGCTGGAAGGCTGCCTGTTGGCAGTGATCGGGATGGGAGAAACATATGGTTATGAAATGGTGGAAAAGCTCGGGGAGCATGGGCTGACCATGGTAAGTGAAGGAAGCATTTACCCGGTGCTCCTGCGCTTGCAGAAGGAAGGGTACGTCATGACGGTGACGAGGCCCTCGCCCAACGGACCGAGACGGAAATACTATCGGCTGACCGAGGCCGGGGAAGCCGAGCTTGCGGCGTTCAAACAACGGTGGGACGTGCTGGCGGAAGCGGTCGGCCAGTTGATGAAAGGGAGTGGGGGACATGAAACTATCAGCAAAAAGTGAAGAATTCCTCGCCAATCTCCGGATGTATCTGATGACTTCCGGAAAAAGTGAGCGGGAAATCGATGAAGTGGCGGATGAGCTCCGTGATCACCTGCAGGAACTGGAAAGTCGGGGAGAAAGCATCGACAACATTACAGGCGGCTCTCCAAAGCGGTATATGCAATCGCTGGAAGAAGAGATGGCGGATGATCGTGCAGGATGGTTCAAATACCTTCCGGCGTTCATCCTGTCGTTCGCCGCGTTTTCAGCCATGGGCCCTGCCATCCGGGGAGAATTTGAACTGAATGTGGTGCAGTTGATCGGATTTCCGGCGGTTGCGTCGCTGACTGTTTTTCTGTATTGGCTGCTGTTCCGCAGAATGGCAGGCGGTTCCTGGAGCAACCGCAAGCTGTTTGGGATGGGAGCCGGACTGTCAGTGCTGACCATCGTTTTGTTCGTCGCCGTTCTGCTTGTCGGCTCGCTCCTTATGGAACCGTTTTATTCCGCTTCCTCAACCGGAAATGTGATTGTCATTCTATTGTCTGCCACCGCCTTTGCGGCAAGTGCGGCCATGCTTCGCTCGTGGATCCTCGTATTCATTCCGATGGCTCTTTTTCTGCCCGAATGGCTGATCCGCCACTCGGCAATGGAGGAGGAGACGAAGCTGATCGTCTCCTCGTTCGTTCCGTTCCTTGCAGTGGCTGTCGTGATCGGCCTCGTGTTGGCCTTTGAGCGGCGAAAGGCTTCCAAGGCCTGATCAAAGCCGGATTTTGCGTCTGAAAACCGGCTCTCTGCGCTCGGTTTCGGTTGTCCGGATCACTTGCGTCAGGGTGAGAAGGTCATATACGGATTGCTTGCGCTGATTTAGAAACGGGACGATCATGTAGAGGGCCATCAGGGCATAGATGAGAATTCCGAGGATGGACAGGGAAATGGGGACCCCCTCTCCATCACCCGTTCCGACCAGCCGGTAGACGAGAAAATGGGAAAGCTCCCACGGAAGAAACTTCAGTGCGGTTCGCAAAATCGAGCGCGGAAGGGAGAGCGGCCGGCAGCGGAGATCGGTGACCTGGAGTCCGACTATCCGCTTGCCGAGAGATCCTCTTCCCGCCGCAGAGTCGCTGATGATGAAGTAGGCGGAAACGGGAAGCGTCATGAGAAAAAAGCCGGCAGTTTGTGCCAATGCGGGCGGGCCGGCAAACAGACGCTGGATTTGGGGAAAGAGGAAAACAGACACCAAACCGAGCAATATGATGTATGCGGCAATCAGCAAGTAGTCAATCAGAAATGCCTTTATCCGAACGGGCACACCTGCATGCATTTCAGTCGCCTCCATCCGTAAAAAGCCGGTTTCCTCTCGGAGACCGGCTTTCGCTGTTTTCCATTCTTACCTAAACACCTTGACCCCGTATGCCTCCAGCACGTATTTCGGCACGAAGAAACGGGCGGTCATGAGCGGGTCGACGATCTGGCTCACCTGGACTTGTCCGGCTGCGCTCAGCAGCATGGCCAGATCCGGAAGATTCATTTCCATGCGGGGAAGGAGGAAGTCGGCCATTTCTTCGACGGCGGTCTTTGCGGCTTCATCGAGTGTCGGGGCGGAAACGATGAAGGCGATGCCGTCTTCGTTCTCGACGAGCGGATGGCGAAGCGCCCCTTCCTTGAGCACCTGGAGCGTCACGGTCGCCTTGCCCGGAACTTCGATGCCGGACACGCCGACTTCTCCGTCGCCCATCGCAGCATGGAAATCGCCGAGTCCGAACAAGGCGCCTTCCGCAAACACCGGAAAGTAAAGCGTCGCCCCTTCCGTGATGAGCTTCGTGTCCATGTTGCCGCCGTGGGCTCCCGGCGTTCCGCACGATACCGGCTCGCCGGCGGGGGCGACGCCGATGACGCCGATCATCTTGTTGAGCGGGATCTTCAGCTTGTCGTCAAAGACGGCATGTTCCTCATCGACTTTGATGATCTTGGAGGCGAGCTCCTCCAGGCGGTGACCGAGGATGCCGAGGTCGGGCCCGGTGGCCATGACGCCCTGGCCGCCGATTTCGAGCTTGTCGATGCGGACTTTCAGGACGTCGCCCGGTTCGGCACCTTCCACATAAACCGGTCCGGTGGCGGGGTTGATCTCATCCCAGTCGATGCCGGCGACTTTCGTTTCCGGCGAAGTCACCTGGTTTTTGAAGCAGTCGTATGTTTCGATTTCAATCGTCGTTCCGGAAGCCACGTGCTTGACGGGCACGTGCTCTTTGCTGAATGAATAAATGACGTCTTGGCATGCGAGTGTTTCGGTCATCGGTCGGATTCCCCCTCATCGATTTGCCAATAGTCTATCAATGGGAGAAGAAGAATGCCAGTGACACCTGTTCAGCGGCCGCTTCCGTCTTCTCCGTCAAACCGGTCTTCCGCTTCAAAGCCAGGGTCCCAACGGTATTCGTGCAGATCGACCCTCCTGCCGCCGGTGACCGGCACGCCTTCTGCGGACAGCAGATCTTCCTGTTCGCGTGCGATGTCGGGGTCGCCGACGGCAATTTCCCCTTTTGCGTTGATGATGCGGTGCCAAGGGATGCCGTGTCTGCGGCTCATGCTGTGCAGGATGCGGGCGACCTGCCGGGCGGCGCGGGAGTTTCCGGCGAGCCGGGCGATCTGTCCGTATGTCGCGACTTTTCCGGCCGGCACTTTTTTCAGCAGGCGCACAACCTGCTCGGTGAACGGTTCCAACGGCTATCCCTCCTTTGTTTCCGAGATGAGTTCCGGAGAGCGTCCGGTGTACCACTGCTTGAATGTCCCGGCCGCAGCCTCCGGCAGATCGTTCAGGTCTTCATGATGAACGGGCTTGGACCGGTTCACGGTCTTCACCGACACGACGCCGAACGGCTTTTGCAGCCGGGATTGGGAGACGGCGGCTTCAATGACTTTTTCGCGCTTCGTCACGAACGTCCTGCGCCACAGTCCGCCTTTACGGAACTGGACGAGCGGTCCGTTGATCAAGTACCGGGTGTTGCGGTAGTCAAACAGCCGCAGCAGCCATGTGCCGGCGAACAGCAAACCCCCAAGCACCCACCACTGCGGGATGAACGGAAAATCGGGCTTCCAGATAAACAGCGCGGCCGTGCCGATGAGGGCGAGCCAGGGGAGCCGTAGCATCCGGACGGCAAGCGCGCTTTCCGGAAGCTTCTCCATCTTTTCTGAGACTTCGATATCGGGCAGCAGTTCGCCGATAATTTCGATCGCCCGCTTCCTCGGAAGGTATGGATAAAGGGAGTTGATGTCCTCCAGGTCCTCGCCGAAGCTCCCCACCGTAATGAGTTTTGCTTCCGCCATGCCGAGCAGGCGCCTGACCGGTGTTTCTGTGATTTCCACGGCCTGGACATTTTTCTTGCGGACCGACAGTGCCTGCTCGGACAGTACGCCCCGCCGGATGTAGATGCGTTCCGCGTCCGACGAGATCTCGTAGCGGCCGTACTTCAGCCATGTCCTCACCATGCCGAAAATCACGGCTGCCAGCACAAACAGCATGATGACCGCGGCCAGCCTGAACGATGAACCGGCGAGTGACGAGAAGATCCCTTCCGCCCGGTTGTCCAGGTCGGTGAAGTCGTCGATGTTTTTGTAGACGGTGGCCACAATCGGAATCAGTGCGATGAAGCTGAAGGACAGAAATGAAGCCTTGATGATGTCTTTCCTGGAAGGAGTGAAATGGACGACCCGCCCGTCCGGGGGCAGTTCTCCGGATGGCATGTCATCCGGTTCGGATCCATCCGGGATTTCCATGACGGACTCTTCCTGCTCGGCTTTCCGGCCCCGATATCCGTCAAGCGCCGCCTCGATCCGTTCAGCCTCCTGTTTCGTCACCGCCGTGAACCGGACAGACGATTCTTCACCCCCGGCCCCCGTCTCGAGCGTCAGAGAGGTCAGGCCAAGAAGCTTCAGCACGGCCGGGACTTGGCGATTGACGTTCTGCACGCGGCGGAACGGGACGCTCCGGTGTTTTCTCACAAAGATCCCGCTGTCGATCTTCACCGAGTCCCGTTCGATCCGGTAAGTCTTCCGCCACCAGGCCGGCAAGAGGGCGAGCAGGCTGACGGCCGTGACGGCCAGGTAAGTGATCTTCAGCACGATCACCCATGTTGCTTCCGAACCGGCGCGGAAAACAAAAAGGAACAGGATGACGAAAAACGTATTTTTTATGTAATCAACAGCAGACCGGAGCATGCCGGCCGGATGCATTCTGCGTCTTTCCGCTGTTCCGTTTGCCATCAGTCTTCCTCCTCCCGGATCTTTGCGAGGTGGGCGATCCGGTCTCGGAATGTACGGGCCTCTTCCTCGGGAAGTGCCGGAACCGAGTGGCTCGATCCCATCGTTTCGATTTCCAGCGAATAAAGCCCGTATCTGCGAAGCAGCGGACCCTGCTTCAGATTGACGACTTGTACTTTCGTCATCGGGATCGTCTGCTCGGAGACGTTCCAGATGCCGCTGCGCAGCTTGATGAACTCATCATCCGCGCCGTATCTCCAGTATCGCTGGGTCAGCACCGGCTCAATGAAAATGGAGTAAATCGCCGACAGAACGCTGGCCCCGCCGACGACCCATAGCGTGATGATCAGCCAGCGCCACCAGCCGAAGTGAATCCCCGCTGCGAGAAGGGCGGCGATGACTAGCAGGATGGCCGCCTCCCCGATGAGATTGGCGAGCCTCCATACCTTGACCGCCTTTTTTGAAATCCGCCCTTCAGGCGGAGAGATTGTGTCCAACATCGAGAAGCACCTCCAGGTCTTGTCTTTCTTCTACGGGAGAGGATATCTGCAAGTTTCATTTGGGAACCTGGAGCGGGTCCGGCCCGTATACGATACAATCAGTTTAGCAAAGGGGGCGGCCCGATGAAAAAGAGATACGCCGGCGCGGCTGCGGTGATCCTGCTGCTCATCGCCTTCATGCAGGCGGTGCCTGTTAAAGCGTCGGACCTGAAGGCATCGGATTCCCAGATCCGGATCTCTAACTGGCCGTAAGCTTGCCAAGGAACGCAAGCCAACGGCCACTAAGTCATTGGGCTCCACTCGATTTCTAACGCCCCATCCCAAAAGCAGGGGATGGGGCTACCCCTCACTGGCGAGCGCGCAAAATCGGCGCGCCCTTCCACTGTTTGCGCGAATAGTTGCGCCGTCTCCGAACAAAGAAAGGAGAGATGGACAGATGAAACTGAAACGGATGTATGATGAGCAGGGAGTCTTGGACTTTAAGAAACTGGCCAGGATGACCGATGCAGAATTCGCCGAGACGGTCCAATCGTATTCCAAGTATCATTTCTTCAATCTGGAGGAGGGCAGCGATGGGGTGACCGTCTATCTTTTCCGGCAGGTCGATGAGGTGGATGCCTCGCTTGTCATCTGCCAATATCGAACGGCCGACCGGTACTATAGCACGATGACGATGAGCAGGTGGGAGTTTGACCTGGCGCGTGACGCATTTGAAAGCTGCTGAATCGCCCAGCTGGGTCTTCACAGGAAGATCCAGCTGGGCTTTTCTTTTGGAGGAAGGCGAGATGGCGGGGGCATCGAACCCCCGCCATCCCGACATCAGGCGCTATGTCGCCTGATGTACGCTTCGCCTTCCGGCTTCCTGCGGAAGGGCCGGAAGGCTCGCTTCCTCATTGCCGGCTTCGGGCATCGAGCCCTTGCCGTCAAGCGGCTGCATCCCTTACGGGATCTTGCGCAGCCGCCCAAGAGCCGTTCTGGCGTTTTCCCGGCGGCGTCGAGCCGCCAGAAAAACGATTGGAGAGGCGTTGCCATCTCCAATACGCTGCCCGTTGCAGCCCTTCCTCCGGAAGCGCTACAAGGGCGCTATAGCGGGTGCAGTCTGCCTTCCTTCGTTCTCCTCAGTGTAACCATTCGCTTATGACAGCGGGAAGGGCGGGCGTTCGGGGAAAGAAATCGGCGGAGCCAAGTCGGCTAACTGGCCGTAAGGCTTGCAAAGGACGCAAGCCAACGGCCACTAAGTCATTGGGCTCCACTCGATTTCTAACGCCCCATCCCAAAAGCAGGGGATGGGGCTACCCCTCACTGGCGAGCGCGCAAAACCGGCGCGCCCTTCCCCCTGTTTGCGCGAATGGTTGCGGTCTCTCCGAACGATGAAAGGAGAGATGGAGAAATGGAAATGGAAACAGTCTATGAAGTGGTGCGGATCAAACAAGTGATTCAGGAGATCGAGCCCGATGAAAAGTATCAGATCCGATCCCCAGAGGATGCGGCCGCCGTCGCGGCTGAATTCATCGGAGACGAGGACCGGGAGGTGTTCCTGGTGATGTGCCTCAGCATCAAGAATCAGGTGGTGGCCGTGCATCGCTGCCATGTCGGCTCGCTGAATTCGAGTATCGTTGCGCCCCGGGAAGTGTTCAAGGCTGCGATCCTCAACAACAGCGGATCCATCATTGTGTCGCATCAGCATCCGAGCCAAGATGTCACGCCGTCCCCGGAAGACATCGAGGTGACCAAGCGGCTGGCGCAATGCGGCGAGTATC
The DNA here is from genome assembly GCF_042432615.1 of Bhargavaea ullalensis. NCBI lineage: Bacteria > Bacillati > Bacillota > Bacilli > Caryophanales > Caryophanaceae > Bhargavaea > Bhargavaea ullalensis. The sequence goes on from NZ_JBHLWY010000043.1 coordinate 37,334, forward strand.
TCGGGATCGAGGTGCTGGATCACATCATCGTGAATGCGAAAGCTGAATTTTGCAGTCTAAAGGAACGGATGGCCTTCTAGAAATAGAGGGCCTTCGACCTTTACACTTACACTTGTAAGTGTAAGTGTAAGTGTAAGTGTGTTTCTCGAAAGAAGTTGTTGAATACCTGTCTCGCAACGGTTTTCATTAATTAAAAAACACTTATAAGTACACTTATACTTGCAAGTGTACTTATAAGTGGAGTTCTCTTAGAAAGATAGTTCGAATCAGTTGTGGTCAATCCAATAACGCCCAAGACTGGGTGTTCTCCAGTTATATCTTTAAATCCTGGACAGTTTCGGGGGCATCAAGCCTTTGGAAATATCGTGCGATTTTTTTGGAGAATTGCTTTTCTAAATACGTCCATACTACCTAAAATATGAATTATTGCGGTTTGAACAGGGGATGTATTGATGAAGAAAATAATCACTCTTACCTTGCTGTCACTTGTTGCAATTAACTTTATTTTGATGACTGTTCACGCTAATCAAGGTCAGAAAAAAGACCTAATGAAAATTGTTAAGGCAAATATGCCACCGCACTCAACGCTTATAAGTCCTGAAAAGCCTTCCTCCACACAACCAATTCAACTCTATGACTTTAATCACGACGGGCAGAAAGAAATAATCTTTACCTTTGAAATCAAAGAAAAAGTACAACCTTCCCCTTCCCAGTTTGGTGCAATCGTACTCAAAAAGGATAATGCTGATTGGCGAAAAATTCGGGAAACTAAAAAGAAAGGAGTTGATTTGGATTTTTCAGGTTTGGTCGATATTACTGGTGATGGAACAAAAGAATTTTTATTCGGCGTTACAATCGGCGCAGACATAGGAAGCGAACTTGAAGTTTTCCAATGGGTTAATAACTCATTCAAAAAGATTGCTGATGTTCCTTATCATCAAATTGACATTGTCAAAGGAAATCAAAAAGTTGGTATAGCAGTTTGGCAAAAGTATGTTGGCGATAGTTACTTAGTCGATGTACTAAAATGGAATGGTGAAAAGTTGGTTTATGATAAAGAATTGTATTCCAAGTATTATCCGGTAATCGAAAAGTTTTATAACGATAAAATTTCTGAAATGGACGCTTGGTTTTATTGGTATTCCCTTGCAGATGCCCAAATTAAAGCAAATAAATTTGAAGAAGCTTCTAAATCTATTCGAAATGGAATTTCTGTAGCTGAAAATATACCAATGCTAGATGTAGTCCAAGACTTTAATGATTTAACTGAAAGACTGGAGAACAAGAGAAGAGTTCAATAACAATCTTCATATATCGGGCGTGATCACTGCAGATCAAAAGCCTAATTCCTCGATTTGCGAACGCACTTATAAATACACTTGTAAGTGTATTTATAAGTGCGTTTTCGGTTGTTTAGAGGCAAGCTTAATTGTGGTCTATCCAGTAGCCGATCAGTTCGCTTGCACTCATGTCGAGATCATCGGCCATCCGGCGCAGTTTCTTTTTCTGTGTCGGCGTCAGCATGATTGACATCTGTTCCTTGGTCTCTTTTTTCTTTTTGTCCGGGAGGCCGACATTTCCTGCGGAAGTTGAAGTGGCATTGGTTTTGGAGAGTTCCTCCTGTGCTTTTGCGAAATCGTTGAATTTGCTCATATCCATGGCTCCTTTATTGGTTTTCAGCGGCTTGGATGACCTTTTTAAAGACGGCATCGACATTGGCGTAGAACTTTTCGTGTTTAGCCTGTTCGGCAGGGGACATTTCCTCGCGCATCTCGAAGATGCTCTTGTCCTGAAGAAGGGTTTTTGCCAGAAGCTCTTTTTTCTGGATCATGCCCAGGTAATTGGGCTGCAGTTCGACCATTTCCAGGAATTGCTTGCTGCTGGTGCCGATATGCTCGACTTTGTTGGCAATCAGGTAAGGGGTGGCCGTCACATACGTTTTCCGGGTCATCACATCGATGATTTCGGACTTCAGGTGATCGATGGTGTCCTCCAGCTCGAGCCATGCCCGGAACCCGTTCCGGGATGGCTCCGAGACGCCCAGTACGATATCTGCCACGGCGAGGAAGTTGTAGGTGACCAGACTGGTGTCGTTGTGGGTGTCGATCAGGATATAGTCGTATTCATTCAACCGGTCCACATTATCGGCAATCCACATGAAGAACAGCATGCAGTTGTTCTGTCTGGATTTCAGGTCGAGCTCATGGTCATCCAGCTGCTCGGATCCTTTGATAAAGTCCAGATTCTTGCCGACCTGATGGAATTCCACCGGACGTCCAGTCTTTTCAAAGATGTCCAAGATCGAGGAGGCTCCGGCATCCGGGAATGAAAAACTCAGGTTGCAGGACCGGTCCCCATCGATCAGCAACACCTTTTTGTTCTTTCTGAGGGTCAGCCATTTCGCCAATGTATAAGAGATCGTCGACTTTCCAGTCCCGCCTTTGTTGACGTTTACGGTGATGACTTTCATGTGCATTCTCCTTAAACATTACACTTATAAGTACAATTGCAATTGTACTTATAAGTGTAATTGCAAGTGGTCTATATTCCATGGCTTTAATGTAATATAATATAAGTATAAGTGCAAGTATACTTACACTTGCACTTATAAGTGTTCTTTATATAAGCAGTAATTCAGATTTTGTTACTGACAACATGAATTGTGTGACAATGGGTTGTAAATGTTGTATACTTTGTAAACAGACAAGTGATTGGGAGGGTACTTTATGAAACAAGCAACAGGACGAATCGTTGAGCACTTCCCGATTCTTAAAGACAAAATTAATTTTACCGATAGTGAACGGGCAACAGAAGCGATGGAAGGGCTGAATGAAGCAGAAGCCACTTTCCTTCAGCTGGCTTGGTTTTTTGAGAGGCCTGATGGCGCCAAATTTGATCTGGGCGAGTTACATTCCCATTTGAACAATGACTGGCTTGAGCTGGCTCTGGAGCTGATCACGGAATATTTCCGGGAAGACACATACCTGATCCAGAAGCCCACCTACTCGTTGGTCAAGGACAGTTCCGACTATTTTTCAATGACTCAGTTTGCAGAAGAGCTGACGCGAAGGGGAATCAATTATCCCCGGCAGAAGGTCTACAGTTACTATACTCGCGGGAAAATCCCTGAACCGGATTTGATTGTAGGCGGGATGAAGTATTGGCATAAGGACGCTGTTGATGCTTATTACCAACATGAACGGGACCGGATGCTTGGGTTGTCGGATGCATCGGACGGCGGGAAGACGGCTACCAAGATCGAGCGAATCGAGCTCCCGAGCCTGACCGACTGGGGAATTCTTCAGATCAAGGGATTGGGCAATACCTATTTCCGATATAGCTTCGAGGGCGACCGTCCCGTTTTGGAAGAATCCTATTTCGTGGACAATGCAGAAAACGTAGAAGACAAGCATCAGACTATGTCCCGGAACTCGGATCTCTACAAGGCCGTTCAGGAGCAACTGGATGCGTACTTTGAGGAGAGGGAAAAGAGCGAAGTCAGAGAAGGATGAAACCTTCTCTTTTTTGCGTGAAGCAAAAGGGAGGAGTTGATTGGCGGGCCGCCTCAAGCCGGAAAAGCATCATTCAGGAAAAGAGGGAAGGGATTGAAAGCTTCCTTCGGGCGCCTGCACGACAGGCTGTAAAAAAGCAAAGCACGCTTTTTAACAACCTGTAGCGTGTCGCTGCGGTATTAAATGAGTCGATAACCACGGACTGTAAAGAAAGGAAGCCCGCCTTTCTCAACAGTCCGTAGGTTCCTGTCTCATTTACAGCTTCGCCGCCATACCGCACGAGGCGAAGAACGTGAGATCAATACCTTGTAGACCAAAAGGAAGGCAGCCTTGAGGCTGCCTATTTTCATATCATCGGACAGCAGCCTTCAAGGCTGCTTTTTTCATTGGCTTTTGCCCATTGGCCTCCGAATCGTAAAACATCGCAGGCCGACTAAGCCCGCCGCGGGCCGAGCCTCGTAGGCGCTGCCCTCCACCCGCCGCGGGCCAAGTCGGCGAGCCAAGCCGGTCAAGGGGCAAAAAACTTTTTGCCTAACTCCGCGCTTGCGCAACGTCAAAAACTTTTTGTGCTGGTTCCCTTGACCGCTTGGCTATGCGTGTTTTCCGGTTCTCCATGCCAAAGGGGCAAAATCCTTCCCTTCGGGAACGGAAGCGCTTCGGAGGCCAAAAAGCCAAGGGAGGCAAAACCAAATGAAAAAGAACGTCTATGAAATCGTAACGGACAAAATCATCGAACAGCTGGAAAAGGGGGTTGTACCGTGGCGGCAGCCCTGGGTTGGCGGCGGGGCAGTCAACTGGAAAACCCAAAAGCCATACCGGGGAATCAATATTTTCCTGCTGGAGCCCAGAGAATACGCGACCTTTAAGCAAATCCAAGAAGCCGGCGGCAAGGTGAAGAAAGGTGAAGAATCCCACATCGTGGTATTCTGGAAATGGTTGGAGAAAGAAAATGAGGAAATCGGCGAGCCTGAGAAAATCCCATATCTCCGCTATTACCGGGTATTCGAAATCAATAAGCAGGCGGAAGGGCTGGAAAGCAGACGAAGTGCCTTTGACCACGATCCGATTGAAAAGGCGGAAGAGGTAGTCCGAGGGTATCTGAACGGCCCGACATACAGCTATCAATCCGGCCGAGCTTACTATCAGCCGGCGAGGGACCACATCAATGTTCCGCCCCTGAAGGATTATCTGGATGCTGCAGGATACTACAGTACCCTGTTTCACGAGATGGTCCATTCCACCGGCCACAGGAGCCGGCTCGCCCGTCCGGGCGTGACCAGACAGGAAATTGCCTTTGGTGATGAGGTTTACTCCAAGGAAGAGCTGGTGGCGGAGATGGGGGCAGCCATGCTGTGCGGCGTGGCCGGCATCGATAACGAGACCATCCAAAACAGCGCGAGCTATCTTCAGTCTTGGCTCCGGGCCTTAAAAGAGGACAGCCGGCTGATTGTCCAAGCGGCCGCGCAGGCCCAGAAAGCAGCTGACTATATCCTTGGCCACAAGCCAGAAACCGAGTGATCTGTTTTAACCTATGAAATCACAAGCATAAAAGGTGGCCATCTTTCCTTCATTCCGAAGGAAAGATGGGCTCCAATTCATCGGTAAAAGGAGAGGATCCACTGTGAAGGAGTCAGATCTCATTACCTGCCCGTATTGCGGGTGTGAACTGGTCCATCAAGCGGCGACGTATTATTGTGATTTTTGTGTGATGCAGATGGGGACTGATCAGATTCAGCACAACCATGAACGGCTGGCCGTGCGCGTGCGCGACTTTGTACCGGGTGACTATGTAGAGAAAACGACGCCTGAACTGATGATTCTATCCACTTATGAGCTACTGTGCCTGCTAAAACAAGTTCGCGCAGAACGGACTGCCATGTATCAGCTGATGAACACTTTTTACAAGGCCCGGAAGCATCAGAATTCCGATAATTATCGGAAAGAAGAGGCGTACAGCGGGCAGGAGTACGAGCGCATAACCCGCAAGATGTTTGTACTCGAGAACCTGATCCGCATGCGTTTGGGGTATGTTCCAAGCCGTATAACCGAACAGCATTTAAACCGTTATTTGGAGAATATACGGAAGGATAAGCTAAAACCCATGTTCATCCGAAAGGAACGGCGCGCAGGTATACCGGATCGTTCTGCAAATGCTTAAAAGCTTGTACTTGAGTATTGTAGCGTTAAAACCCTTTTTTCTATAATAGCAAAACCCCTGCGGAGACAGCAGGGGTTTTGGTCCTTAGTCATGTTCTTGATGGGGTGCGGCGCGGGGATGCCGCAACTCAAATATATGACTATTCAGAAACAAGAGCAAGACAAAAAGATGATTTCCCTTTACCAAGGGGATTAGGATACGAAGCAAAGACAAGGGAGCAGAAGACCTTGAGAGTCTGCGGAGGAAAGATGAGCGTATAAGAAAGCAAACGATTGAAATTGAGTTACCATCGCGTCTTATCGTAAAGATTGAGAGACTGGTAGCCAAACAAGGCAAGCCCATGGACGTCGTAATAGATACAGGCGTTTCGTTGTATTTACAGCGGTTTGCAGAAATTGTGGATGAAGAGGAAAGCGAAGAAGATGATTCATGATTCATTAAGTAAAGAGTCTTTATCTTGACGCTAACCCGTTCAGTGGAGTGGTGCAAACATGCGAGTTAGCACAACAATTAGCAGAGATTTTAGCAAGACATTAACATCATTTTCATCATTCATTTTGGTTGCGTGAAGGTTTACACTTAAACTAACGAGGCAGGTTAATTTATATAGTGAGATCTTTATTTTGTGGATAATAAAATGATTTTCCAGAAAAATATCGCACTATATAACTGAACGGGTTATCTTGATGCTGGCTCCGTCTTTTTGCTGTTCCAATACTTCGTACATGACCGGTCTCTAAAGAGACTGGTTTTTATTTGCTCTTTAATATGGGAACGTAAGTTCTATAATTGGAGTTGGGAGGCGATATCATGATACGTGACCGAGGAAATATAAAATGGACGGCCATGATGCTGCCAGAGCATTTACGAGAGCTCCGGAAGTGGCAGGCGGAGGATGACTTGGTTAAACGGCCAAATCTAAGCGAGTGGGATTTACAGCAAATCCAGCAGGAGATAGACCGGGCTATACGCAGTAGAGAACTGACTGAGGTCCAAACGTGGAGAGATGGAATATTACATAAGCACACCGGAATCATTGTTTCGGCCGATATATCCAGCCAGAGAATCCAACTGGACGAGAGGTGGATAAAGGTTGCGGAGATCGTGAGCGTTAACGTCTTAGAGTAGGGGAGAGGCATAAAAAAATCCTGTCTGAAATCTTTTTGGCGGGGAATTGTTCATGAATGAACTAAAACTTCTCTAGGAGCCTGCTAAGCGGTTTTGTAGCAACGTGGAGAAGATAGGTTCGAAACAACAGTCTGAGGCATCCTCAAGGCTGCCTATTTTCATATCATCGGATAGCAGCCTTCAAGGCTTCTTATTTATGGTCTTTTGCCCATTGGCCTTCGAATTGTAAAACATCACAGGCCGACTAAGGCTGGTCAAGGGGCAAAATCCTTCCCTTTGGAAACGGAATCGCTTAGGAGACCAAAAAGCCAAGGGAGGGAATAGCGATAGTTGATTTCTAGTACCAGTCTGTTTTTTATAGTTGTTGTAGGGATTGTAAGGCGGTTTCAGTTGGCTATAGAAGGCCTGAAAACCAAGCGTTCTAAGATGGCATTTGACAACAATCCGGTCCGACTTTCATAAGTGTGCTTAGCATCCATAGATCCTCGGTGAACAGAAAATGTTAAAATGAATTATAAATAACTCGTAAGGGTTATTTATACAACGGTGATTTAAATCAATATCGAGTGAACATGGAGGAGAATATGGATAATCAATTGATTGCAGACAACATTTCTAAATCATTCAATGGAAAAACCGTGGTCCGTGCAACCAGCCTTAAAATACGAAAAGGCAGTATACATGTGATTGAAGGGAAGAGTGGATCGGGGAAATCGACTTTGCTGAGTATGTTGGGTGGAATGGAAAAGCCGGACAAAGGGGAAGTTCGCTTTAAGGGATCTTCACTTTACCGACTAAATGATACCGAGCAATCAAAGGTCAGGGGAACCTCTTTCGGTTATGTCTTTCAATCATTTCATTTGATTCCTGAGTTGACGGTGAAAGAGAATATTGAGTTACCTCTGCAATTCAATCCTCGAGGCGTTAAGAAACACAGGGTTGATGAGATTGCGGATGCGCTGGGCATTTCATCTCAGTTGGAAAAAAGACCTGACTTTCTATCCGGCGGTGAACAGCAGCGGGTTGCCATCGCGAGGGCCGTCATCACGAATCCTGACATCTTATTTGCAGATGAACCAACTGGCAACTTGGATCAAGCCACGTCTAAAACTGTTGTAGAACTCTTAACCACTCTTGTGGAGTCTATGCAGATCAGTTTGGTTGTAGTGACACATGAACAAAACCTCTTTTCTCATCCACATCATCTCTATCAGATGGAGAATGGTCGTTTAAGAGAGGTGGATTGAACGTGTTTAAACTAGCGATGAAGCTAATGCTCTCCAGAAGAAAATGGTTAATCGTCATTATTTGTTCGTTTGCCCTAATGCTTGCCGCCACTTTCTCCATCCTGATGGCTTCTGAAACGATCAAGTCAAACCTAAAAAAAGCGGCCTATCAAAATTACGGGGAACACACCGGCGTTATACTGGGCGCGGAAGCTTTGAAAGAAGATGTCCGTAAGAATGCCGATAGCGTCGGTGAGTTTGCATTATCTGATCGGCTGATATTGAAAAACGGCAAAGTGGTATCCGTTGGATGGTTTGATGAAGAGGCACTTAGGCTAAGTCACATCCGGTTATCCGAAGGTACATTTCCAAGCAAAGCAAATGAAATCGTGATTGAAAGTTCCTATAAGAAATTGCTGGATAAACAGGATGGTCAAGTGTGGAAGATCGGAGAAAGCAAACTTCTTGAATTTGAAAGCGGCCATGAGCAAGTGACATTAGCCGGAGTCATTGAAGATTATTCAGCAAACTGGTCGGTGCCGGCAGGTGTGGAGAAAGGCAAGGATGATTTCCCGAACATCCTAACCTTGAAGCCAGAAATCACCCCCTATCAGACGCATAACTATATGTTTCAAATCAAGGCCAATAAATACACTGCCCTTGATCAAAGTTCCAGTTTGATCAGTGATTACGGCGAGGGCTTTATTAATTCACGACTTTTACATACGGGGCTTATCGATTATGGGACTGTCTCAACCGTGGCCTTTGCGTTTCAAATCGTGGTCATCTGCCTGTCCATTATCAGTATTTTAACCCTGCTCTCCTTTTATTTTGCAAATACAGTGAAGAAGATCGGCATATTTAAAGCGGTTGGCGCGAATACCCGAAATATATTTTCCATCATCAGCTACCAATATTTGATTATGCTGTCTGCCGGCATATTGCTTGCAGTTCCGATGTCCATCCCGCTTACCACTCTGATTGTGGAGAACACATATGACAATGGAAAACCGAACGATTTAAATTGGGCCTATATCATCGGGCTGAATCTTGTCATGATTTTAATCATTTCTCTGTGTGTGGTTTTGAAGACCATTCAAGATGTTAGAAAGGTCCATGCATCTTCTGTTGCCTCTTCCATGCGCGGCAACACTCAACAGCTGGATATTTCAAAGCTGAGAACTGAGAAGTTTATTCTTAAACAGTTATACATGCAAGTTGTGACATATAAAAAGTGGTCCATCCTTACCGTTCTGTCATTATCTCTCTGTATGCTGGTCATCACCCTGTCAATCTTCATTCAAAAAGAGACAGCTGGGATTTGGGGCAGCGATGTCGACTATTACATCTCAGCCCAAGAGTTGTTTCAGTCCAAAACGATTGGCCATCTGGAAGTTTTAAAAGAGGAAGGGCTCACAATTTCAGCAAATGACGTCAATCGGATCGAAAGCTTACCTTTTGTCTCCAATGTAGAGAAAACTCCCTTCATGGTCGATGTCCATCCTTTAATTGAGGAGGAGTTTATCCCGCAATCGCTTGGAAATTGGATATCTTCCCTAGACCCTGAGGAGGGGGCATATAAGGATAAACGAATCATCCCCCATGCCAATTACCAAGTGGTAGATGCAAAAGGATTTGAAGAATTATACGGAAAGAGATCGTTCGAAGAATTTCAGGGAAAAGTGCTTCTATTGTTACCCTCAGGCATTCATGGCGAAAACTTAAAAGGGCATGAGATGCAATTTGTGAGGAAATACAATAGCGGATCTGGTCTTAAAACACAGGAATGGACGTACCCCATCCATGATGTCATGGATGCTTCGGAAGTAGGAAGGGAAGATTTGGCTTTCACGGTTATTTTAGACGAGGAAACTGCTATTAAAAATGGAATATTCCGAGGGTATTATAATCTCTCCATTTCTACCAAGGATTATTTGTCCGAAAAGCAAACTGATGAGCTGGAATCCATTCTGAGCGAAATCGTTTCCACGACACCGGGGAGTCTATATCAAAAGATTTCCGATTTTGAAATCGAAGACACAAAGATTTCGTTCTTCTTCGGTTTCCTGGGCAAACTCTCCTATAGCACAGCCATTTTGTTGGCTGTTATCAGTACGATCACGATGATATTCGGTAAATACAACAACCAAAAGCTCCGTTGGGGAACTTATATGTCCTTAGGGATGAGTAAAAAGCGGGTAATACAATATCTGGGGTTGGAGTTGCTCCTTTACCTGGTCTGCGGGTCCATCATCAGCACGCTGATCTTTTTGTCCATGGCGTTCTGGATTGGCCATGTATATCCAATATCCCTCTACTTGCTGTATCACTTGCTTTCGATTGCAATGATCAGTCTATTGCTTCTGACAGGCATTTGTTTAGTCAGAAACCAGATTAACAGACACTCGATACACGATTTGCTGAGAAGAGATGAATAAGTAAGATGAAATTTTTAACGCGGGGTGGATAAAGGTGAGACTGGCAGAACTGATTGGGATTGTGAAAGAAAATTTTTATCTGGCTGTAGTAGTGGTCATTGCATTAGGTGTCCTGTTTTTCCTGTTGAACAGGAGTTCTATGCATCATGGAAAAGGAGATACCAAAAAGCGGTTGGTTTTGTTGGCCTTGTTCATAGGCTATTTGATCATGGTCATCGGCGTCACCTTTCTGAACAGGGGACCGGGCTACACGAGCAACGTGGACTTGTCCCTTTTCTCCTCATACCGGGAAGCTTGGTATCTTTACAGTACCCGGCACTGGCAGTTCATCTATTTGAATATCCTGATGTTTGTCCCGTTCGGCATACTCGTTCCGCTGCTGAACCCGCGCTTTAAACAGGCGCTTTGGATGATCGGGGCAGCCATGCTGTTCACACTGTCCATTGAAAGTCTCCAACTGATCACGGGTTACGGGACGTTTGAGGCGGACGACCTGTTCAACAATCTGTTGGGCGCGGTCATCGGATACGGTCTCACAATGGGTTTCCTTTCCCTGAAGGAGAAGAAGGGAGTAAAAAGCTCCCTCATCTATCTGACGCCCTTATTGGTCACAGTCATTTTGTTTGGAAGCATATTTGCCTATTATCATTCCAAGGAGTACGGGAATCTCTCCATCGTCCCGGCGAACCGGGCAGACATGAAACAGGCCGAAGTAACGACCAACGTAACGTTGGATGGCAGCCGAAAAACTGTCCCCGTCTATCGGGCACCCAGTTATACGAAAGAAAGGGCAGACGAGTTTGCCGGAGAGTTTTTCGGAAGGATGAAGATTGATCCGGCGGAAATTGAGGATATTTCGTATCCTGATGAAGGGCTGTATCGGGTACATGGAGATTCCGCCTACCAACTGTCATTTCGGTTTCTGGATGGAAGCCATAGCCTGACAGATTTTTCTCTGTTGGATGATGGCCGTGAACCGGAAGACGCAGACGAGGGGAAGGTAAAAGCAAGCCTGAAAAAGTACGGGCTGGAAATTCCCTCGGAGGCCAGCTTCCAAAGGATCGATACGGGGAAGTATGAGTGGACGGTAGACCAAGAGGCAAGCGGGAACCGGCTTACAGACGGTGAATTGTCCGTCACCTACTACAATGACGGGACCGTGAAGGAATTCGATAACCGCCTGGTTACCTATGAGAAACAAAAAGATGTCCGGATCAAAAGCGAACAGGAGGCCTATCAGGAGCTTTTGAAAGGGAAGTTCCAGACATACTTAGAGGACCGTAAAATTAGTAGCTTGCAAATCAATGATGTGAAGATACGCTATACGTTAGATTCGAAAGGCTACTACCAGCCGGTATATGCCTTCGAGAGCGAAGTTAATGGCAAGGAAATGAATATTTTGGTTCCAGGGATATAGAGAGTTTTATTTGCGGAAATTAGGAGTTAAGCACTAGAAGTAGAAGTTTAATTGTAATAAAAGACATACTTGTTACTTTATTGAAATGGTGTTATGTTTATCTTGTGTTAAAAAAATACTTTTTGGGGAGAGAGTTATATGAGAAAGGTAAAAAAAACATTACTTACATCATTGTTAGCAGGTGCTTTGCTTCTACCAATGTCTGTCTCTGCTTATAGTGGTACATATTCATTCGACATCCATAGCAGTGTTCAAGGTACTAAAGTGCATTCTCTAGCACAAAAAAAGACAACTACAAAATTAACAGCAAACAGTTATGATTCAAACGGTAATATTTCTTCTACTAAATATAAGTATTCTGTTTCTCTTGTTAAGTTTTTGAAATCTTACTCAGTTAGTGCAACTGCAAATGGTTATAGTACCACTAAAGATTTCGGTACTGTTAATGCAGGTGACTATAAAGTGAATGTACTGAAAAATACTGGAACTATCTACAATAGAGTTAAGGGTAGTGGGACAATCAATCAGTAATGAGAAGGGGGAGAGTTAAGATTAATAAGAAGAAAATTTATAGTTTCCTAATAGGAGTTGGGGTGTTTCTTCTAAGTTTTTCTTTATTCGAATTAAAAGGATTTGCACAAAGTATAAAAATCGATGAGTGGATAGAAACAGAGCAACAATCTTCCATAGAAATAATTGATAGAGAAGAAAAAAAATCTGCTTCACAAAAATCTACTAACGAAAATTTCTTATTGCTTCATAATAATGGTGAGCCTATTAACACCAATATAATTAATGGGAAAACAGACTTTTACCTTGAAGCTATTTCGAAAAACAAAGTAAATGGAATGGAAGTCATTGACTACTATTTTAATCAGGTAGATAACAAAGAACGTGATTTATCTGACATCAAAGAAACGGCTTCGGAGCGCAGTAAAGAAATCTTAAACGACATTAAGAACGAAAAAAACATCGATTCATCCCAATACTCGACATTTGCAGTAGCTAGTGTTTCCAATCCTGTGGTCAGAAATTTCAATTGGACGTTTAATAGCTCCAGTCATTATTTAACTACAACTGTTGAAATGAGCAGAAGGTCTAGTAATGCATCGATTAACGGTGTTAAAGGATCGGTTTGGGACGTCATTACTAATACTCAATACGAGCGTAAAACTGGTCTTAGATATTTAAACAATCTATATACTAGGTTAGCTGTTCCTTATACTTATCAAACTTTGTTAGACTGGGGTCCAGCCAGTACAAATAGTGGTGACGTCTCAGTGTCATTATCAGGAGCCGGTGTACCGGGCATAAGTTATAATTTCTCAACTGGTACTCTTTATAATACTAGCGATCTTTCCTCTAAAAGTTCTAAATACGGTAGATGGAAATTTTCTAGGGCGGTCTATCCTGTATATGCAAATAGATTAACTACTCGTCCAGCAATTAGATCATCAAATACAAAAGGAAATTTTGCTCTTCAATTAAGCCATTCACTCGTATTTGACAATGTTACAAATAATACTGGCGTTATAACTATCACTACACCAGACCGATAAAACACCTTAAAAAGATGTAGCTTGATTGTAGCTCATCTTTTTAAGGTTTTCGATTGCTCTAATTACGTCTTTAGTTTTTGTCCTTTGGATAAAAAACATATCTTTTAGCACTGGAGTTATTTTCTTTTTTGATTTAATATCACTATAAGATATTTTTGAAAAGGGTGGATATAATGGGAAAGGCGTTCAAAATCTTATTAACTATTTCCTTAATAATTTTGGCTTTTAATAGTTTTTTTTTAGTAAACTATTTAAAAAATATAACTGAATTAATGGGTGCATTAATAAATTCGACTTACTAAATATTTTTATAAGTTTAATTCTAAATAACACCCCTGCAAGTGAACCACCCCCGAATTACGGACACTTTAAGTCCTGGTTCGGTTTTTTTGTGTTGCCATAACTCCGTTATACTGGGCAGAAATTTGAGCGGAGGAGATTTTGATGAGCTGCCCATCCAATAGTGAACCTAATCGCGGACCTCAATCATAAAACTCTCCCTTGTCGATGGTGATGTTGTTGTCTGAGAGAGACGTGGGAGCATCGGCAGTCCAGCTATAGGGGAGCAGTCTGCGAAGAATAGTTGAAAAAGGATCAAGAGAAACATTGCCTATCTCTACAGGATTGCAAGAGACCGCTGTCAAGGTATGAATGGTTAATTCGCCGCGAGTCTCGAGACCTTGTGGGAAACGAATTAAGTCTCTTTGATCCTTAGGCCAAAAGCCGAACGTTCAGCCCTATAGGAAAATCAATTATGGTTGTTTGTCGTGTTAGATCAGTCCAAACAAGCAAAGGCTTGAGTAGTAGTTGATTAAATTCTGAGGTCAACAATCGAACGTCATTTGAAATGATAAAACCTGAATTCTATGTCTTTTTATCAACAGAGAATTCAGTCAAATTCACATAGAATCAATCAGTCGTAAATTGACACTGTAAATGATGTGCCGTAATGGCTCACAAGACCTAAATCATACGTTCCTTTAGAGATTCCTCTCCAAACTGCACAATTATCACCCTTGACACCAGAGGTAGTTCGTTCCTTGTCAAACAAGGACACAGGCGCTTTTTCTAACCCGAAGGTAACTTTAGTGGTACCTGGAATGCAGGCCTTTAAATCGCCACCCCCAGATTGAATCCGAACTACTTTCGACATAGTGTATGTACCGATATGGTCCCACTCTCCAGCTCCAAACACTGTAATTGGAGGGGGAACTTCGGGTAGGTCTTCTACTAATACACCATCAACAGATATAACAGTTGTATTAGTATCATCCGATTTATCAGAGGCAAACACAGATTGACCTGTACTGAAAACCAAAGCTATTGAAAGGAAAAATAAGATTAATCCTCTTTTCAATTATATTCACCTCCTCCCATAATAAAACAATAACATATTTTTGATAAATATACATTAAAAACTATTATTGTTTTAAGTTTTATTTTTCCTTTTAATTTACATTAATTACATCTGAGAAAAACTATCTAAACTGCTTGATTTGACGCAAACCTAGTTAGTGTTAAGCCATCAAAAATCTTGTTTACCTTTTCTTAATTCAATCGTTAATTAATTAGGAGGGTATTATGGAAGAAGAACTAGGTGTTTTTCTATCAACAAAACTTGAAAAAGTATATAAAACACTAAGAAAGGTGGGAGCCGATAAGGAGGATGCAGAAGATATAATTCAAGAAACAGCCTATCGATTTATTTTATATATTGAGGGAATTGATATCGATTATTCAGAAGCATGGCTGCACCGCGTGGCCATCAATCAGTTTTACGATTTAATGAAGAAAAGAAAAACGATTGGGGGTTATCTGGAGAACATCAAAATTGAAGACTTACTTGATTATCATACTCCCGAACAAGTAGTACTTGACATTGAAAGCCGTCAAAAAATAAATAAATGGTTTGATAATATATCCCGAAAAGACAAAGAAATGATTTTACTTAAATACGTGGCAGGGTTATCACTTAAGGAAATCGCAATCATTTATAAAACAACCGATAAATCTGTCAAAACACAGCTCGCAAGATCTAGAACAAAATTGAAAAGGTTAATTCGTTGGGAGGAGAAAGTATGAAGGAACATCCAAATCGAATCTTTGATAAAGGTTTATACGATGACGTATTAAAAAAAGCAAAAAAGCGATCGAATCGTAGAACTGTTATTATTTCGTTGACCATTACATTTATAGCTTTTTTATCGCTGGCGACACTTTTATTTTTTGCGTACCAGAACATGAAGAACTCTATGGAAGACTACTCGGAATTTAGATTAACAGAATCAAAAATACAAGGCGCAAATATTAATCATGATAAGATTACAATCAGCTATGGTATAGAGTCAGCTATCACTCAAGAACAGTACATAAAGAATATCGCAGGTTTACCTTTCACGTGGTACAATGAGCAAACTCTCTATAAAATTTATGATAATCCAACTACAATTATGGATAGCTCGATTACCTCAACAGATGGGATTCAACATTATAGAAATGGGCAGAGGGTAATCAATTTTAGATATCCAACTGCTGGTGTTGCCAATGATGATCGCGAGTTGCTGAAGAACCTTCCTGCCAACGCAAAAGTTGAAGTAGCTCTCTCTTTTAAGAAAGCTATGAAAGTTGAGGAACTCGCTGATTATTTCCCGAATGCCCAGTGGGGGTGGGTGGCAGATCCTAAAATGGAGGAAAGAGTGGAAGAAGAGCTTACATCTGTCACGAGCACTGAAGAGAGAAAACGTATAGGATATATGATTGGTGATTATGCATATGGTTTTAAATTGGATAAGGACGTAAATAAGTCTTCCACCCATTTTATAAAAGCATTAAAGAAATTAGAGAAACAAAATCATCAAACTGCAACTTCTATTTTGTCTAAAACAACTACTCCAGAAGACTTGGAGATATCAGGGGTTGTGGTAACGGGATCCGCTTCTGAATTGTCTTCGCTCAATCATATGGACCTCATTCAATTTGTCAGTGTAGGTGTTATCATTCCATATTAAACCTGAATATAGAAATTTCATTTTTAGAAAAAGAATCACAAAACGGAGAAGAACATTTTGTTCTTCTCCGTTTTCCTATTGTTCTATGAAATTCTAAGGAAATGGTAGACAATCCAAAGAGCAATGCGGTATAGTTATGAAAACACAATGTTTACAAAGTAATCAATAGCCGTTATTAAACTAACCATATAAAAAGACAAAAATAAAAGAGCAGTGCAGCCAACACTACTCTTTTGGATCAAGCTTAGCCCTCTAAAAGGTTCGCCAACCTAGTCTAAGCTTTGATAGAACCATGATGCGCCAACATCATGGTGGTTCATATAATTATATGTACCCATATCATATAGTATTTGAACCGGTTGTGCAACGATTTTTGTTCGTGTCCTCTCGACGTTTGTCGAGACTGCACGGCATTTTTCGGACCCTTCTATCTATCAGAGCCACATTCAGGACCGTTGCGGGCATAAGCTTGCGACGGTCTTTTTATGTTGGCCGGAAGGAGTCCCTATCGTGAGTGCCCTGAGAGAGATATTCGGTGATCAGCTGACCGAAGCCCCGAAGAAACAGGTACATAAGCAGAATACCGGCTACAGCAGTCATTTGGGCTGGGTTTTCGTCTGCAATGAGTTCCAGGAACGACCAAAAGCCGTCCGGACTTATCATTCGCTGTTTGGTGCTTCTGAAGCCTATACCTATTACACGCCGAACACCTTCTACCGGAATGACCAGCGTCATGCCGGGAACTTGCGCTGGCTGAATGCCATGGTCGTCGATATCGACGTCAAAAACGGCCAGAATCGTGGAATGTTGCTTCCTGACGTTCATGATGCCGTAAGCCGTGCAGGGCTCCCGACACCTTCCCTGATCGTTTCGACCCCATCCGGCGGTTTCCATGTCTATTGGTATTTTAATCGTCCGAAACGGGCTTTTCCGAAGGTAACGGACCATTATAAACACATTCAGGCTGCCATTGCTGAAGTGCTGCAAGGAGATCCGCAAGCCGTAGGGGCTGAGCGTTGGTTCCGCATGCCTACAATCCGAAATACAGCTTACCAGAGCGCCAGCCGGGTTTCGTTCGATGATCTGTGTGACTGGCTGGCCATCCGTCAGGAAGAGCGTTCCGCCGAACGCAAGGCAGCCTGTGTCGGTTCAGCCGGACTCCTGCATCATCCTGCCATCCAAAAGCTGTTATCCGGCGTTTCGGAGGGCCAGAGGGACAATACCTGCTATACGCTCGCTCTTGCATTCAAATCATCAGGCTACAGTGCAGAAGAGGCCGAGTTCCGTCTGAAGGAATGGAACCAGCGGAACGATCCACCGATGCGCGAGCTTGAAATCAAACGAAAGGTTAAGAGCGCCTTTAAAGAAGGGGCTCCCGCCGGACCATCCGCCAAGTGGATCCGACAGCTTTCCGGCATGGCGTTTGCCTATCAGGTGTGGGAAGAAGCGAAACCGCGAGAGGAACGCACCTACAGTCATTTTGAAGA
Organism: Bhargavaea ullalensis; assembly: GCF_042432615.1. Classification (NCBI taxonomy): domain Bacteria; kingdom Bacillati; phylum Bacillota; class Bacilli; order Caryophanales; family Caryophanaceae; genus Bhargavaea; species Bhargavaea ullalensis. Next base: position 55,267 of record NZ_JBHLWY010000043.1, read on the forward strand.
ATGGAAACAGGATGTGATCCGTTACCTGAAGGCACAGGGCGGTGTAGTTTCTGCTGCTCAAAGATCGATTGCTCAAGCAATCCGATCGTCTTCAGACCGGACGAAAAGCATCCCTTATTCGACGTTCAAAAAAGTCATTGAACACCTTATTGAGATTGGAATCATTACAAAAGCAGTTGAAGGAAAAGGCCGGGCTGCCGTGACGACGCTGACCCTCATCAAGCCCTCCAAGGTCATTCCTTTCATCCGAAAAGATGCCCTTAAAAAGAATGGGTTCAATTCAAATAGGGTGCGCGCGGACGGCACGCTCGATGTGAATGAAATCCATACATACCGGCTTCCGGGCGGGAAGCAGGAAATCCTGAGGCGATTTCCGGAAGCGGCCGATTTCCGGGTCCGAAATTTTTCTGCAGGGCAGGTGACCGGTGGCACCGGCCGCATCGGGGAAGTGGCGAAAGATGAAGTCCGGCCGCTTCCGTCAGCACTGGACGGCGCGGAAGCCCGGATCGGCGCTCCGGAGGGCGCCGGGGAAGCGGTGCTCATCTACGCCTACCAGCTCGACGGCCCGCTTTCCGCATACAAGGAATTCAGCGATCTGGACGTCACTTTCTTTTCGCAGTGGAGCGAAGAGTTTAAAGGGTTGCGGGATCTGGAAGTGTCGGTCGTGCTGCCGGGCAATGCCGGGGAGTCGTCCATCCGGCCGTTCACGCGGAACATGAACGGATCCGACGTCGATGTCCGGCCGAACGGGCTCACTTTCCGCGATCCGGTGGTGGAGAATCCCGAAGAGGCGTCTTACCGGGTGTTTTTCCCGTCGGATCTTCTGGACGATGCAAAGAAGACGCCTGCCCCGATGTCGCTTGAGGAGGCGTATGCCGAGGAGGCGGATCAGTTTAAGCGCAAGGCGGAGATGAAGCCGTTTCTGGACAGGTTCGTGGAGTACGGGGGGCTTGCGGGTTTCCTGCTTTGCCTGTTTGCCGCGGCGACGCTGTTCATTCCGCAGAGGGTGCCGGTCATGATCAACCGCCCCGGACTGATCCTCGGAACGGATCCGCTTTACCTCCACATGATCCAGCGCGCGGGGCGGTTTTCTCCGGCGGTGCTGGACGCGGCCGTGTTTTCCCTGCTTGAAAAGGGGAAGGTCGCCGCGACGGGACAGGGGGCGGCAAAGGAATACCGGTTGCTGTGCCGGCCGGATGAACTGCTTTCATTTGAGCAGGCGTTCGTTGAGGGATTTTTCAGGCGTGAGCCGGGGGATGTGCGGCTGCTCGCTCCCGCGGACGCGGAAGCCGCGCGCGGTGACCGCCGGCTGCGGGACTGGCAGAAGAAGCTGCTGCCTTTGTTCGAGGAAGCCGGGACGCTTGGACGGAGGGCCCCGCGGATCGTGCTCCTGACGGCAGCGGTCATTCCGGCCGTCATGTGGGTGGCCGGAGCGGTCGTCGATGCCCGGCCGCCTGGATGGATACTGGCGTTTGCGGCGCTGCTCGCCTTTTCGCTGTTCCTGCATGCCAGGAAAGAACCGCTGCGCAGGTGGGCGCTGCTGCATACGGCACTGCTCGCCGGAACGGCGCCGATGTATGACTCGTCGGGTGCCGGCACGGTGGTGATCTTGACGACCCTCGCTTATCTGATCGTCTGGCTCACTTTTCCGAGAATCCTGCTGCGGTCGCTGTTCGCCAACCGCCTGAAGTATGCAATCAACTCTGTGGCCTGGAAACCTCCGCGGAGGAATTTCGATGAGATGACGCCAAAAGAGGCGGGACTTTGGCGCAACCGGGAGGCCCTGCTCCGGAACAAGCGGCTGCCGGGGCAGTGAGGACAGGGAGAGACAACGGCGGATAGGAGGAATCGGAGATGCTGGAATTGTTGATATCCCTGGCGGAAGCGGTGCTGGATCTTTGGCCATCCGACCGAAACCGGACGATTAACCGGCGGGTCCGCCTTTTGAAGGAATGCGGGGTTTACGAAGGCTTGAAGGAGAGATACGGTCCGGTGGTGCTGATGAACCGCGAGTTCCGTGAGTTCATTTATTCCGAGAAGGTCGAGGACTTTGCGGACGATTGGGAGAAGATGGAGGGGTTCCTGCACCGGCTCGATGGATTTGTGAAGCGGGAAGGATTGTGAACGGGGAAAAGGCAAGGACACACGGCGTCCTTGCCTTTTCGCATCTATAGAAACCGGCATGGTGTTTGCCGGACATTCACCGTCCCGCGCTGAACGTGCGATAGCCGTTCACTGCATGCCCGGCTGCTGGCCGCCGGTGGCAGGTGCATAGGCATTGAGGATTGCCTGCATATCGGTGTCGGCAAGTTGCGGAACCTGGTAGTAGTGGTGCTTGTTCTGGTAGATCGACAGCTCGTAGGCCATTTCGATGCAGTTCGGGACCGAGTCGGCGAGCACGCGGCGCACGACCGGGTTTGTCGTCTCCAGGGCGGCAGCCGTTTTGCCGGTTGCGCTCGCTTTTGCGGAGCCGAGCAGGAAGCCGGAAATCGCCGCATCGTCAAGTTCCTGAGGAGACATCATCGGTTTTTTCGGCTGGGTCTGGGTCATGCCGTAGATGAAGTCATTGCCGCCCGCCATCTTATAACTCTGGGTCGGCACCTGCGGGTCCTGGCCGGTTTTGAAGCAATCAACGAGCGTATTGTACTCCTGGCGCATGAACCGATACTGGCGGTCCATGATATCAATGAGTTCCGGATCTTTTGCGTGCTGGCGAAGCAGCGTGGACTGGTCCATGGCTGCGATGGACAGCGACAGCACTTCGTGGACATCAAACAGCTCATGGCCGCCGTGGTTCATGTCGGGCGGAACGGTTCCGGTGTGCATGTTCTGGTGAGTCTGGCCCTGGTTCTGGCCTTGGTTTTGACCGAACGGATTTTGGGTCATTGTGGTCGATTCCCTCCATTTAAATTTGTTTTTCGAACGCCGATAGTATGTACCGGCCGGACCCGGATATGCGCCCTCTGTTTTGGTATGATGGGGGCAAAGGGGGCAACGCCTGTGAACGGAAACGATCTCTTCATCGAAACGGAACGGCTCATCCTCAGACCGTACCGCGAAAGCGATTACGATTCCTGGCGCTCTGGACTGGAAGGGCGGACGCTGTCTCAGCATCCCTATGACGAAGGGCGGCCGGTAAACCTGGGCGCCTCAACGCGAAGCTGGTTCAGCGACTGGATCCGGGGGTTCCAACAGGCTGCCGATCTGGACAGGATGGTCATCCTCGGGATTTTCCGCAAGTCGGACGGCGCAAACATCGGCAAGATTGAGATCATCACCATTCTCCGGATGGACTACGACTGGGCGATGATGGGCTACCAGATCAACAACCAGTTTTTCCGGATGGGGTACGGCAAGGAAGCGGTCGTCGCAGCAGCGGAAGCCTTTTTCAGGGAACTCGGTTTTCACCGGATCGAGCTGCACATCCGGCCCGACAATCTTCCGTCGAAAAAGCTTGCGGAAAGCGCCGGGTTCCGGTTTGAATGCACCCGACCCCAGTTCGCATACGAGGGCGGGAAATGGCGCGACTATGACGTTTTTACCAAATACGAATAAAACAGGCGGCACAGTCGGGCTTCGACAAGTGCCGCCTTTATTCGACTCTGTAACTTTAGAACCATTTGAATAGTGGAACTTATTTTGTAGAATAGTGAAGAAGGTTTACTTTCTGTGTCGAAAGGGAAAGTTAGAAAAGGTTTTGAGTACATAACCAAAAAAGGGGGGGCTCTGAATGCGACATCTGAAATGGCTGAGCGTTTTATTCATCGCGGTACTTGTCTTGTCGGGCTGCAACGGCTTCACGAAAGGCGATTCCGCAAAGAAAGACAAACAGGCCGAAGGAGAGGACGGCAAAGTGGTCCTGGACTTCTGGACATTCTGGGGCTCCGAGATCCGGCGGCCGGTCGTCGAAAAGATCGTCGAGGACTTCAACAAATCCCAGGACAAGATTGAAGTGAAGCATACATTCGTCCCATGGGGCGACATCTGGACGAAGGAACTCGCTTCGATCGCGGCCGGTTCACCGCCGGACGTCGTGATCAACGATATCAATGCCACGGCGTTGCGCGGAGAGAAGAAGCAGGCAGAAAACCTGTCCAAGTATCTCGAGAAAGACGACATTTCGGGCAACTTCTATGAAGAGCTCTGGAACGCGACACTCTATGAAGGCGATTCTTACGGCATTCCTTTCAATACGGACACACGGGTCCTCTTTTACAATAAAGACGCCTTCAAAGAAGCAGGGCTTGATCCGGAACAGCCGCCGAAAACATGGGACGAGCTGTGGGAGTTCGCCGAGAAGCTGGACGTGAAAAACGGCGACAAATACGACCGGATGGGCTTCTATCCGCTGTTTGGGGCTGGCACGGACGTCTGGATGCTCAATGCGGACAAAGTCAATTTCATCGATGAAAACGATGAAGTGAAGATCAATACACCGGAAAAGCTGGACACGCTCAAGTGGCTGAAGTCCTGGCATGACAAGTACGGCGACAACAACATCAATTCCTGGCAATCCCAGATGGAGAGCCAGCAAGGCAACCCGTTCTTCTCGGGAGACCTCGGCATGCTCGTCCAGCAGCCGACATTCTTCACACAGATCCGCGACTATGCGCCTGACCTGAACTTCGGCGTCGCGCTGCTCCCGGAAAAAGAGCCGGGCAACGGCAATACAAGCTGGGGCGGCGGCTTCGTTGCGGAAATCCCTTACGGCGCAAAGCATCCCGACGAATCATGGGAGTTCATCAAGTACTTGACGGACAAGGAAGCGCAGGAGTACTGGGCCGTGAAGAACTTCGATAATGTGGCGAACAAGGAAGCGGCCGAGACGGCGGCGGAAAGCGATGAGTTCAGCGAAGACGGCAAGATGGTCTACGGCCTTGCCGTCGAAGCGATGCCTCACACGATGCTGACGCCGACGCCTGTCGTGGCGCCGGACTTCCCGACGCTCATCAATCCTGAGTTCGACAATGTGTACCTCGGCAAGAAAACGCCGGAACAGGCGCTTGAAGACGCCGAGAAGAAAGTACAGAAGCTGATCGACCAGAACAAATAATACAAAAGGAAGGAGGGCGGCGCCGTCCTCCTTCTTTTCTTTTACATCCATGACAAGGAGGCGAGAGGGGATGGCCGGACGAAAACGATTCAACTATAAGACGAGGGAGGGCCTTCAGGGATACCTGTTCATCCTGCCATGGATCATCGGGTTTCTTGTATTCACCGCAGGCCCGCTCCTGTTCTCTTTCGCTGCCAGCTTCACGAATTACAATATTACATCCCAGATGGATTTCATCGGGCTGAAAAACTATGAGAAGCTTTTCGCCGATGACCAGCTGTTCTGGACCTCGCTCTACAACACACTGTACTTCGTGGTGTTCTCGGTGCCGATCACGACAGTCGGCGCCATTGTCTTGTCGGCTCTGCTGAACCGGGATATTCCGGGGATGCGGTTCTTCCGGACGGTTTATTACTTGCCGGCGGTCCTTTCGGGCGTCGGGGTGTACCTGCTCTGGATGCAGCTGCTGGAGCCGGGCACCGGCCTTGTGAACACGGTGCTTGCCTGGTTCGGCATCGCGGGACCGAACTGGTTGTTCGACCCCGACTGGGCAAAGCCCGCGCTGATCTTCATGAAGCTGTGGAGCGTCGGGGGCGGCATGCTGCTGTACCTCGCAAGCATGCAGGGGATTTCCAAAAGCCTGTATGAAGCAGCGGAGATCGACGGTGCCAACGCCTGGCAGCAGTTCATCCGCATCACGGTCCCGATGATCACGCCTGTCATCTTCTTCGACGTCGTGACCAGCCTGATCGGCGGATTCCAGATTTTCCAGGAAGCCTACGTCATGTCCAACGGCGAAGGCGGACCGGTCAACTCCCTCCTCTTCTACAATCTCTACATGTGGAAAAAGGCGTTCGAAGCGTTTGACATGGGCTATGCGATGGCGATGTCGTGGATTCTGTTCATCATCGTCTTTGTCCTGACCATCATCAACCTGAAACTGGCGCCAAAATGGGTGCATTACGAAGGGGGCGGGAAATGATGGTGAAATCCGCCGCCGAAAAGCACTCTCATTTCGATACGATCCAGGGCAGGCGCCGCGCGCTGAACATCATCAACTGGATTTTGCTTGCGGCGGGCAGCCTGCTCGTCCTGTCGCCGCTCTGGTGGATGGTCATCACTTCCGTCAAAACGATGCAGGAAGTGATGACCTACCCGCCCACCTTCTGGCCGGAAAGCTGGAACTGGAGCAACTACGCCAAGACATGGGAAGCCGCCCCGTTTGACTTGTATACGATCAACACGCTGACCATCACGATCCTCGTCGTCATCGGCAACGTATTCGTCAACTCGTTCATCGCGTACGGATTCGCCAAAGTGCCGTTCAAGGGACGGAACGCGCTGTTTGCGATCGTCTTGTCGACGATGATGATTCCGGGATTCGTCACGCTCATCCCGCAGTACGTCCTGTTTGCAAAACTCCAGTGGCTCAACACGTACTATCCGCTTGTTGTCCCGGCGTTTTTCGGGAGTGCGTTCAACATTTTCCTGCTCCGGCAGTTTTACATGACAATCCCTGATGAGCTCATCGAAGCGGCTAAGATGGAAGGGGCCAGCCACTTTTGGATCTGGTGGAAGATCGGCCTGCCGCTCACGAAGCCGGCGCTTGCCACGGTCGCGATCTTCTCGTTCAACGGTGCCTGGAACGACTTCCTCGGTCCGCTCCTGTACGTGAACGACGAAAGCCTGTACACGCTCCAGCTTGGGCTCCAGGTGTTCAAGGGCCAGATGAGCACACAGTGGAACTATCTCATGGCCGGGTCGCTGCTCGTCCTCCTGCCTGTGATTGTGCTGTTCTTCTTCTTCCAGAAGTACTTTATCCAGGGGATCAACCTGCAGTCTGGCGGCAAATGACAGCCACGCAGAAAGGAGAGATCAAATGCTGAAACTTGAAATGAAAAAGTGGGATCACGGCCGGGAAAATGAAGCTGCACCGGCAAAGGAAACCCGGATTGAGATCAGCACCGCATTTTTGCTCGTCCTCGTTTTGCCGCTGATCCTCCTTCTAAGAAGCGGCAGCCGCGTTCCGTTCATGCAAAACACGAATCACACTTACAACATCGGGCGACAGAAGGGAGGCGTCGGACATGGCGAAGATTGAACTGGCGCACATCTCGAAAACATACGAAAAAGACGTTACCGCCGTGAAAGACTTCAACCTGGAGATTGAAGACGGAGAGTTCATCGTCCTTGTCGGGCCGTCGGGCTGCGGCAAGTCGACGATGCTCCGGATGATCGCGGGACTCGAAGAGATCACGGACGGCGAGTTCAAAATGGACGGGCGTCTCATGAACGATGTCCCGCCAAAAAACCGGGACATCGCAATGGTGTTCCAAAACTATGCGCTGTATCCGCATATGAGCGTCTACGACAACATGGCGTTCGCGCTCAAGATGCGGAAGTTCAAAAAAGACGAGATCCGCCGGCGGGTGACCGAAGCGGCGAAAGTGCTCGGCCTCGAAGAATACCTGAAGCGGAAGCCCCGTGCGCTCTCCGGAGGACAGCGACAGCGCGTCGCACTCGGGCGCGCGATCGTCCGCGACGCCAAGTTGTTTCTCATGGACGAACCGCTTTCAAATCTGGACGCGAAGCTCCGGTTCCAGATGCGCGCGGAAATCTCAAAACTCCACCACCGGCTGAAGACGACCACGGTCTACGTCACGCATGACCAGACCGAGGCGATGACGATGGCGACTCGGATCGTCATCATGAAAGACGGCGTCATCCAGCAGGTCGGCTCGCCGAAGGAAGTGTACGATTACCCGGCAAACCAGTTTGTCGGCGGGTTCATCGGCTCTCCGGCGATGAACTTCTTTGAAGGCAAGCTTGAAGGGGGCGCGTTCGTCACGCACGACGGCATCCCGCTCACGCTTCCGGCTCCAAAGGCGGCGGCACTGCAGGCGGCGGGCTTTTCGGACGGAGCCCGCATCACGATGGGCATCCGGCCGGAAAGCGTCACGCTTGAGCCGCCGGGCATCACCGCCGGGTCGCTCGTCCCGGTCGAGTCCGAAGTGATCGTCTCGGAGCTCACGGGTGCCGAAACGCTGCTTTACTCGAAGCTTGGAAACCAGGACCTCATCGCCCGCATCGACTCGGGGCTGGACCTCCGGACAGGCGACAAAGTGACGCTCGCCTATGACATGGAACTGGCCCACTTTTTCGATCCGGCAACCGGCGACCGCCTCAGACTCGGGGAAGAAGCGGGCATATCAATCTGAAACAAAAAAAGAGGCATTGCGGTGACCGGCAAAATCCGGCCTTCTGCAACGCCTCTTTTCTTATTTGCCGTCCTCTTCGTCGGATGCGGCGGTGCTGTCCGTTTCTTCCCGGACTTCCCGTTTGATGTCATCGAGTTTTTCTTCGGCTGACTTGGCTGCCTCGTTTGCCGTCTCGGCCCACTTTTTCTTATCGCCGTCGTTGTCTGCATAGCTTCTCGTCATGCGGATCGCTCTCCTTTTGGCGTACTTGCCTATAGTATTCCCGCCGGCCGGCACATCAAACAGAGGTTTCCGGTCATTCTAAGCAGGGAATAGTGGAGCGATCATTGTTTTTTAAGGAGACTGACAGCATGGCAATGCGCATAGATCAAGAATCGAAAGTCGGATGCAACACCGAATACGGAGAACTGCAGAAGGTCATTCTCTGCCCGCCGCGCTACATGGCGATCGAAGAGGCGATCAATGAAGTGCAAAAGCGATATGAAGATGAAAACATCGACCGCGGGCTGGCCATGAAGCAGTACCGCGAATTCCGCGACACATTGAGGGATCACGGCGTGGAGGTCATTGAGCTGGAGCCATCCGAAGAGTATCCGGAACAGGTCTTCACCCGCGACATCGGATTCACCGTCGGCGGCGAACTGTTCGTTTCCCGAATGGCGAGCGACATCCGGCAGGGGGAGGAAGAGGCCCTCGAACAGCTGCTGGAAGAGCACGGCATCCGGTATCACAAATTTGAAGGCGGCCGCATCGAAGGCGGCGACGTCATCGTGGACGGCGACAGCGTATATGTCGGCGTCAGCGAACGGACATCCCGGGAAACGATCGCCGAACTGCCGGATCATCTTCCGGGACGGACTGTCCATCCTGTCCCGTTCGACGGGAAATACCTGCACCTGGACTGCGTGTTCAACGTCCTGTCGCCGAAGACAGCCCTGATCTTCAAAGAAGCGCTTCCCGAAGAGACGGTCCGCGCGCTCGGAGAGAAATACGAACTGATCGAAGTCGGCAAAGACGAGCAGTTCACGATGGGCACGAACGTCCTCTCGATCGGCGGCGGCAAGCTGTTCAGCCTGCCGGTCAACCGCCGGGTGAACGCCGCCATGCGGGAGAAGGGCTATGAAGTCATCGAGATCGATTTCTCGGAGATCATCAAGTCCGGCGGTTCGTTCCGCTGCTGCTCGATGCCGGTGGAGCGGAGCTGAACATCTCCAAGCCGGAACAAGGCACGGGAATCAGTTGATTCCCGTGCTTTGTTTTGGGGTATAGGCAATCATCTGCAAGTGTGAAAAAAGTCAATCTAAAGGGGGGGAGTGCCATGATCAAGAAGCTCTGGTTCCAGATCGGCGTTGCGATTCTGCTTGCCATCCTGATCATCAAATATTTTTTGGAGATCAAGTTCATCTTCGACCCGCTGTTCATCATTGCCAAGACGGCTCTCATACCGGTCATTTTCGGCGGCGTACTGTTTTATCTGGCGGAACCGGTGCAACGGCGGCTGGAAAGAAGCAACGTTCCGCGCTGGGGCAGCATCACCATCATCATCGCCTGTGTGGCGGTCATCATCTGGGTGTTTGTCGCTTTGATCGGACCGGTCGTTTCCCGGCAGGCGAACAATCTCGGTGAGAATGCACCGGCACTGACCCACCAGCTGAACGAATTCCGGATCGACCTGCTGAACCAGCGGGATGACCTGCCGGAGCAGGCCAAGTCGGCGATCGACAGTGCCCTCGACTCAGTGGAAGCGGGTGCCGTCAAGTTCGGGAAATGGTTTATCCAGTTTCTCCAAACGGTTCTTCAGGCAGTGGTTCTGCTCATTCTCGTGCCATTTTTCTTCATCTTCATGTTGAAGGATCATGAAAAGTTTGCACCGCGGATTTACAATCTGTTTCACGGCAAACGCCGGGAATGGGTGAAAAACACGTTGAGAGACATCGACCTCGTGCTGCGTTCCTACATTCAGGGTCAGCTTCTGATCAGCACGATCCTGGCCACGCTGATCTTTATCGGCTATTTAATTATCGGTTTGAATTATGCCCTGTTGCTGGCGCTTTTTGCGCTCGTCATGAATGTCATCCCGTTCCTCGGTCCGTGGATCGCCTTCGCGCCTGCCGCAATCATCGCCTTCCTGCAGGATCCGAAGATGGTCATCTGGGTGTCGGTCGTCACGCTTGCCGCCCAGCAGACCGACAGCCACCTCATCACGCCGAACGTCATGGGCAAGACGCTCGACATCCATCCGCTCACCGTCATTACGCTCATCCTGGCAGCGGGCAGCATTGCCGGCTTCTTCGGCATCCTGCTCGCCATCCCGACCTATGCGGTGATCAAGTCGGTGGTCATCAACATTTACGAGGCGAGGAAGGATATCAAGCGGGCAGCCACGAAAAGTATTTAGGAAATCATTCAGGAAACGATTTATTTCCCGGGAAATCGCATTATTTCCCGGGAAATCGACATTTCCCGCGCAATATTTCCCGGTCAAAGGGAATATTGCGCGGAATCAGGGAGGAATAGGAGATGTTCGATTATACGGTGAACACCCGAAAAACAAAGGACGAAGCGGTCAAAGCAGTGGAGGAATGCCTGTCGGAAGTGAAGTTCGGCGTGTTGTGGAATTTCGACATGACAGCCACCCTCCAGAAAAAAGGCCAGGATTTCGAAACGCCTGTCACCATTCTTGAAGTATGCAGTCCTGCGGCTGCCGCGAAGATGCTGAAGGAAGATCTGAGGGCGAGTTATCTGCTGCCGTGCAAGATTGTCGTCTATGAACAAGGCGGCAGCGTTAAGATCGGGATGCCGAAGCCAACCGCGACTCTCGGCCTGATGGAAAACGCGGAGATCCGCTCACTGGCTGAAGAAGTGGAGGGAATTTTGAAGTCATGCATCGACAAGGCGGCGCAATGACCGTTATTTCCCACGCATGAGCTTGCCTGGGCCGGCAACCCTAAACGGTGAGAGGAGGTTTTCACCGTGCGCCATTGGCTGTGGCTGCCGGCCTATTTGCTTATGCTGTCATTCCTCATGTATGCGCTCGTTTCCGCGGAAAGCGGGGAAGGCGGCGCGGCTTCCGAGATGTCGCTTGCCGAGGAACGGACCAGCCTGTACATGGCCTACGAAACGCCTTCCGTCCCGTGGCATCTGCTCGCCGCGGTCGACCGGTATGAGCGGAACATCCAGCGGCTACGCAATGACTTGGAGGAAGTGGAAGGCCTGGTTTCCTTCCGGTTCCCCGAGGCGTTCTGGGCCGGCGCGCCGAACCCGGAGGCGGGCGACAGCGACCCGGCCGCAATCGAATTTTTCGACGGCAGGGGAATGGACGGGAACGGGGACGGCAAAGCCGACCCGAATGATGCCGAAGACATTCTCTTCACGCTGGCTGCCGCGCTCGGGGAACATGGCGGGGACGAAGACGCCCACCGTCTCGCCCTTTGGGGGTTTTATGGAAGCGAGGAAGCAGTCGGACAAGTCATGACCATTTCGGAGCTGTTCCGGCAGTTCGGCACGATCGAACTCGATGAATATGTGTTCCCGCTGCCGAAGACCCACCATTATACGTACAAGGGAACATGGGGCGCCAAGCGCGGCTGGGGCGGACGGCGCATGCATGAAGGCACCGACCTGTTCGCATCCTACGGCGTCCCGGTCCGTTCGGTCACATACGGGGTGGTCGAGGTGAAGGGATGGAACGAGTTCGGCGGCTGGCGCATCGGCATCCGCGATGCTCACAATGTATATCATTATTTCGCTCATCTTGCGTATTTCGAAAAAGGGATCGAACAGGGACAGATCGTCGAACCCGGCACCGTCGTCGGCTATGTCGGCTCTTCCGGCTACGGCAAGGAAGGCACCGCCGGCAAGTTCCCGCCGCATCTACATTACGGCATGTACAAATTTGACGGCCGCTCCGAGTGGGCGTTCGATCCGTATCCATCGCTCCGCCGCTGGGAACAAGAGGGGAAATGATTAAACAATAAAAAGGCTGCCCTCCGAGCTGGAGAGGCAGCCGTTTTGAATTGATAGAGGGGGATCCTCGAGTGGCGCAAGTTTGGTCTCGAGTGGCGCAAGTTTGCCCTCGAGTGGCGCAAGTTTGGCTTCGAGTGGCGCAAGTTTGCCCGAGTGGCGCAAGTTCGGCCTCGAGTGGCGCAAGTTTGGTCTCGAGTGGCGCAAGTTTGCCCTCGAGTGGCGCAAGTTTGCCCGAGTGGCGCGAGTTGGTCTCGAGTGGCGCAAGTTTGGCCTCGAGTGGCGCAAGTTCGGGCGCAGTCGGCGCCTGTCCGCCGATCTTATCCATTCCCTCCGGGCAGCCGGATGGTGAAGACGGTTCCTTCGCCGATGCGGCTTTTGACCGAAACGTCGCCGCCGTGCAGCCGGACGAGCTGGCGGACGATCGACAGGCCGAGGCCGAATTCGCCGAACGGATTGGACGTTCTCGACACGCCGGCCCGGTAGAACCGCCCCCAGATCTTCTCCACTTCTTCAGGATCAATTCCGCTGCCGGTGTCCGCTACTTCAATCACCGCTTCGTCGCCGTCCATGAAGCCCCGGAGCTGGATTTCGCCGTTTTCGGTGAACTGGATGCTGTTTTTTGTGATGTTGATGAGAATCTGGATGAGCCGGTCGTAGTCAGCCGAAACGACCGCGTCACCGGAAACGTCGATCCGGATGAGGTCGCCTTTTTCCTCGGCCAGCGGCTCCAGTTGCTCCGCGATCACCGCCAGCACATCTTCCAGCCGGATCGGCTCCTTTTCGAGCGTGATCTGGCCGGAGCGGATTTTTTCATAGTCCAGATTTTCATTCACCAGCCGGATCAGCCGCCGGGTTTCCTTGCCGGCGAGCGCCAGTGCTCGGTTCCGTTCAGCGTCCGGGATCATGTCTCCGCGGATGCCGTCAAGGATGCCCCGGATCGTCGTGAGCGGCGTGCGCATTTCGTGCGACACGTCCGCGATGAACTGCCGCCTGCGGTTCTCGAGCCGGTCGATTTCTTGCATCGATTCGCCGAGCCGGCCGACCATCGCATTGAAGTCGCCCGACAGCTCGCCGATCTCGTCGATGCCGGAGGCGGGCACCCGGACGGAATAATCCCCGGACGCCACATCCGACGCCGCGTCGCGCAGCCGACGCAGCCGCCTGACATGGAATGCCGACAGCGCCCCGCCGAGCAGGAGAGAGGCCGCAAGTGCAGCAAGCATCGCCAGCAGGAGATAGCGGTTCAGCTGCGAGATGATTTCCCTTGAGCCGGAGATCGGCGAAGTGAGCAGGATCCCGCCGGTGAATGCCCCGTCGCGCACGTACGGGAGCAGGGTGAATGTCACGCCTTCGCCGGATCGTTCATATTCCTGGTTCACGACGAGCGTCCGCCCGTTTTTGATCTTGTTCCATTCCTCCTGGCGCAGCCTGATGAGCGAAGCAGGGCGGCCGGACGAATAAAGCACGGCCGAATCCGCGTCGAACAGACTGTACTGGATGTCACGTCCGCCAAGCACCCGGCCGTACTCCCCGAGTGTCGCGGCGGAAGCCTTGGGATCCGCCGACAGGTCATGGAGAAGGTTCTCCCCGTAGGCGACCAGTTCGTCGGTTTTATTTTTGTAGATCAGCCCTTCCGCAAAATGCGAGAACATGATGTTCAGGATGAGGAACGCGATCAGGAGGACACCAACATGGCTCGCCGTGAGCTGGTACAAATAACGGAACTTCATGCGCGGTCCTCCGGCTCTTCAAACCGGTAGCCGACGCCCCAGACCGTGTGGAAAAACTGCCTTCCGTCCGTCTCGGTCTTGCTGCGGAGCCGCTTCACATGGACATCCACGGTACGATCGTCGCCGTAAAAGTCGTAGCCCCACACACTGTCGATCAGCTGCTCGCGGGAAAACACCTGCTTCGGATGGCGGGCGAACTGGGCGAGCAGGTCGAACTCTTTCGGCGTCAGGTTCGGCAAGGTCTGCCCGTCGAGCCGGACTTCCCGTGTCTTTTCGTTGATTAGAAAATGCCGCGTCCGGATGAGGCCTTCCTCGTCTTCGCCGCCTCCCCGGATCCCGTATCGCCGCGTGACGGCCCGGATTCTGGCCATCAGCGCCGCAGGGCTGAACGGCTTCGTCACATAGTCATCTGCACCTGTCTCAAGGCCCGTCACCTGATCGTCCTCGGACGTTTTTGCCGTCAGCATGATGATCGGCACTTCAAGCCCCGCCTTGCGCACCCGGCGGCAAATGGAAACACCGTCCATCCCAGGCAGCATCCAGTCGATGATCAGGCAGTCATACCGTCCGGACAGCGCCTCCCGGCAGCCGGTGTCCCCGTCCGGCACGAATGTCCCGTCGATCCCTTCCTTCTGGAAAAACATGCCGATCATCGCCGATACGCTCTCGCTGTCTTCGATCACCAGAATCTTCACCGCCGTCGCCTCCGTCCCCAATCGGTTCACTTCCTTTCAGTATAATCAAACACGCCGGGCGCGTCAGTTGAACCGTCCGTCTCTTGATTTCAAAAAAACACCCGCCGGGGCACGGGGCCCGCAGCGGGTGCAATCTTGATCACGAGCGGGAAGAAGGCTTGCTTGTCCCGAGCGTCACTTCGATCTTTTGTTTGTCGGCACCGCGATAGACGGTGAATGTCGCCTTGTCGCCGACCTTCAGCTCGGAGTACAGGAAGCGCCGGAGCTGCTGCCCGTCTTCGATCTTTTCGCCGTTGATTTCGGTGATGACGTCGCCTTCCTTCAGGCCGGCCTTGGCGGCTGCGGCTTCAGGATCGACGCCTTCCACGTAAACGCCCTGGGAGATGTCATTTGGCAGGCCGTTCACGTAGCCGCGCGGAATTTCATTGACGTTGTACATCGAGATGCCGATGTACGGGCGTTCCACATGGCCGCTCGCCATCATTTCTTCAACGAGCGGGAGAACGTCATCGGACGGAATGGCGAATCCGAGCCCTTCCACGCCCTGACCGCCGATCTTCAGGCTGTTGATGCCGACGACTTCGCCGTTCATGTTGATGAGCGCGCCGCCGGAGTTCCCCTGGTTGATCGCCGCGTCTGTCTGGATGACTGTCATTTCCCATTCGCCGGCGGATGTGTCGACGCTGATCGACCGGTCGACCGCACTGACGATCCCTTCCGTGACGGAGCGGGAGAACTGCAGGCCGAGGGGGTTGCCGATCGCCACGACCGAATCACCCGCACGGAGCGCGTCCGAGTCGCCGAACTTAAGCGGTGCGGCGTCGATCTTGCCGGCATCCACGCTTACGACGGCGAGGTCGCTAAGAGCATCCGACCCGACGAGTTCGGCCTCGGCGCGGTCTCCGTTGCCAAGCGACACTTCCAGCTTCGAGGCGCCTTCGACCACGTGGTTGTTTGTGACGATGTACGCCTTGCCGTTGTCTTTCTTGATCAGCACCCCGGACCCCGTTGCGTACTCGACATCTTTGGCCGATCCCTGGGAAAACGGATTTTGCTGCTTCTGATAGTTCACGATGCCGAAGATCGACCCGGATGCCTGCTCGACCATGTCGGCGAGCGATCCGTCCGTCGAGACTTTCACCGGGTTGGCCGTCTGCGAATCAGACTGGACGGACGTTTGCGCCGGCTCGCTCGTCTGGGGTTCTTCGTGGTCCAGGAACGGCACCGCGATCGCCAGTGTCAGCACCGAACCGATCACGCCGCCCCCGATCGTCTGCAGCCATCCGAGTGAGCGGCGGGGCTTGTCGGGCTTCGGTGCGGAGCGCTTCACATTAACGGGCTCTCCGGCAGTTGCCGAAGCACGGTTTGGTTCTTCGGAATCCGCGGCCCCGGGCATGTCAGAGCGGTATGCCTCTTCTCGCCCGATGCTCTCAGGTTCCTTCTCTGGCTCTCCGGCAGGGCCGGCGCTTGGAGCGGTCATTTCCTGATCCGCCTCCGCATCCCCCGGAAGCCACTCCTCGCGACGGACGTCCCTGCCATTATTTGCGTCTTCATTCAGATTGCGTTCACGGTCATCTGAGCCATTATAATTCGTCATCGTCGGTTCCTCCTCGATTCTCTTGTACGAACATCTTACTAACCAGATATGAACAAACTATTAACAACGCTTCATAAATGAAAAAGTAGATTTTTCGCGCCCCCGCTCGGGTATAATGAAAAGACGAATACACGAACGAAAGGTTTTGAAGCAATGGACATCACAGGCCACACCGTCGAAAAACTCAACGACCCGACCGGCATCATCGAAGGCGACCGGTACGAATTCTTCCTCGACCTCAACATCGACGAGGAAGACGAGCTGTATACGGAAGGCGGGGTGAAACTGCGCGTCCTTTATGCGCGCCGGGACGGCAGGGAGTGGATCGCCACCTATGACTTCCTCGAATCGGCGACCGGTGAAGTGCTCGGCTTTGCCATGGAAGAAGACGAAGAGGAAGCGGTCGGCGCCTACTGCAGTGCACACCTCGGCGAATGACCCTCGGCGGGCCGGACATCCGGCCCGTTTTTGCATTCTCCCCACTTTTCCCGCAGGGGCCGGCATGCAAACAAGGCATGACGGCATACACTAGGAAAACATGAGGCTTTCAATTTGAATGAATATTTAGTATAATATAGTGGAAGAGGATGCAGTTCAGCCTCAGGTTCAAGTCGTCATCAGTCCCGGAAAGGAAAGGGGTGAACGAAGTGATCCTGCGATTCGGCGACCCGGAAGAGATGAAGCGCCGCCGTGATCCCGATGAACATGCCATCTTGAACATGATCGATGAAGGCAGCCCGGTGACAAGCGGCACAAAGGCCGCGGAGCCGTTCCGAACCGCCCGGGAAGAAAACGGGTTCGGCGAGGACGAGCTCAGGAACATTACGTATCAGTGAACCAAGAAAAGCCCCTGCGGACCGGGTCCGCGGGGGCTTTTGCATGCACGCCGTGCGTTTGGAAATTTTGGGAGCGGGAATGCGGAAAGGAAAGCCGAATTCCCGGGAGGTCCGCCATGCCGCTGACTTTGTTTAGATTCATCCTCGCAGCCGGTTTCGTCCTGCTGCACCTGTTCTCAAAAAACATGAAGTTTCTAAGAGACTCCCCGCGCAGCCGGATACTTTCGGTCGCGGGCGGAATCGCCGTCGCGTATGTGTTCCTGCACCTCCTGCCGGATCTCGCCGAGTATGAGGACGAACTTAAAGGGACGCTGGACTTCGCGACGAACCGGTTCCTGGAACACCACCTGTACATGATCGCCATGCTCGGGCTCGCGATCTTTTACGGGCTCGAGCAGATGGCCAAGGCGTCCAAGCGGCACAACGTAGAAGACGGCCGGCACAAGGCCCGCCCGCTCGTCTTCTGGATCCATATCGGGTCGTTCACCCTGTACAACGCACTCATCGGCTACCTGCTCGTCCGCGAAAACTTCACGAGCCACTACGGCCGCCTGTTCTTCTTCATCGCGATGGGCGTCCACTTTGTCACGAACGACCGCGGCCTGCGCGCCACGCACAAGGAAGACTACGACCGGTATGGCCGCTGGCTGCTCGCCGTCGCAATCCTCGCCGGATGGCTTATCGGCACCATCACCGAAGTGAGCGACGTGGTCATCTCCTACCTGACCGCGCTGCTTGCGGGCGGCGTCATCATGAACGTCATGAAGGAAGAACTGCCGGAAGAGCGGGAAAGCAGCTTCCCGGCGTTCTTGCTCGGCCTCGTCGCTTACTCGCTCATCCTCATCCTGCTTTAACGGGCAGGGAGGGGGATCAACGCCGTCTTTTGGAGGGATGCCCAATGCCGATCGGCCTGCTGACCCTGCTGCTCGCCGCAGGGTTTGTCTTGATTCACTTGTTCTCAAGAAAAATGATCTTCCTCGATGGCACGCCGAGAAGCCGGCTGCTGTCGGGCGCGGGCGGCGTCGCCGTCGCCTACGTCTTCCTGCGCCTGCTGCCGAACCTCGCCGACTACGAGGAAGAACTGAAAGGGACGCTGACGTACGCCACCAACCGATTCCTGGAACACCATCTGTACATCATCGCGCTTGCCGGCCTCGTCATCTACTACGGCCTCGAACAGCTCGCCGAATCGTCGAAAAGGCGCCGCGACGCCGCCAGCCAAAACGGCCGTCCCCGGATCTTCTGGATCCACATCGGCTCATTCGCCCTGCTCAACCTCATCACCGGCTACCTGCTCGTCCACGGCCACTTCCCGCACCTGCACAACCGGATCCTCTTCTTCGTCGCGATGGCCCTCAACTTCGTCGTCAACGACTGGGGCCTGCGCAACATTCACAGAAGCCACTACGACCGGTACGGCCGCTGGCTGCTCGGCCTTGTCATCCTCGCTGGCTGGGCGATCGGCATGACCACGAAGATCGACGACGTCTTCATCTCGTACCTGAGCGCCTTCCTCGCAGGCGGCGTGATCATGAATGTCATGAAAGAAGAACTGCCGAAGGAGAGGCAGAGCAGCTTCTTGGCGTTCCTGGTCGGGGTGGTGGCGTATTCGGGGATTTTGTTGGCGGTATGAATGAAAGTGAATGATCAGTTAATTATGGTAGAATGGAAAGGACTTGGAAGCTGGGGGGGAGCGTCATGAAGAGAGAGATACACGTTGTTGGAGCAGTAATTTGGCAGAATGGAAAAATACTTTGCGCCCAAAGGGGAGCTTTGAAAACACTCGCATTTAAGTGGGAGTTTCCTGGCGGCAAAGTGGAACGAGGGGAAACACCTGAAGACGCATTGAAACGAGAAATCAATGAAGAAATGAACTTTAAAATCCGAATCGGTGAACAAGTTGAGCACACTGTTCATGAATATGATTTCGGCATCGTTCATTTAACGACCTATCATTGCGAGCTAGAAAATGGTGAACCAACAATAACAGAACACGTGGCGGTCAGATGGCTCTATCCGAGCGAGTTAGCTACACTAGACTGGGCTCCGGCGGATATTCCGGCGATCGAAAAGCTCATGCTTAGCGAGGTGGACGGGAATGCAACAAGGAATTTATGAACAGTTAATTAACGAGAAAATCCGTACGGACTTGAATGCACTTTCACTCGAGTTATATGCAATCCATACAGACCAGCTAGACGAGGAGGAAGCGAAAACATTCTTGTCCGCATACATAGGTGCCGTCACGAAAAAGGCTTTAGGTTTAATTAGGGAACAACAAACAGACCACACACTCTTGTCACAGATCCGTGTATGCAATGAAGTGATCGAAACACTCAGCAATCAACTGGAACGGGAAGAGTTTCTCGAGTTGAAGTTAGATGAAAAAGGGGAAGTCCTGACCTCTATTTATGAAAGATTGAATTCAGTCTATGCAATTAAAGACGAAAAACCAGTTCGGCCGATCACATCTCTTTCGCAAAGTTCCTTATTCACCGGGTCTCAGGCAGAGCCGAATATGCTGGAGGAACTTCGGAAAGAAGTCTTATCGTCTGATGAAATCGATTGGCTCGTTTCATTCGTCAAATGGTCAGGAACACGAATTATTTTGGATGAACTGAAAACCTTTACAGAACGAGGTGGAAAACTTCGAATCATCACCACGTCTTACATGGAAGCGACTGACTATAAAGCGTTAGAAGAGCTAAACAAGTTACCAAACACAGAGATCCGTGTCTCACTGGATAAGGAGCGTACCCGTCTTCATGCTAAAGCTTATTTGTTCAAGCGAGAAACCGGCTTTAGCACAGCATATATTGGGTCGTCCAATCTCTCAAATCCCGCACTCACTTCTGGACTCGAGTGGAACTTAAAAGTAACTGAACAAGACTCATTTGACATTATTCGTAAGTTCAAGGCAACCTTTGAAAGCTACTGGAATGATGAGGAATTCCGCTCGCTTTCTGAACCAAATACATGGTTCATGCTCCGCTCTTCTCTGACAAGTGACCGGGTGGCAGAGCGCCAGATTGTGTACAACTTGGACATCCGTCCTTACTATTATCAGCAAGAGATCTTAGATGAACTTGAGGCAGAACGAGTTGTTCACGGACGGTTTCGGAATCTAGTTGTCGCAGCAACAGGCGTTGGGAAAACGGTGATTTCAGCATTCGATTTCAAACGAATGTTAAAGAAAAAGCCAGATGCTCGTTTACTATTTATCGCTCACCGAGAGGAAATTTTAACTCAAAGCATGGCGACTTTTCGAGCCATCTTAAAAGATGCCAACTTCGGTGAGTTATTTGTTGGTCGTCATGTTCCAAACTCGCTTGATCAGCTGTTTATGAGTATCCAAAGCTGGAACAGCAAGCAGATGGAAAATCTAACGACCTCTGGATTTTACGATTTTATCATCATCGATGAGTTCCACCATGCTGCGGCTCCGTCTTATCAGCGGTTACTCTCCTATTACCAGCCAGCAATCTTACTAGGATTAACGGCAACGCCGGAACGGATGGACCAGAAGAGCATCTTCTCATTCTTCGATGATTATATCGCATCGGAAATGCGGTTAACTGAAGCAATCAATCGGAAGCTCCTCGCTCCGTTCCAATACTTTTGTGTGACGGACATTGTTGATCTCACATCAATCAAATGGACACGAAAAGGCTATGATTTGGAGCAGTTATCTAATTTATATACAGCGAATGACCGTCGAAGCGACTTAATCATCGATGCGATCCAGCGGTATGTTACATCGGTTGAAACGGTTAAGGGCCTAGGTTTTTGTGTTTCTGTCGAGCACGCAAAATATATGGCTTCTTATTTCAATAAAAAAGGCATTTCATCCATCGCATTGCACGGAAAATCGGGGGATGAAGAAAGAACTGAAGCGAAACAAAGATTGGAAAGCGGGGAAGTGAAGTTCATTTTCGTTGTGGATTTATACAACGAAGGGATTGATATCCCGGCTGTTAATACAATCCTATTCCTTCGCCCGACCGAAAGTTTAACAGTTTTCCTCCAACAACTTGGTCGAGGACTCCGTTTGCATGAAGACAAAGAGTGTCTCACTGTTTTGGACTTCGTGGGACAAGCCCATCAAGACTACCCATTCGAAGATAAATTCAGAGCGCTCGTAGGGCCTTCGAAGCACTCGATTAAATACTATGTAGAAAATGGGTTCTCTTACTTGCCGAAAGGGTCCGTCATCTTGATGGAACGTCAGGCAAAAGAATACATTTTGAGAAATGTAAAAACAACTAAGGTATCTAAAAAACAGTTGATCGCTAAAATCCAATACTTCGAGCAAGACACAGGGCTCCCGCTAACTTTGTTGAATTTTTTAAGGTACGAGGGCTTAACCCTCTATGATTTTTATGGAAGTCGAAACCGTTTGTTTGAGGGTTTGAAGGCTGAAGGAGGAATGAGGGAACCTTATTCGAATCCGTATAAGGAAACACTAAAAAAGCAGCTGCATAAATTAGCTCATCTAGATTCCACAGATCTCTTAAATTTCCTAGCTCGATATATTGAAGGAGAGGAGCCGACGACCAAGGAACAATACTTAATGGTGGGCATGCTGTATTATTCCTTGTTTGAGCGAACACCTGAACAGTTAGGTTATACCACTATGGATGAGACCCTTAGATCATTGCTCTCATTTGACGAAAATAAGCAAGAACTCCAAGGTGTCCTCCATGTTTGTTATGAAAATATCCATCACGTGGATCGTCCATCTCCATTCCCATTTGTTTCTCCACTTCGTGTCCATGGCCAGTATACGACCGATCAAGTTATGGCTGCATTTGGATTCAATAACGATAAAAAGGCTGCCCGTCTGCAAGCAGGCGTCAAATATTTCCCTGATCTGAAAACAGATGTCTTTTTCATTACACTGAATAAATCTAATAAGGACTTTTCCGAAACCACGATGTATGAAGACTATGCAATTAGCAGTCAGTTGTTCCATTGGCAATCACAAAATCAAACAAAAGACACAAGCACCACGGCACAGCGGTATATTCACCACCGGGAGAATGACCATCAAATTGCTTTATTTGTAAGAGAAACAAAAACAATTGAAGGCAACTTGGCAGCGCCGTATACCTTTTTAGGAACCGCTGATTATGTTAGCCACGAAGGAAGCGAACCAGTTAGCTTTGTCTGGAAACTACACACTCCGATGCCCGGGCAACTCGTACCCATCGCGAACAAAAGTATATTGTAAAAGCTTGAGGTGCAGAGAGGATCTCGACCGGTTATTCTAATCTGGATAACTTTTTCAGAGAACTATCTACTACTTATACGGAGGAATATCGATGAACGTACTTCGTGTTTCGCTGAAAGGGTTCGGTATCGCAATGATTGTGCTCGGAATGTTCCTGGGTATTGAAACATTGGATAGCGGGGCACACCAAGACATGCAGGACGGTGGTTTTGCTGGCAGGCTGTCCGGATTGGCGATATTCATATCTGGCATCTCCATCGGCCTGTTAATGCTCGGTGTGGCAGCACTTCTCGAAATACACCAGGGGGCTGCTTCGAACGTGGGATCACTGCAGTCGGAGGGAGAAAGTAAATCAGTAAATGATTGACGGGCGGGTGACCCGTTTGCTGACCGGTTGATGGAGAATTTTAAGACAGAAAGAGAAGGGATCAAATGATCAGGCAAGCAACACTTCAAGACAGTATGGAAGTCGCCACTCTCGCCGACCGGCTCTGGCCCGGTCAGGGCGTACAGGAATTCCAAACGGAGATGCAGGAGCTTCTCGCAAGTGATCAAGCGGCCGTCTTTCTAACACTCACCGGCGATAAGCCGGTCGGATTCGCACAGGTTCAGCTTCGGCATGATTATGTGGAAGGGACGTCCACGAGTCCGGTCGGTTATCTGGAGGGGCTTTTCGTCGAAGAAGGCTACCGTCAGGAGGGGCTGGCCCGGGATCTTGTATATCGCTGCGAGGAATGGGCCAGACAACAGGGGTGCACGGAGTTTGCGAGTGATTGTGAACTCGGAAATGATGTGAGCCGTGATGTTCATCTGCACCTCGGATTTAAAGAGGTGAACCGAATTATCGCCTTCGCAAAAAAACTTTAGAAGAACCGTTCTGTCCGGCAGAGCGGTTTTTTCTTCCACCGGAAGGCGAAGATGAGCGGAAACGGGTATACTGGATAAAGCATTCAATGCGATGAATTTGAGGTGATTCGGTGTATAAATTATTGTCCCATAACGACCTGGACGGCATCGGCTGCGGCATCGTGGCAAAGATGGCGTTTAGGGATGACGTGAACGTTCGGTATAACTCGGTTCAGGTGCTCGACCGCGAAGTGGAGAAGTTTCTCGACAGCGGCGACAAGGCGACCGAACTGATCATCACCGATCTGTCGGTGAATGAAGACAACGAAGCCCGGCTTGAGGAATTCCGCAAGGCCGGCGGGAAGGTCGTCTTGATCGATCATCACAAGACGGCGCTTCACTTGAACGAATACGAATGGGGACGCGTGCAGGTGGAAGAGGAAGAGGGACGCCTGGCATGCGCCACGTCGCTTCTGTACCGCCACCTGATCGGGGAAGGGTTCCTGGAGCCGACGCGTGCCGCGGACGAGTTCGTGGAGCTTGTGCGGCAGTACGACACATGGGAATGGGAGAAGAACGGCAATGACAAGGCCCGCCAGCTCAATGCCCTGTTCTTCCTCGTGTCGTTCGATGAATTCGAGTCGATGATGCTTGAGCGGCTCCAGGAGAGCGGTCCGTTCAAGTTCAGTTCGTTCGAGAAGAAGCTGCTGGACATGGAAGACGACAAGATGGTCCGCTACATCCGCAAGAAAAGGCGGGAAATGGTCCAGCTTGAGGCGGACGGGCTGTATGCGGGCGTTGTGCACGCGGAGTCGTATCACTCTGAACTGGGCAATGAGCTCGGCAAAGACAATCCGCATCTCGACTATATCGTCATCTTGAACATGGGCGGGCGCAAAGTGTCGTTCCGGACGGTCCATGACGATGTAGACGTGTCGGAAGTCGCCGGGGGATTCGGCGGCGGCGGCCACGCCAAGGCGAGCGGCGCCTCGATGTCGAAGGAAGCGTTCGACCTGTATGTGGTCGAGTCGTTCCACAAAGATCCGCTGCGCGAAGACGCGCGCCACACCCGCTACAACGTGAAGGAGTCCCAGTTCGGGACGATTTACCGCGCGCCGGAAGGGGACCTGTACTATATCCACCCGCTTGAAGGCCGCTGGGGCGTCGAACGCAACGGCAACAAGCTTGAGGAGACCTACGGGTCGTTTGCGGACGCAGAGAAGGCCCTGAAGCGCGAGAAGGGCGTCTGGCTGCTCAATGATGATCAGTTCGTGAAGTTTTTGATGAAGCGTTTGGAAAAGGCGGAGCAGGAAGGCTGAAAATCTTTCTGAGGGGGAACCGGCATGCATGAGCGGGTCGGAACGTGCGAAGTGTGCGGCAGGGAAGTGTTTTGCCTGAACGGGTTTTTGAACGGCGTGGCGGAAAACGGACGGCTTCGCTGCTTTGATTGTGCGGACCGGGAAGACGTTGCCGCCGATGCCCGGAAGGAAGAAGAAAAGCGAACAGAGTAAGATATCCACTTGTGGACTGCCGGAAAATCCGCAGCGACTATCCACATGTTGATGGATCCAATGATAAGAAAATGGTTGTGGATAACCGTTTGAAAAAACTTATCCACGGAAATCCATAGAAAAAACCCGCCAATCGGCGGGTTTTTCACGTTCTTATGCAAACGGGTCGTCAAAGTCGTCCAGTGCTCCCCAAGCGGGGGCGGGTTCCTTCGGTTTCTCGGGTTGCGGCTCTTCTTCTTCTTCGATCAGGAATGCTTTTGGCATCGGCTGAGGGAAGGGCGGCCGGTAGTCGGCGCCGTCGAGCTCGAAGTTGATCTTCCTCGGCATCACTTCGGCGACGTCGACGAAGCCGGTCTGGCGATACAGCTGCTGGGCGGCGTACAGGAAGAAGTTCGACAGGTCGGACTGAGTGTTGATCCAGTCCATGAACTCCGGTGTAAGGTCGCGGCTCAGGTAGATGTTGATGCGCTCGCCTGTTGTGTATTCCTTACTTCGTGTCCGCGCCACTTGCGACGACACCTAATTCTTTTTCTTTTTGCTGTTCGTAACGCGGGGAGCAAGTGTAGACGAGCAGGCCGCGCGCGTTGACGAACATCGGGTCGGTGAGGAAGGTGACATTGATCATCCGGCCCTTGGAGTTCAGGATCTGCTGGAGGTATTTCTTGAGGATGGCCGCGCCGCCGCCGTAGATGAAGACGTACGGGTCATCCTTCATGTCGTCGATCTTGTTGATGATCGGCCGGCTGAGCTGCTGGGCGAGCTGCATGAGGCCGGTCTGGGACTCCGCCAGCAGTTCGTTGTGGCGGGGGTGCTCAGGGTCGAAGTAGATCTCGTTGAACTCGGCCATGGAGTCGATCGACTTGCGCGGGTGGTTGCGGTTCCAGCGCTTGATGATCTCGCTGACGGCCGTTTTCACACCGAAGTTGAGGCCTTCCGACAGTTTCGGATTGAATTTGACGCCTTCCGTCACGACGATTTCCGTTGTGCCCGAGCCGATGTCAAAGTGAAGGAGTGTTTTGTCGCTGAAGTCGACTTTCATGACTTTGTCGCCAATTTCGACTTTGCGTTCGGAGAGCTTGCCGGTTTCGTCGAAGACGACGCCCCACGCGGCGGCGGCGCCTTCCGGAAGGCATTTGCAGTACTCGATTTTGATCGTGGCGGTCACGTTGCGGCCGGATGGGTGGTGGAAGATGACTTCGTGTGTGCCCATGTAGCGCGCCGCGTTGTTTTTGGCGGCATCCTGCGTGATCATGCCGACCGGGAGCGCGACGGACAGGTCGTAGGTTGCGGAGACCTTGTTTTTCTTGTACTCACGGCGCATGGCGTCGATGGCGAGGCCTGCAAGCGTGACGATGACCGGAATTTCGTCCGTGGACTTATCGGTCTTCTTTTCGAGTTCGATGCCCGGGAGGTTGTCGTTGAGGACCTTCTCCCCGATCACATAGCGCTGGCCGTTGATGGAGAGCGCCTTGGAGTTGATCGTCACGTCGATGTTGTTGATCAGATCGTCTGCAGCGATGTCGTCCATGTCCATCAGTTCCGTCGTTTCGCCCATATACAGCGAATAAACAGTTGGAATGTGAATCGGTTTATGATCTTTCACCCATAATTTTAGTGCGTTGTTCCCGGCATCTGCGCCGGCTTTGAGTACTGCCATGCTGTTCACTCCTTCTCGGTTTCTACTTTGGATTATACACGTAGCGGCACATGATAGAAATAGAGATTATGCAGAATGTGCGCACAAAATTGAGACAAAAACCGAGGTTTTCCGCTGTTTCCGCCCGATTTGGAAACAGATCGTGCGCCAATTGTGCGCATATCATATGTATAAAATTGTGGTGACATTGTGTGCTCTTTGTGCGCACAATATGAGGATTTACCCGAAAGTCTTTGAGCCCCTTTTTTCCGCCGTTTCATGCTCTCCTTCTCATCAAAAAGTTTCACCCAGCTACAAAAAATGAGGAGCAGAGTCTTTGCCAAACATCCTATTGAAGCGAAACAATGCGCAATTTATGAGGATGTTGTGCGCATAAAAGGAATATACGCAGTGTGTGTGTATAATATCCTCAAAAAATGCGGCTGTACAGGCAAAACTTCTTCCTCTTTATCCAAAGTTGAATTCAAGCAGCCTATGCGCATGGAGTGTTTCGTCTTTGCGCAATCTATGCGCACAAACGAAACATAATGCGGAAATGCGCATTATGGATATACAAAATGCGCACAAAATGCGCACAACAAAAAGACCGGCCAATTGCGGCCGGAGTTGGATCCCTTAGACCATCTGCCTCAGTTTTTCCAGCACATCTGCGAATGGCTGCACGGCGCGGGCAGCCTCCATGCGCCGGAATGGATCCCCGATTTCCTGAATGCGGCGAGGCAGGACGGGAACGGTCAGATCCTGCGGCCGGATGCCGTCCTCGAGCTCGTGCCACTCTAGGGGGGTGGAGACAGGCGCATGGGCAGTCCCTCTTGTGGAATACGGGCAGATGATCGTTTTACCCTCCGCATGCTGGACATAGTCGACATACAGCCGGCCGTGGCGGTTTTTGATGAGCCGTTCGGTCGTGAACCGGTCCGGGGCCTGCTCACAGAGAAACCTGGCGGTGATTTCGGTGAACTGGCGGGTGTCCGCGTAGCTAAACCGATTCTTGGGAAGCGGAAGGTACAATTGAAGCCCTTTTCCGCCGGACGTTTTGACGAATGAATGCAGGCCGAAGCTGTCGAACACGTCCTTCAGCCGGAGAGCCGCGTCGCGGGCCAGGTCGAACCGGGCGGCATCCGGCGGATCGAGGTCGAAGATGATCTCATCCGGGTACGGCGAGTCCAGCCGGCCGAAGGGCACGTGGAACTCCAGTGCCGCCTGGTTGCCGAGCCAGAGAAGCGTCTCGATGTTGTTGCACAGGATCCGCGGTCCTTCTTCACCGGGGTACGTCTCGACGAATGGAGGGATGGGATCCGGGGCATGTTTCTGATAAAAGCGCTCGTCTTCCGTGCCGTGCGGCCACCGGATGACGGTGAGCGGCCGGTCTTGAAGCCAAGGAAGGAGAAACGGGGCGGCTTCCTGCAGATAAAGAAGAAAGCCGTCTTTGTCGACCCCGGCTTCCGGGAACAGAGGCTTGTCCGGATTGGTGACGGCGACGCCCGGCGGAATCGGTTCCAGTGCTCTCCGGAGACGCTTCATGGTGATCGATTCCGGATCTTCACCGTGGAGGAATCGGCTGAACCGCGGCTCGCGAAGTTTGCCGCCTGCCACGCCGATCGTCAGCAGTTCGGCGCATATGGCGGGCCCGAGCGTCCAAATGCCGGCCGTTTTCTTCTCGCCGTTTTGCTTGAACAGAAGAGCGAGCGTTTCCGCTTCCTCATCGGACAGCCCGTGTTTCAGGGAGACGACGGGGATCAGTTTTTCCTGGTCCCGGACACAGCCGGTGAAGTGGCCGTTTTCGCCGTCGTATTCGGTGAGGATGACAGGGGGGTGCCGCCAGTTTTTCACTTTCATCCAGTCTGTCGTGCGGATGCCATCGGTCCACCGGCTGCCGATCCGTTTGGCGACAAGGCCTTCACCGTTGCCGGAGAGCAGTTTCTTGCGGATCTCTTCGGCTTGCTTTGTTGCTGCGATGCCCTGGACAGGGGAAGGGGCGGCCGCGGAAACATCGGTTGGAAAGCCGGCGGTCTCCAGCAGTTTGTGGAGCGACTTTTTCCGATTCTCAAGTGGTTCGGCACGCAGATCCCGCCCCTGTTCTTCCAAGATGTCGAAAGCGGCGAACCGGCACGGAAACCGGTCGGCCGCGTCGGTGATCGTGGATGTTGCACGCATCCGGGACCGCCTGGAAACCGTGGGAAAATCGCTCCTGGCGTCGTTGAGCAGGTGGACGAGTTCGCCGTCGAGGAGCAGGGGGAGAAGGGGAGACATGTCGCCGGTTTTCTCCAGACAATAAGAGACAATTTCCGGAAATGCGGCGGCCAGATCATGGCCGTTCCGGCTGAGGAGGCGGACGCGGTCTTCCCGCCAGTCGAGCAGGCAGCGGAAACCGTCGTATTTAATTTCATACAGCCAGCCGGGACCGTCCGGCAGGTTTTCGACAGGCGTCAGCTTCATCGGTTTGAAGATCGGGATCAGCTCCGTTTGACTGTTGTTTTTGTCGAGTGTGTGCGTCTGCTTGAATTTCATACATATTCGGGCGTCAGCGGCGCATGCTACGGGAAAAAGCGGGTGAATGGACATGCATACGGTCTGGAAGGGCAGCATCAGTTTCGGGCTCGTCAATATTCCGGTGAAGCTCCACGCGGCGACGGAGGACCATGACATTAAGCTCCGTCAGCTGCACAAGGCGTGCAATGCGCCGATTTCGTACAAGAAGGTGTGCACGGCATGCAATGAGGAAGTGCAGACAGACGATATCGTAAAGGCGTACGAGTACACGAAAGGGAAGTTCGTCGTGCTGGACGCGGAAGATCTGGAGAAGCTGAAGAAGGAGAACGAGGACAAGGCGGTGGAAATCGTCGACTTCGTGAAGCTGGAGGAGATCGACCCGATTTATTTTGAGCGGTCGTATTTTTTAGCTCCCGACAAAGGCGGCGGCAAGGCGTATGCTTTGCTTCGTGCCGCGCTCGACAAATCGGACAAAATTGGGGTCGCGAAGATCATCTTGCGTCAGAAAGAGCAGCTCGCCGCGGTCCGGGTGTTCAAGGATGCGCTCGTCTTGGAGACGATCCACTGGCCGGACGAGGTGCGGAAAGTGGAAGACGTGCCGAGCGTCCCCGAGGCGGAAGGGGTCGTCGGGAAGGAATTGGACGTGGCGCTGCTTCTCATCGACCAGCTCACCACGCCGTTCGACCCGACGAAATACACGGACGACTACCGGAACGCCCTCATGGAGCTGATCGAGGCGAAGAAGGCGGGCAAGGACACGGTCACCGTTGCGGAGCGCGAGGCACCGGCCGCCGCCACCGCAACCGACCTCATGGCCGCACTTCAGGCATCATTAGATAAAACCGGCACGAAAAAGAAAAAGGCCCCACCGAAGAAAAGAGCGGCGGCGAAGAAGAAACAGGCGTGACAGGCGGACATTTTGGCCTTTGGCATATAGGAAGGAAAGGGACCATCCGGACTTGCGGATGGTCCCTTTTGCGGTTGTGCGGGTTGGGCTCGAGTGAGGAGAGTTGGTCCGAGTGGCGCAAGTTGAGGCTCGAGTGGCGCAAGTTCGGCCCCGAGTGGCGCAAGTTGAGGCTCGAGTGGCGCAAGTTGAGGCTCCGAGTGGCGCAAGTCGCCCCCCGCCCCCCTCAATCCCCCTCTAAGTATTTCCTGAGAAATGTTCCGCCGCTTTTGCCTGTCAGGTCCAGTCCGAAATGTACGAGCAGCGTGGTCAGGATCGCCCAAAAGACGATGCTGGCCGCCACCCAGAGAAAGGCCGCCCGCTTTGTGCCGCCGAGCGTCACGGCGAGGAACGCGGCGAGGTGGCTGCCGACGATGAGCGGGCCGAGAAGGGCGAGGCCCGGCACGCCGTATTTTTGAAACAGCCGGGCGGCCCGTTCACTGCGCTTGGTACCGGCGGCCGGTTGTTTGCGGCGGCGCTCCCGCCATCTCCTGTAACGGTCCATGAACAGCACGACCACAAGCACTGTCAGCACGTTTCCGGCGATGCCGGCCGCCAACGCCAATACCGGGCTCAGCCCGCCAAGGACGCCGACGGGAACAATGACATAAGCCTCGACCATCGGCACCGCTCCGAGCAGGAACACCAGGCCATACGCCGTGAACAGACGCACCATTCAACCCACCTCCAATCAGATGATCCGCCTGGCAAAATGCAAGCGTTAACAGAGATAATACAGAATCGGCGTCCAACATTTTCTATTAAAAGCAGGTTGAATTGTCGATCCATTCTGTTTAGTATAGAAAACATTCTTATAGCACTTCACCGTAATAAAGGGGGAAATCGACATGGCAACCACCGCTGAAGCAAAAGTGAAGCAGAAAAAAAGCTTTTTCAATCGCTTCCTGGACTTCATTGAAAAATACGGGAACAAGCTGCCGGATCCGGTCATGCTGTTCGTTTACATCACCGCCGCCATCCTCGCCGCCTCGGCCGTTTTCGGCCTGATGGGCGTATCAGCCGTGCACCCGGGGACGGGCGAGACGATCACCGCCGTCAACCTGCTGAGCGGGGAAGGAATCGTCAAGATGCTCACCGGCCTCGTGACGAACTTCACCGAATTCCCGCCGCTCGGCCTCGTGCTCGTCGTCATGCTCGGCGTCGGGCTGGCCGAGTCGACCGGTCTCATCACGGCATTCATGAAGGCGTCGATCCTGAAGGCGCCGACTAAAATCATCCTTCCGACGATCATTCTCGTCGCTGTCTGCGGAAACGCGGCGGCCGATGCGGCATCGGTCGTCCTGCCGCCGATTGTCGCCATGATCTTCATCGCGCTCGGCCGCCATCCGATCGCCGGGCTCGCCGCAGCCTATGCCGCCTGCGTCGGCGGATTCGGCGCGAACCTGATCCTGTCGGTGTCCGACCCGCTCATCTACGGCTTCACCGAGCCGGCTGCGCACATGGTCGATGCCTCCTACAAAGGCAACCCGATGATCAACTACTACTTTATCGCAGTTTCGGCAATTGTTCTCGTCCCGGTCGCGACATTCGTGACAAACCGGATCGTCGAGCCGCGCCTCGGCAAGTAGGAAGCACCGGGGAAGAGATTGACGAGAAGATCTCGCCTGCCGAGAAGAAGGGCCTGCTCTGGGCAGGTGTCTCGCTCCTCGTGCTGGGCGTCCTCATCGCCCTCATGACCCTTCCGCAAAACGGCATCCTGCGCAATCCGGAAGACGGCAGCCTCATCATCTCGCCGTTCATGGATTCCATCGTGCCGATCATGATGATCCTCTTCCTCGTGCCGGCGCTCGTCTACGGCAAGATCACCGGCTCGCTGAAAAACTCCAAAGATCTCGGCGACCAGCTCGGCAAGGCGATGTCCGGCATGGGCACCTACATCGTCATCGCCTTCGTCGCCGCTCAGATGATCGCCTACTTCAACTGGAGCAACCTCGGCCCGATCGTCGCCATCAACGGCGCCGCCCTGCTTGAGAAAATCGGCTTCACCGGACTGCCGCTGTTTGTCGGATTCATCATCATCGCCGCGATCATCAACTTCCTCGTTGCGAGCCAGTCTGCGAAATGGGCGATCCTTGCCCCGGTGTTCATCCCGATGTTCATGCTGCTCGGCTATGACCCGGCCGTCACGCAGGCCGCCTACCGCGTGGGGGACTCGATCACGAACCCGATCACCCCGATGCTCGCGTACTTCGCGATCGCCCTCACCTTCGCGAAGCGTTTTGACCCGAAAATGGGCATGGGCACGTTCATGACTTCCCTGCTTCCATTCTCGGTCGCCTTCGCCATCATGTGGACCATCCTCTTTGCCGCCTGGTTCCTCCTCGGCTTGCCGCTCGGTCCCGGAGGCGGAATCTTCATGGCAAAATAAAAGCCGCATGCCGGCCGCCCGGATCCGCTGTCCCGGACAGCGGGGCCCGGGCGGTTTTGCCGTTTCCGCCGAAGGGAAAGGGAAGAACAGGAGGAGATGCGAAATGAAACTGCATGAACCGATGCCTGAACTAAACGGGGCCACCGGGTGGCTCAACGGCGAAGTGACGCGGGCGGACCTGGTCGGCGACAAGCCGGCGCTCGTCCACTTCTGGTCGGCGAGCTGTGAGGTGTGCAAGGAAACGATGCCTGAAGTGAACGCCCTGCGGGACAAACACAAAGGAGAACTAAATGTCCTCGCCGTCCACATGCCGCTCACTCCTGCGGATCAGAAGGAAGAAAAGGTGCAAGAGACGGCAGAAAAGGCCGGCATGACACAGCCGGTCTTCATCGACGGCGATCTCAAGCTCACCGATCGCTTTGAAAATCAGTATGCCCCGGCCTATTACCTGTTCGACAAGACCGGCCAGCTCCGCCATTACCAGGCCGGCCGCACGGCGGTCTCGATGGTGGAAGACCGCGTGGAGCATGTGCTGGGAGAATAAATCAACCCAGAAACCGCCTGAATTCCGGAATGCCGGAGTCCGGGCGGTTTTTTCGTGATGAACCCGCCGATGCTTTCATTGTTGAACTGCCGTCCCGAAAGTGAGAAAGTTAATACGGTATTTTATTTTATTCAATCCACCGGGGGGAGCCGATATGAACGGAACTTCCAAGTCCGGGCGAAACCACCTGATCACCTTCGGCATTCTGATCTTCCTGTGTGCCGTTTCGATGGTTTTCGTTTTTCACAATCACCAATTCTACGACCGGCCGATCGTGAAAGTGACCGGGACGCAGACGACGGCCTCCGAGAAACAATCCGATGCGGGCGGCAATGAAGACCGGCTTGTCACCCAGAAGATCACCGCCGTGCTGATGAACGGTCCGGACAAGGGCCGGTCGATTCAATTGTCCAACGACTATTCGCACTCCGGTGCGTTTGACCAGGAGTACCGCGAAGGGGACGAACTGTTTGTCCACCTTGACCCCGGCGGCAAAACCGGCGACATCGAAGACGTGAAGCGGGACAAATACATGGCGGGCGCCTTTTGGCTGTTCATGTTCGTACTGGCGGCAGTCGGACAGAAAAAAGGGCTGTTCGCGGTCCTGAGCCTCGCGGTAAATATCACCCTGCTTGTTTTCGCCATCGAGCTTTACGTGCGGACGGACATCAACCTGCTTGTGGTCGCCGCCCTGCTCGCCGTTCTGTTCACGGTGCTGTCGCTGCTGTTCTTCAACGGATTCAACGGCAAAACCTACGCGGCGATGGTGACGACGCTGCTCGGGACGTTCGCCTCGCTCGCCGTCACCCTGCTCGTCATGTGGCTGACGAAGCAGAACGGACTCCACTATGAAGAAATGCAATTCCTCACCCGGCCGTATCATCTCGTCTTTATCGCCGGCCTGTTCATCGGTGCGCTCGGGGCGGTGATGGACGTGGCGATCACGATGTCGTCGTCCGTGTTCGAGCTTTATGAGAAGAATCCGGGCATTTCGATGAAGGCACTCAAGGCGTCGGGCCTTGAAGTCGGCCGCGACATCATGGGCACGATGACGAGCATCCTGTTTTTTGCTTATATCAGCGGCTCCATCCCGATGCTCATTCTTTACTTTAAAAATGCCACGCCGTTCGGCTACACGCTGTCGATCAACCTGTCGCTCGAGCTGGCGCGTGCCTTGTCAGGCGGGATCGGTATCGTGCTCGCCATCCCGATCGGCCTGTATGTGTCGATGTTTTTCGTGAAGCGAAGGGGGGCTGAACGATGAATACGCTCGTTTTGCTCGCGGCGATTCTGCTTGGCCTCATGGTATGGGTCGGCGGCGGTAAAGGGGCGCGGTCGTTCATCGCGCTGTTTTTGAACTTTGGCGTATTCCTCGCCACGCTCATGTTCATGATGGACCCGAACGTGGATCCGGTCCTCCTGACGCTGTTTGCCGCGGCGGGAGTGAGCGCGATCAACCTGTTCTTCACAAACGGGGTGAACAGCAAGACCGTCATGGCGTTCAGCTCGACGCTCGTCACGATCGCGGTCCTGCTGTTCATGATCTACTGGTTCGCCAAAAAAGCGATGATCCAGGGCTTCAGCGAAGAAGAGGTGGAGGAGATCAGCATCTTCTCGCTATACGTCGGCGTGGACTTCACGAAAATCGCCGTGTCGATGGTTATCATCGCCGTGATCGGTGCGATCACCGACGTCGCGATCGCCATCTCCTCGCCGATGCGCGAACTGTTCTTCCATCATCCGGAAGTCAGCCGGACCGGCCTGTTCCGTTCGGGCATGTCAATCGGCCGGGATATCCTCGGCTCTGATACGAACACGCTGTTCTTCGCGTTTATCGGCGGCTACATGTCGCTCCTCATCTGGTTCCGCGACCTGCATTACACCTTCGGACAGATCGTCAACTCGAAAGTATTCGGCGGAGAAATGCTGACGATCTTCTTCGCCGGCATCGGCATCGCGCTCATCATTCCGATTGCCTCGGGCCTGAACGCATGGTATTTGACGAGAAAGCGGGCCGGCGGAGGGGAGAAGTAAGTTGTGTTGAGATCAAAGAGGATTCCGGCAGGGAGGAACGAACATGGACAAACCGAAAATCTACACCATGAGCTTTGCGAAAGTGTATCCGCTCTATATCGCAAAAGCGGAAAGAAAAGGGCGCACAAAAGACGAGGTGGATGAAATCGTCCGCTGGCTGACCGGTTACAGCGACGAAGAGCTCGAGCAGCTGCTGGCGAAAGAAGCCGACGTTGAGACTTTCTTTGAAGAGGCACCAAAGCTGAACCCGGATCGCCGCCTGATCAAAGGCGTGGTCTGCGGCGTCCGGGTGGAAACCATCGAAGAGCCAGTCATGCGGGAAATCCGCTATCTGGACAAGCTCATCGACGAGCTGGCAAAGGGAAAAGCGATGGAGAAAATTTTGAGGAACTCTACAGGTTGACTTGGCCGGCGCTCAGAAGCGAAGCGTTGAGCGGCATCCCGCTGTCTTCAGCCCGCAAAGTCTAATTCGACAAAAAGATAACGTTCCGCCGGATAAAGATAACGTTTTGGAAGATAAAGATAACGCTCCGCCGGATAAAGATAACGTCGTCCGGAAATCTGCATTTTTTAGCGCCCCCTGCATGCCAGGGGGCTTTTTGATTGGCACGGACCCGCAAGTCCCGGACTCCGCCGCATCGTTTCACCCGACAAGTTCAGAAAACTCAATTATAATGGGGGCAGACAACAGACGGAAAGCGGGGGAGCGGAAGTGGAATACGAAGTCATCATTGTCGGGGCGGGGCTGTCGGGGCTTGTCGCCGCATCGGAACTGGCGGACGCGGGAAAGAAGGTGCTGCTGCTCGATCAGGAGCCGGCATCAAACCTCGGGGGACAGGCATGGTGGTCGTTCGGCGGGCTGTTTCTCGTGGATTCGCCGGAGCAGCGGAGGCTCGGAATCCGGGACTCTCAAGAACTGGCCTGGCAGGACTGGCTCGGGACAGCGGGCTTTGACCGGCTGGAAGACGAGGACGGCTGGGGCTTCCGTTGGGCGGAGAGCTACGTGGACTTTGCGGCGAATGAAAAACGGGACTGGCTCCATTCGCTCGGCGTCCGGTTCTTCCCGGTCGTCGGCTGGGCGGAGCGCGGCGGCAGCCTGGCGGACGGCCACGGCAATTCGGTGCCGCGGTTCCATATTGTGTGGGGCACCGGCCCGGGAATCGTCCGGCCGTTCCGTGACCGGGTACGCCGGGGCATCGGCAAAGGGCTGATCCACTATCTCCCGAGGCACCGTGTGACGGAACTCATCACCGAAAAAGGGGCCGTCGCAGGCGTTCGGGGAGAAAAGCTCGTCCAAAGCGCTGAAAAACGGGGAGTGGCCACGTCCCGTGAAGTGGAAAGCCTGTTCGAAGTTCGGGGCGGGGCCGTTCTCGTCACGAGCGGCGGCATCGGCGGCAACCACGGGCTCATCCGAAAAAATTGGCCGGCCCGCCTCGGAAACCCGCCGGCGCGGATGCTGTCGGGCGTGCCGGAATATGTCGACGGCCACATGCTGGAAGCGGCCGAAAAGGCGGGCGGGCGTCTCGTGAACCGAGACCGGATGTGGCATTACACCGAAGGCATCAAAAACTTTGATCCGGTATGGCCGAACCACGGCATCCGGATCTTGCCGGGCCCTTCTTCGCTCTGGTTTGACGCGGAAGGCCGTCGGTTCGGCGCACCGAACTTTCCGGGGTTCGACACGCTTGCCACGCTTGAAGCGATCGGGAAAAGCGGCCATGACTATTCGTGGTTCGTCCTCACCCGCAAGATCATCGAAAAGGAATTCGCCCTCTCAGGCTCCGAACAAAACCCGGATCTGACCGGCAAAGACATCCGGATGATCCTGTCGCGCATCCTGCCCGGTGCGCCGGCGCCCGTCCAGGCGTTTCTTGACAAGGGGGAGGACTTCGTCACCGCCGATACGCTTCCGGAGCTGGTGGACAACATGAACCGGCTCGCGGGTTCGGACTTGATCCGCCTTGAGGAGATCGAGCGCCAGGTACGGGCACGCGACCGTGAAATGGACAACAAGTTTGCGAAGGATCTGCAGGTGACCGCGCTCCGGGGCGCACGGAACTCGCTGGGCGACAAGCTCATCCGCGTTGCCCCGCCGCACAAGATCCTCGATCCGGCGGCCGGTCCGCTCATCGCCGTCCGGCTGAACATCGTCAGCCGCAAAACGCTCGGCGGGCTGCAGACGGATCTCGGCGGGCGTGTGCTCGGCACGGACGGAAAACCGGTTCCGGGCCTTTACGCTGCCGGCGAAGCTTCCGGTTTCGGGGGCGGCGGCGTCCACGGATACCGATCGCTTGAAGGCACTTTCCTCGGCGGGTGCCTGTTTTCCGGAAGGCAGGCGGGCCGGGCGCTTGCGAAAATGTAAAAGTCAGGGGGAATGAATGATGAAACTGCTTGCCATCGTCGGCAGCCTCAGGAAACAGTCGTACAACCTCAGGCTCGCCCGTACAGTGCGGGAACGCTTCGCGGACCGGTTCGAGCTCCGCATCGCGGACATCGGATCTCTTCCGCTGTTCAACGAAGATCTGGAGGATCGGCCGCCGGAACACGTCGCGGCATTCCGCCGCCAGATCAAAGAGGCGGACGGTGTCTTCGTCATTACACCGGAGTATAACTGGTCGGTTCCGGGCGTGCTCAAAAATGCGATCGACTGGGCGTCCCGCGAAGACCGCCCGCTCAGCGGCAAGCCGGTCATGGTGATGGGCGTGTCAAACGGCTCTGTCGGGACGCTCCGTGCCCAGTTGCACCTGCGGCAGATCCTTGCTTCTTCCGGCGTGCAGGCGGACGTGCTTCCCCCTGCCGGCAACGAAGTGCTTGTGCGCACGGGCGGCGAAAAATTTGGCAGCGGCGACGGCCTGCTGACGGATGACAAGACCCTTGCCTCGCTCGACAGGAAAATCAGCAAGTTCCTCGAGTTTGTGGAATCGCGGAAAGAAGGGCGCTAGACCCCGCCTGCCTGATATGGTATGATTCGATTAATCTGAAAACGGAAAGGACTGACGGGTGGACGATGGACAAATGACGGAACTTCCAGCGCAAATCGCAGGCACCGCAACCGGTGCATTCCGATCGGCAACGGGATCCGTCTGTCCATTTTTCCATCCGTCGTCCTGATGTCGCCTGCGGGCGGCTTATTCGGCGACGGCCCGGAAAACGGCGTCGCGGCGGTTCCCTCCGATCTTCAATGACGGAGGGTTTTTTGTGCCCTCCTGTTCTAAAGGAGGAATCATTTATGCAAATGGGTGAACTGAGCAATCTGAAGGCCGCATACGGGGATGAAGTGATTTTTGAAGAGGTGTCGGCAGAACTGCCGGAGGGGGCGGTCGTGGCGCTTGTCGGGCCGAACGGGGCAGGGAAGTCGACACTGCTGGAAATGATGGCGGGTGTACGGGAACCGGACGGCGGAGGAATCCGCTGGATCGGAAAGCGCCCGGCGGCCACTTATTTCCGGCAGGAGCAGGAAAAAGAACCGGCTTCACGCGGGGACACCGCCGCCGTGCTGGAAGAGCTCAGCAGGTGGGGCGTTCCGGAAAGAGTTGCATACAATACCGCGAGCGGGGGCGAACGGATGAAGCTGCGCCTGGCTGCCGCGCTCGCCGAAAACAGCCGGCTTTTCCTGCTTGACGAGCCGACGAACCACCTTGACCGGGATTCGCTCGGCCGCCTGGTGGACCACATCAAAAAGTCCGGTGCCACATTCGTCATCGTGTCGCATGACCGGCACTTCATCGACCGGGTCGCCGGCCGCGTCTGGGAACTCGATCACGGCAGGCTCATGGTCTATGAGGGCAATTACAGCGACTACCGGGAAAAGAAAGAAGCCGCCCGCGCCGCCCAGCAGAAGCACTGGGAGCAGCAACAGCGGAAGATCGCCTGCGTGGAAGAGCAGATCGGGCAACTGTCCCGGTGGTCGGACAAAGCGCACCGGGAATCGACAAAAAAGGCCGGCACAAAAGAATATTTCCGCATGAAGGCCAAGAAAAAGGACGTCCAGATCCGCTCAAAACGCCGGCGGCTCGAGGCGGAACTGGAAAAGGAAAGGGTCGAAAAGCCGGAGGAAGAACACTCGGTCGAATTCGACGTTCCGGGGGGCCGGAAAAAAGGCCGCCGGGTGTTCGAGCTGAAAGATGTCTCCAAGTCGTTTGGCGGACGCGCGGTACCGAAGGGGCGTCTCGGGGAGCACCTGCTGTTCAAGGGCGTGCGTTTCACTGTCCTGGCCGGAGAACGGCTCGGCCTGGTCGGCCCGAACGGCTCCGGCAAGTCGACGCTGTTCCGGATGTTGCTCGGCGAAGAACCGCATGGCGGCGAAATCTGGCGGACGGAAGGAATGACGGTCGGCTGGCTCAGCCAGTCGGTGCTCGACCTGCCGCTTGATCTGACGATGGAGGAGTATTTCCACCGGGGGACATTCGAAGCACAGGGCAGGCTGCGGACCGATCTGGCGAATCTCGGGTTCACGGCCGGGCAGTGGCTCCTTCCCCTTTCCTCACTCAGCATGGGCGAACGGCTGAAGGTGAAGCTCATGCGGTTCATACACGAAGGCGCCGATGTCCTGCTGCTTGACGAGCCGACAAACCATCTGGATCTGCCGTCGCGCGAAGAACTGGAGAGGACATTGGATTCCTTCCCCGGCACGCTGCTGTTCACTTCGCATGACCGGTATTTCATGGAGCGGCTTGCCAAAGGCCTGCTTGTTTTTGAAGAGGAGACAATCCGGAAAGTTCCGATGAACCTTCAGGAATGGGAGCAGCGCAAAGCGGGGGACAAGGAGCCGAAGCCGGTTGCAGATGGCGGTCTTGAGCGCCTGAAGCTCGAGACGGAGCTGCAGGCAGTGCTCGGAAAGCTCAGTCTGGCGCCTCCGGGCGGGAGCGAATACGCAGAACTCGACCGCCGCTTTAGGGAGCTGAGCGGACAATTGAGGAAACTGAGGTCCTGAATGAAAAATCCCGTTAGTCCGAATGTCCCCGGCACAGTCCGGGGATTTTTCACCCGAGGAGGGAAAATCTGATGAAACTGCGTGCGACGATGCCGGAATTTGAAGGTGCGACGATCTGGCTGAACGGCCAAAGAACGAAAGCGGATCTGGTCGGCGAAAAGCCGACGCTCGTCCACTTCTGGTCCGTCAGCTGCCGTCTCTGCAAGGAAGCGATCCCGGCCATCAACACGCTCCGCGACCGGAACAAAGGAGAACTGAATGTCATCGCCGTCCACATGCCGCGCTCGAAAGACGATACCGATATTGAACGGATCAAGAAAACCGCCGCCGATCATGACATCACCCAGCCGATTTATGTCGACAATGAAATGACGCTGACCGACGCTTTTGAAAACAAATTTGTTCCGGCGTACTATGTGTTCGACAAAGACGGGCGGCTGCGCCACTACCAGGCGGGAGGCGGGGGCATGGCAATGCTCGAAAAACGCGTGCACCGCGTCCTGGCCGAGACAAAGAAAAACGGGGAAACCTGACGAAACGGCAACCGGCCGCACCCGATGTAGGAGTGCGGCCGGTTTTAAATTGGCGAAATGGGTGAAACTAAAGAAAATGGCCCCGAGTCCAAAGACGGCGGGCTGTTCTGAGCCGGGAACGGACCGCCGGAAATCATTCCCGGTTTGACAAACCGCATTCCGGGGAAATAAATGTATATGAAAGACGGAATGCGACAATAAAAAAACAAGCCTCCTGTATCGACGGCGGCTTGCCCCCTATTTACACTTCTGGAAGCTCCAGAATCTTATGGATGAGTTTCATGCAGGTATCTACAATTTCAATCGGTGCCTGGTCGACGGTCTGGCCTTTTCTGGAGTGCCAGTCAAGGCTCTTGAACTGATCGGCAAGGATGACGCCTTCGACATTCAGGCCGGGCGGAAGTTCAACTTCGAACGGATAGCCCTTTTTCTGGTTGGTGATCGGGCATACGACGGCAAACCCGGTCACTTCGTTGAAATTATCGGGAGACAGGACGATCCCTGGCCGGCGTCCGGCTTGTTCATGACCGGATTGCGGGCTGAAATCGAGCGTGACGAGATCCCCGCGTCTCGGTGTGGCAGTCAAAACAGTTCGTTGCCGGCGACTGCGAGTTCCAGCTCCTCATGGCGGTTTTCGGACGTGATCATGGCGAGCAGTTCCTCGAGTGTCGGTTCGGTCTCGATCGGCTTTACAAGCAGTGCCTGATTGGATTCGATAGTCAAAGTGACCTCCGTCCCTTCTGTCAGATTGATCTGTTGTGCAAGAGCGGCAGGGATCCGCAGTCCTAAACTGTTCCCCCACTTCTGTATCTTCACAACAATCCCTCCTTGCGGTAACGTTATTGTAACACATATTCCGTGTCCATGTATAGCCTTTGTATATACATTTTGACGGAATTTCGGGAGGGAGCCTTTTTGGTGTCCAAAAAGGGCAGAAAAGAGAAGATCCGGCCGGGACCGCGGAAACTCAGTTTTCGGGATTTCGGCCTTATTTTCGATTGCGGCGTCTACGATGGGACGTCTTTCTTCGGCTTTCTCGGCCAGATGAAATACGACAGCGAAATGGCGAGATCGAGGGCAGCCACGAGCGTCCACACTTTCAGGATCTGCTCCAGTGCCTCCGTCCGGCCGGGATTTCCGACGAGAGCGATCATTGCTGCGAGGTAGCCGCCGCCGAGAATCCAGGCTGCCGCGTGGAGCAGGCTTCCTTTCAGGGATTCCCGGGCATGCGCAAACCCATGCATCTTAGCCGGCTTCGGCCCTTTTTTCAAAATGTAGTACCGGAAGCGTTCATCCGCCCAGCGGATCATCCGCCGTCCATAGGCGAGCGAGACGCCGAGGTAGATTGCGGCGATGCCGTGTGCCTGTGAGGCGGTTGCGCCGTTCATCAGGTCATGGGTCGTGGCGATGAGCAGGATGAGGTCGAGGACGGGCGTCATGGCGAGCAGCCAGAAGCCCGCGCGTTTTTTCCCGAGTATG
Source organism: Bhargavaea ullalensis (assembly GCF_042432615.1). Classification (NCBI taxonomy): domain Bacteria; kingdom Bacillati; phylum Bacillota; class Bacilli; order Caryophanales; family Caryophanaceae; genus Bhargavaea; species Bhargavaea ullalensis. The sequence continues at coordinate 96,954 of NZ_JBHLWY010000043.1, forward strand.
TATCTCACGGCGAGTCCGGAGACGATGAACACCCAGAACCCGATTTCCACGGCGACGATCAGCCAGGCGATGGCGGTCAACAGCATCCACTCCTTTTATTAAATTCTAGCAAATCAATCAATGGTTGCAATTATTCCCCCTCATGATATGATGTAGGCGTCAATTGAATACGAACCGCCACTGGGGGAGCCTGAAGAACGGCTGAGACGTGCATGTGCTGCGCGGACCCTTCGAACCTGATCCGGATCATACCGGCGTAGGGAAGTGGGCCGATCCGCTTTGACCCCATGTATATCCAGGCCGCTTCCTGACGTTTTGATCAGGGAGCGGCTTTTTCGTGTTCGCCAACCATTGAAAGGGAGTGCACGAGATGAGTTTTTGCAAGAGTGTGAGACAGGAATGCGACGCAATCTGGGAGGACAGCTTCAACCATCCGTTCGTCCGGGCGCTGGCGGACGGAACGCTTGATGAAAAGGTGTTCCGCTTTTACGTGCTGCAGGATGCGTACTACTTGAGCCATTTTGCAAAAGTACAGGCCCTCGGTGCGGTGCACGCAAAGGATCTTGTGACGACGCAGCGCTTCGCCAAGCATGCGGAGGAAACCTGTGTTGCCGAAATGTCGCTTCACGAGGAATTTTTCGGGCTGCTCGGCGTGACGCCCGAGGAGCACGCCGCTTTCCGGCCGGCTCCGAACGCTTATAACTACACATCGCACATGTACCGTGCGGCGTTCACCGGCGATCTTGCCGACACCCTCGCGGCGCTGCTGCCGTGCTACTGGCTGTACTGGGAGATCGGCGAGCGCCTGAAAGACGCCAAGCCGGGCCACCCGATCTACGACAAGTGGATCGCGACTTACGGCTCTGAATGGTTCGGCAGCCTGGTCCAAGAACAGATCGGCCGCATGGACCGTCTTGCCGAAGGCCTGCCCGAGGAACGGATCCAAGAACTCGCGGAGCACTTCCGCAAAAGCAGCCTCTATGAACTGAAGTTCTGGGAGATGGCCTGGACGCTTGAAACCTGGACGGCGGAAGAACGGGAGGCGGTCCGATGAGCAGCGGATCCTTCACGGACCGGGTGCGCGCACAGCGCCCGCTCGTCCACTGCATCACGAACATCGTCGTCGCCAACTTCCAGGCGAACGGACTTCTGGCACTCGGAGCCTCTCCGGTCATGGCCGACTCGCCGGAGGAAGTCGGGGAAATGGCAAGGGCCGCCTCCTGCACCGTCCTGAACATCGGAACGCTTCATTCGGACAGCCTGCACTCGATGGAACTCGCCGGAAAAGCAGCGGCCGGCGCAGGCCGTCCGGTCGTCCTCGACCCGGTCGGCGCGGGTGCGACCTCTTTCCGGAGGGAAGCCGTGCGGCGGATCCTCGGAAACCTTGATGTGACGCTCATCCGCTGCAACGCCGGCGAACTTGCGGCGATTGCGGCGGAAGACTGGCAGGCGTCCGGCGTCGACGCGGGAAGCGGGAAGATGGATGTCCGTGCCGTTGCGGAGAGGACGGCACGCGAGCATGGCTGCCTCGTCGCGGTCACCGGAAAAGTGGATTACGTCACGGACGGCATGAAGACGTTCCGGATCGAAGGCGGCCATGAACTGCTGTCGCGCGTGACGGGGACGGGGTGCCTCCTGAGCGCGGTGTGCGGCGCGTTTATCGCCGCGGCCGGAGACTCGAAGCTTGAGGCAGTGGCGGAGGCCCTCAAATTTTACAAAACGGCCGGGGAGCTTGCAGCGGCCGGTGTGCAGGGTCCGGGCACCTTCGGGACTGCATTCATCGACCAGCTGTATTTGCTGGAAGGCGTGGAGGCAGCTGCGGTAGCCGAAACAAGGGAGGTGCGGGCATGACGCATGTGGCCATGACGATTGCCGGATCGGATTCCGGCGGCGGGGCCGGAATCCAGGCAGACTTGAAGACGTTCCAGGAACTCGGCGTGTTCGGCACGTCCGCAATTACAGCGGTCACCGCACAGAATACGCTCGGCGTCCACGGCGTGTGGCCGCTCGGAGGGGAAGCCGTGACGGCGCAGACGGACGCGGTGTTCGGAGACTTCGAAGTATCCGCCGTGAAAACCGGCATGCTGTTTTCAGCAGAGATCATCCGCGCGGTTGCCCGGTCACTTGAGGAGGCGGACCGGCCGGCGCTCGTCGTGGATCCGGTCATGATCGCAAAGGGCGGTGCGAACCTCTTGCAGCAGGAGGCGGTGGACGCGCTCGCCAAGGAACTGATCCCGCTGGCGGCGGTCATCACTCCGAACATCCCGGAAGCGGAAGTCCTCACCGGCATGGACATCCGGAGCGAGTCCGACATGGAAAAGGCCGGCCGCAGCCTGCTCGGGATGGGTGCGCGGGCGGTCATTGTCAAGGGCGGACACCGCACGGATGAGCGCCGGGCATCCGACCTGTACATGGACCGTGACGGCAGCCGGATGGTCCTCTCGAGTGAGCGGATCCACACGAAGGACACACACGGGACGGGCTGCACGTTTTCCGCCGCACTGACCGCATTCCTCGCGGCCGGGCAAACATTGCCGGACGCCGCGGAAGGAGCAAAGCGGTTCATCCAGGCGGCGATCTCCGACGGGCTCGGCATCGGATCGGGCCACGGGCCGACAAACCACTGGGCCTACCACCGGATCGGCGGCATGTCGGCGAAAGGGGCGATCACCGTTGAATCGTGAACAACTGGCGGTTTATTTTATCATGGGAAGCGGCAATACGGCGGGCCGCGACCCGCTCGCCGTGCTCGGATCGGCGCTTCGCGGCGGCGTGACCTGCTTTCAGCTCCGCGAAAAAGGGCCGGGCGCGCTGAAAGGGGAGCCTCTTGCGGACTTTGCCGCCGGCTGCCGGGATCTTTGCCGGCAGTACGGGGTCCCGTTCATCGTCAATGATGACCTGGAACTGGCGGTTGCGACCGGCGCCGACGGACTGCACATCGGCCAGGAAGACGGAAATGCGGCAGAGATCCGCCGCCGGATCGGCAACCGGATGATCCTTGGCGTCTCGGCCCACGACGTAAACGAAGCGGCCGCCGCCCGTTCCGCCGGCGCAGATTACCTCGGCATGGGGCCAGTCTACGGGACGCGGTCCAAACCAGATGCCCGGGCCGCCTCCGGCACTGAACTTATCACCAGCGCAAAGTCCGCTTACCCGGACCTTCCGATTGTCGGCATCGGAGGCATTCGGGAAGACAACGCGGCGCCCGTCATTGAAGCCGGTGCATCCGGGGTCTCGGTGATCAGTGCGATTGCGCATGCGGGCGATCCGGAACGGGCCGCGCGGGAACTCCGCCAGGCGGTCCGGGAAGCACTTGAGCCAGGAAAGGTTTCGAAATGAACGGCAAGACGAAAAAGCTCATGCTCATGGCGATGTTCACGGCAATCGCGGTCGCCGGCTCGGTGTTCGTTTCGTTTCCGGCCGGTGTCGCGCGGGCCTTCCCCGTCCAGCACGCCGTGAACGTGATCGCCGCCGTTATGCTCGGACCGGCCCCTGCAGTCGGGATCGCCTTTCTCACGGCACTTGTCCGGATTTTGACCGGAACCGGCTCGCTGCTCGCCTTCCCGGGCGGCATGATCGGCGCCCTGCTGGCCGGACTGTTTTTCCGGAAAACCGGACGCGTCTGGACGGCCGCCGCAGGAGAGATGGCAGGCACGGGCATCATCGCGTCGCTCGTCGCCGCCCCGTATGCGAACATCCTGATGGGCGCCTCGGCGGGTGCGCTGTTCTTCCTGCCGGCATTTCTCGTCTCCAGCGTGAGCGGCGCCCTCATCGGCTTTGTGCTCGTGCACCGGCTGGAAGGTGCGGCTTCGAGGCTGCTGACGCACTGAACCTTAAAAAAGGACCTTTTCCTTCTCAATGAGGGAAAGGGTCCTTTGCATTTTGTGCATGTCTCTGCAGCAAAGGATTGATCCATTTCCCCGCATACGGAGCAAAGAAGTTCAGGAGAAGTCCTCCAAAGCAGACTGTCAGGACGGTACCGATTCCGATTGGCCCCCCGGCGGCCAATGCAAACGCAAGGAACAGTGCGTAAATCAACGTTCTGGCCATGAACAGATTTGGGCGGACCATCTTGCGGATGATGAGCGTCAAGCGGTCAACGGGGACCGGCGCAAAGTTTGTATGCAGATAAACCGCGTTGCCGAACCCGATGAACAGCATGCCGAAGAAAAAGCCGAGAAACGGGAGTGCCCCGTTCACCGGCAAATGGAATCCGTTGAGAAGAAACAGCCAAAGGTCGATTCCGGCACCGGTGATCAAGGCGGTCACAAGGCCGAGGAGCTCCGGACGCTGCCGGGACAACAGGGAATTCGTGCCGATCAGGGCGAGCGCAATGAGGATTTCCCAGCTGCCGACCGTGAGGCCCACATTCCTCGACAGTCCGACGAGCATGGCATCAAACGGAGAAGTTCCGAAATCCGAACGGATGGTGAGCGAGATGCCGAATGTCAGGATGAAAATACCGGACGCGTAAAACAAATACCTCATGCCGGTCGCTCCCTTCTGATGTTATTGTTGCAAGTGCAACAAAGAAGCGCTAAATTGAATATAAGACGCTTTGGTTGCAAATGCAACATAAATTGAAAGGAGACGGCTCATGAATGATATTCTCCGTGAAATCGGAATGATCGCCAGGGCACTTGATTCCATCAGCAACATTGAGTTCAAGGAAATTGACCTGACGAAGGGCCAGTATTTATATGTGGTCCGGATTTGTGAAAACCCGGGGATCATCCAGGAGAAGCTCGCCGAAATGATCAAAGTGGACCGGACGACTGCGGCGCGCGCAGTGAAGAAGCTGGAGTCAAACGGGTTTATTGAAAAGCGGGAGGATGGGCAAAACCGGAAAATCAAACGGCTGTACCCGACTGTCATGGGTGAAGACATCTACCCGTTCATCATCCGTGAAAATGAGCATTCCAGGCACGTGGCGCTGGAAGGACTTTCGGAAGAAGAAATCCGGATTGCCGAAGACCTCCTCTTCAGGATCAGGAAGAATGTCGAAGAAGACTGGGAGCATGTTAAAAAAGGGAACCGGCGGGAGTACTGAGCAGGCCGGGAAAGGGGAGAAAAAGAGATGAAGGCGGAAATAGTAAAGTGCGGTGCGGAGGACCTGGAGGCAATCCGGGCAGTGGGAATAGACACGTACGAGGAGACATTCGGGGCGCACAATCCGCAAGAAATCATGCGGGCCTACATTGAAACTGCGTTCGCGCCGGAAAAACTGGCCGCCGAACTGGCCGAACCGCAATCGGAGTTTTTCCTGGTTTTCGCAGAAGGGGAAGCTGCGGGCTACCTGAAAGTAAACACAGGGACTGCCCAGACTGAAAAGATGGGCAAAGACGCCATGGAAGTCGAGCGCATCTACATCCGCTCGAAGTTCAAGGGCAGGGGACTGGGCAGGCAACTGATGGATTTGGCCGTCAAGCTGGCCGGGGAACGAGGCAAGACCAGACTCTGGCTCGGTGTCTGGGAACATAACCCGGACGCCATCCGGTTCTACGAAAAATCCGGCTTTGTTCAGACCGGATCCCATTCATTTTTCATGGGAACCGATGAACAGCGCGACCTGGTTATGACAAAAAGGTTGTGATCGAGCAATAAAAAACCCCCGCAAAAGCGGGGGGCAGCGCCTATTCCTTCGGTTCTTCAGGGAAGAGGAACCAGGAGAGGACGCCGCTGAGAAGGGCGGCGCCGACCGCCATGTAGAGGCGGTGGAGTTCCGGGACGTCCTGGAACTCCTTGTTCAAATACCACCAGGCGACGCCGGCGACGATGAGCATGATCGGTATGGCGAATGTGAGTGCACGTTTCAATGGTGTCATCCTTTAACTGGTTGAGTTAAGGATAGTTTATCATAACTCAGTAGCCGCCGCCTTGAAAGCCGCCGGGACCTCCGAAGCCCGGTCCGCCAAAGCCCGGTCTGCCGAAGCCGGGATTCGCGTAAATGTTGCGGCCCGGAACCGTAGTGGACGTTTCGGTGAAGTAGTGTCGCGGCACATTGACGATATTCTGCCGGTTGACGTTGACGATCGGGTGAACGAACGGTACTTCACACTCAGTGAAGGAGTCGTGGAACCGGTACGTCGGCGGGCAGACGATCGGGCACCGGCCGTGCGATCCGCCGTGTTGCATGTGATGAGAGTGGCAGCGGTGGTGATGATGGTGGCGATTCATGGAAACACACCTCCTTCCCTGTTCCTTCTATTACATGCAGCAAGGACCCGGGACAGGTAGACGCGCGTCACGGCCCGCTCCGGTTTGTCTGCAAGAATAGCGGGAATACATGAAGAAACACTGTGAATCCGGCTGAAAAGGAGGAACCCGCATGGCAAAGGAACGGATTGTGCTGTTCGACGGGGAATGCAACTTCTGTGATAAAAGCGTCCAGTTCATCATCAAGCGCGACCCCGCCGGACATTTCAAATATGCTTCATTGCAAAGCGACGTCGGCCAGGAACTGAGAAAGAAGCACCGCATCCCGGATGACGTCGACTCGATGGTGCTGATCGAGGGGGACCGGGCGTACACGAAGTCGGCCGCCGCCCTTCACATCGCCAAGAAGCTCGACGGGCTCTGGCATCTGCTGTTCCTGTTCATACTTGTCCCCAAACCGATTCGCGACCGTGCATACGATTACGTCGCGGCCAACCGGTTCAAGTGGTTCGGCAAGAAGCAGGTGGATGCCTGCATGCTTCCGCCGCCAGACATCAGAAAGCGATTTTTGGCTTAAAAAACGTCATTAAAAGGCTGCACGGAATCCGGAATTCATCCGGTTCCCGTGCAGCCTGTTTGATTTGCCTCCTCACCGGTTCTTCCTTTTCCTCCTAAGGAAAAAGAACAGGGCGAGAAGCAAAATGATCACCAAGCCGACGATGACCAGTGCCGGCGTGTCATAGATGATGAAATGCGAGTCTTTCGTTTCGTACATGCCTTCACCTTCCCGTCCTCACCCTGCACGGTGCCGTTTCGCTTCATTTCCCGCGCTCACTCAAAGCTAGACGTGTTCCAATGCTGGTAGGCGATCACCTCGGACATGTGGGCGAGTCCTTTTGACTCGGCACGGTGGATCGGGAACCAGCCGTCACCCTTGTCGAGATACACTTCATGATGGGGGGCCTGGTCATGGTAGCCGGTCACTTCGAACGTGCCGTGTTGGCGGAGCACCGCATGGACTTCGTAGTCGATCGTCGGGGCGGGGGTGATCGGGTTGCCGACGGAGTGCTCGAGAACGAATCCGAATTCCCGGCCGTCATGCTCAAGCGGCTCGATCGTGAAGTCCTCGATCGACGCGCGGCCCTCTTCCCGCTTGCGGCCCGAGATCCCGTAGGCGACCGTTTTCCCCGCTTCTTTCGTGAAGACGAGCGGATACCCGCGGTCCGTGTACGACAGTGTCACGTCGGCACGCGTCCGGAAACTTTCGCCTTCCGGATCGAATTCCCTGCCGTCACCGTCGAATGTCCGGTTCGGCGACAGGATGTTCGGATTGCTGATTTTCTCTTCGGCAAGGAAAGTCGTATAGCGGAACTTCCAGCGGGAAACCGGATCCGGCTCGCGCCATTCCTCGACGGGCAGCAGCATCTCACTCGGCCGGCCGAGCATCTTGGTCATCCAGAATTCTTCGGTCACATCCTCTTTCGTGCTGGACTCCGGATTGAACAGGCCGGCAATCCGGCCGAGCATCGTCTTCGGGGAGCTCAGCGGCTCCTCGGACTCTTGCGCGGGCCGCTCCGCGCGGATGGCATAGACGCTCGGCGCATCTGGCACTTCACGGTCGATGAAATGGGTGCCCTCCGTCTGTTCGAGGAGGATTCCGTCGCGGTACACTTCATATTTCTTCACTTGAGGGATCTTCTCCCACGCCAGGGCGATTTGCGACTTTGCGACGATCGTGGTGAAGACGATCTGGCGGACCGGGTTGGCTGTGTCCTTTTTGGTCTTGAGGGCGGATGTCTGCATACGGATCACATCTGTGACCCGTTCACGGCCGTCCAGGCACTCGACCGCGTAATGATACATTTTCCCGTGCATGACGTCCTCGTCCGTAAAGTCACAGACCGGCCCTTCCTGCACAAGCCGGCCTTCCTTGTACACCCGGTACGACTCTCCCGGGTCATCCCAGTCAAACTCGATCAATCCCTCGCGGTGGACGACGGACCGGATCTCAAAACGGTCAGCTTGTTCCAACTCGCTCACACTCCTTTTTTCCCGGCGGCCCTTTCTCCGAGTATGGGGGCGCATCGTTTCCTCTATACCCGATTGCGGGGGAGTCTACCACATTCAGCCGGGAATCAGGGGTGCCCAAATTTTGACTCATCGCTTCAGCATCACGAGCTGGCGGTCTCGGAACCAGAGCGGAACCCGGACATCGGAACCTTCCAGACGGACATCGCGGTCCAGCTGTTCGTTCCTCGGCAGCCCCTCCTCGCCGGAAAGGCAGGTGTACAGCTCTGCTTCCTCCCCCGGAACCAACTCCCCGCGCAGGAATGCAAGCAGTTCATCCGTGCATTTTTGCACGGATTCCGGATTCCCTTCGAATATTCCGTCAACCTGGAGGACGAACGGCTTGGACACCGGCAGCCGATCGGCCGGCTCTCCGTCCACCGGCGTCAATGATACAAACACCGCGTCCAACTCCGTGTCATACACCCGCACGTCCTCATCCGCCAAATCAGCCAGCGATTTTTTATCCAGCAGATTCCGCCAGTCAGCCGGATCATCGGTCGGCGGCAGTTCCGAAAACTTTACGATCCGGACATTCTCCCCGAGATTGCCCGCTGGCAGCGGCCGGTCCGTCGCCAAGTAACTGTAAAAAGTCATGGAATTACCTCCTGTTCTGTGCTTGAAAAGATTCTCCGCTGAACCCTTGTAATCCTTGCAACAAGAAAAACAGGACTGCCTCTGTTCGGAATACGCCCGCCTAATTTTTTGTGCCCTGCAAAAAGAAATACTTCAGATTCTGAAACGCCGGTGCCGCTCCGTCCGTAGATGAAGAGAGAATCCAAAACGGAAAGAAGGGTCAGCCCCATGCTGAACTTGATTTTATTTTCATTGATCGCCGGGATCGTCCTCGCTTTGCTTGCCGTTCCGTTCCGGATGAGCCGGAAGGTAAAGGAAGACGGCAAGACGGCTTTGGTGAACGTGCGGACGTCGCCGCTCCTGGTCGGGACGGCGGTTGCCGCAGTCGTGATCGTGTTCGTCGTCTACTATGCCGGTAACATCGACCGGAACTGGACGTCGCTCTGGCCGGCGGTGCTCGTTGCCTCGCTGGCGGGGGCGGCCATGTCGGCTGGGAGCGAGCGGAAAGGGCGGACCGTGCTGTCGCTTGCGGCGCTCGTGTTCGCCGCCTATGTGCTGACTGCGCCGCTGTTTAACGCGGACCGGAAATACAAAGCCGTCGAAATGGACGAAGCCGTCGAGATTGCGGCTTTCGACGAGACGAAGACGCCGGCGAGCGTGCCGCCGAAATTCGCGCGGAACAAGATGAAGAAAGCGTTCGGACAGGTGCCGAACACCAGTTACTATGAGCTCGGAAAGCTGCAGATCCAGACGGTGAACGGAGAATTCGTCTACATCGCGCCGGTGGAGTTTGCGGGCTTCTTCAAATGGATGAACGCCGGAACGGTGCCGGGCTACTTCACAATGAGCGCAACCGACTCGGCCGACAATCCGAAGTTTGTGAAGACCGAGATGGCCTACACGCCGTCGTCCTATTTCCATAAAAACGTGGAGCGGCATATGCGCAACGCGGAGCCGGGCATGATTTATTACGGGGATGTGCAGCTGGAGGTCGATGACGACGGAAAGCCGCATTACATCCGGTCTTACGGAAACTTCATCTCCGCCCGGAACGGCTTTGACGTGAAAGGTGTCGTCGTCACCGATCCGCAAACCGGCAAGACGAAGCGGTATGCACTCAAGGACATCCCGGATTACATCGACGGGGCCGTCTCGCCGGAAGCCGTCAGCCTGGCGAACAGCTATTACGGAAATTACGTCCACGGTTTCTGGAACTCGAAATTCGGCAAGAAAGACGTGAAGCTGCCGTCCGACGAGGGCGTGGAAGCGAACGTCAGCCCGGTGTTCGATGAAACCGGTCATATGTATTACTTCACCGACTTCACGAGCCCGAAAGAGGAAGTGGACTCAATGCTCGGCTACTCGCTCACCGACGGCCGGACCGGCGAGGCAATTTACTACACAGGTGATCTTGAAGAGTCGTATATGGACTCGGCCGGTGCGCTGCAGATCATCGAAAAGAAATTCATCGAGAAGAAGTGGTCGGGCGAGATGCCGGTGCTGTACAACTTCTACGGCGAGGCCAGCTGGCTGACGCCGGTGCTCGACTCGAACGGCTTCCTGCAGAACTACTTCATCGTCTCGGCGGCCAACCCGGAAATCTCCGTGTATGCCAACTCGCCGAATGAAGCGCTGAAGCTGTACAAGACGGCGCTTCAAAGAGGGGGCTCCTCCGTCGACGGCGCATCCGGAGCCGAGGAGGCGAAGGCGGAAATGACCGTCAAGCGCGTCTACAAAGAACGCGCCGGCGACTTCACCCTCGTCTCGGTGCTCGGCGACGACGGCCGCAGCTTCCTCGCTTCTACCGAATCCGTCCCGCTCGCCGTCTATATCGAAGAAGGCGACCGGCTGAGCGTGACTTACCTCGAAACCGGCGAGCTGTTCCTGCCGGTGAAAGAACTCGACAACCTGTCGCTCGGAAAGTGAAAAACAGCCTCCGCCGCCGGAGGCTGTTTTAAATGGCAGGCCCGCCGCCGCCGAATGAGAATGTCCGGTAAAGCTGGCTGAGTGTCGGGATACGGCGCCCGAATGTCGGGAAACAGCTACCGTATGTCCGGCAGCCGTGTCCGCTCCGCGCGCCTAAAAAAAGACGCCCCCGTCCGTCATGACGGGGGCGTCTGATGCGTCAGACGGCGAACGGCTCGAGAAGGTCTTCTTTTTGTTCCTGCTTCCGGTGGAAGTCAAAGACGGCATCGGCCGGTTCGTATGAAACTCCGTAAAAGTCGGCATCCTTGTACGTATGGATTTCTTCGTATGTCCGGCGCATGCCGTTGAAGATCGCCTGCTCGACGGCTTCCTCTCCGGCGCCGTCGGGCGACCAGTAGAGGATTTCGAGATCATTTTTCTCGCCGGTGGCAAGGGAACGGCGGCTGTACCCGATCCGCCTCGCATGGCAGAAGCCCTCGCGCGCGTAAAATTTCAGCCGCTTGGACGTGTCTGTGTCGACATAATCGACCGGCTCGACTTCCAAGATCACCGGCTTGCCTTTCGCTTTCAGCTTCCGGATCAACTTGCCGCCGAGTCCTTGCCCGCGGGACTCGGACGAAACGTAAAGATAGTCAACGAACAGAAAATCATCGAATTCGGCATACATGAGAACATGATCCGGCCCTTCATCCTTGCCGTAGATGCCTTCCTTTTCCGCGAGCAATGTTTCCATGTGGGTCCGTGACTTCATTTCTTCAACGGGAAAGTACTCATTCAGCTTGTCATACCAGTTCAAAACTGCAGTCAAATTCAAATCTCCTCCGGTGTTTTGAAATTCATCCGGGGGTTTTTGTTTGAGGGGTCATTCCAAGAGGAAAAAACAGATGAGAAAAAATCCTCGTCGCGGATACTGGGGCAGAGACCCCGTCCACAACTTCTTCTTTACCCGCCGGCCAGCAGGGGCAAACCTGTTCCAACTGAAAAAGTCCTTTCTTATGAAAACAGGGCCGCGGCAAATCCGTTGCAACCGTCTGGAACGCATTGTATAATTAAGTCAAAGATAGTCAAAGTCAGCGGCCGGATGAGGCATGGAAGAAAAGAGGTGATTCCGTTGCGCAACATTTCGGACATTATTGAAGGATATTTGAAAGCCATCATCGAAACTGAACAGGACGGCATGGCGGAGATCAAGCGGAGCGAAGTGGCGGAGAAATTCCAGTGTGTCCCTTCGCAGATCAACTACGTCATCAACACCCGGTTTACGACCGAACGAGGCTATATGGTCGAAAGCAAGCGGGGGGGCGGCGGCTATATCCGCATCGTGAGAATCCGTCCGCACAGCCGGATTGATCTGATTGACCAGATCATCGGAACGATCAAGAAAGGGTCCACCCAGTCGATGGCGGAAGATGTGATCCGCCGGCTCATTGATGAAAAAGTGATTTCAAAGCGGGAGGCGAAGATGATGCTCGCCGCAGTGGACCGGATGACGCTCATCTCCCAGCTGCCCGAGCGTGATCTGCTGCGTTCACGCATCATCCAGGCCATGCTGATGACCCTGAAATATGAAGAAGCAGGCAACAGAGACGCGGCCGGCCGGAAAGAAACGGGCGGCGAGGCGGAAGGCGACGGCCGGAACGGCTGAAACCGCCGCCTACATCCGGAAAGAGGTGTTTGTTTTGATCTGTGACCACTGCCATGAACGGCCGGCATCGGTCGTTGTGACGCAAAGCAAAAACGGCAAGACGCAGGAGCGGCATCTGTGCGACGTCTGTGCGTCCCATTTCCATCCGTTCCAGGGCGACTTCGGAAGCGATCCGTTCGGCATACAGCAGTTTCTGGCCAATTGGATCGGCGGGGGGATCCCGCAACAGGCGGGCCGTCCGCAGAGCGTGGAGGAAGGGCCGGAATGCCCGACGTGCGGACTGACGTTCCGCCGGTTCCTTGAACGGGGAAAATTCGGCTGCCCGGACTGTTACGACGCATTCCGGAAAGAGCTGCCCCAAGTGTTCCGGAAAGTTCAGAACGGGCACGCGGAGCACACCGGAAAAGTGCCGGAAAGCTTCAGCGGCCGGGTGTCTGCAGAGCGGAAGATCGGAGAACTGAGGGGGCTCATGCAAGAGGCGATCGGCTCCGAGGAATTCGAGGAAGCTGCCAGGATCCGTGATGAGATTCGGGGCCTGGAGCGGAGTCTCGCGGAAGGAGGCGATTCCGGTGACGTCGATTGAGAAATTTTTGCAGAATGCCGTGACCCCCTGGATGGGAAGCCGCGGCGAGCATTCCGACATTGTGCTGTCGACGCGCATCCGGCTGGCGCGCAACCTTGCGGGGCACCGATTCCCGATCGACTTCAGCCGGGAAGAGGCCGAGGGAGTGGAGCGCCAGGCGGCAGCCGTCCTGACGGGCGAAGGGGAACCGTTCTCCTGCATCCGCATGGAGAGCATGCCGGCGCTGCAGCGGCAGGTGCTCGTCGAAAAGCACCTTATCAGCCCTCAGCTCGCCGACCCGGAACGTCCGGGGACGGTCATTCTGTCAGATGACGAATCGGTCAGCATCATGGTCAACGAAGAAGACCATATCCGCATCCAGGTGATCTACCCGGGCCTCCATCTGATGGAGGCGTTTGAGCGGGCGGATGAAATCGACGACCGGCTGGAGGCGAAACTCCCGTATGCGTTCGACGGGGACTTCGGCTATATCACGAGCTGTCCGACGAACACGGGCACGGGCCTGCGGGCTTCGGTCATGCTTCATCTGCCGGCCCTGTCGATGACGAACAACATGGCCAGGATCGCCCAGGCGGTCGCCAGGCTCGGCATGGTCGTCCGGGGAAGTTACGGGGAAGGCTCCGATGCACTCGGCAACGTCTACCAGGTATCGAACCAGATTACGCTCGGCAAGTCCGAACGCGACATCCTGAAGGATCTCCGCGACCTGACCGAACGGCTCATTGAGCAGGAAGAGCGTGCGCGCCGGGCACTCCGGGAGCGGTCGGCCGTGAAGCTGGAGGACCGGATCTGGCGCTCATACGGCATCCTGTGCAATGCGCGCGTGCTCGCAACCGATGAGGCGGCGACCCGGCTGTCGGACGTCCGCCTCGGCATCGACCTCGGCATCATCGAGGGCGTCGACGTCTCCGTTCTCAACGAACTCATGATCTTCATGCAGCCGGCATTTCTCCAGCAGTTTGCCGGGGAGAGCCTGCAGCCCGGAGAGCGCGACGTGTTCCGCGCCAAACTCATGCGCGAGCGGATCGCCATGGAGCGCGGCGAAAAAGACTCGCCGGAAGAATAAATCAATGACGGGGCTGCCGGAGCATATATTTTGAAAGGCGGCCCCTTCCGCGATATAATAGTCAAAGATAGTCAAAATCAATTTTGCGCTCTCCGGCGGTTTTATCCGCCGCCGAAAAGGGGAACGTTGACTTATAGAATCTGAATGTCGGCATGAAACTGCCTAAAGATCGATTACACAAGAAGAGAGGGATTTGCATGATGTTCAACCGCTTTACGCAACGCTCGCAAAAAGTGCTCCAGCTTGCCCAGGAAGAAGCGATCCGGATGCGCCACGATGCCATCGGGACTGAACATATCCTGCTCGGCCTCATCCGCGAGGGCGGCGGCATCGCCGCCAAGGCGCTCGAGGCGATCGGAGTGAATTTTGAAACGATCGAGGAGGGTGTCGAAAAGCTAGTCGGCACCGGAACGAAGGAAGTCGGCCCGATCATCCACTACACGCCGCGCGCAAAGAAAGTCATTGAACTTTCCCTGGACGAGTCGAGAAAGCTCGGCCATTCCTACGTCGGCACGGAACATATCCTCCTTGCGCTCATCCGTGAAGGGGAAGGAGTCGCGGCACGCGTCCTCGCCAACGCCGGCGTCAGCCTGAACAAGGCCCGCCAGCAAGTGCTCCAGCTGCTCGGCAGCAATGAAAACGGCCAGGGGCAGCCGGGTGCGGGAGGCGGCAACCCGTCCGCCAGCACGCCGACGCTCGACGGCCTGGCGCGCGACCTGACGGAAATCGCCCGCGAAGGAACGCTTGACCCGGTCATCGGCCGGTCAAAGGAAATCACGCGGGTCATCGAAGTCCTGTCCCGCCGGACGAAAAACAACCCGGTCCTCATCGGGGAGCCGGGCGTCGGTAAAACGGCGATTGCAGAAGGCCTCGCCCAGCAGATCGTCAACAACGAAGTTCCGGAAACGCTCCGTGACAAGCGGGTCATGACACTCGACATGGGCACGGTCGTCGCCGGCACGAAATACCGCGGCGAATTTGAAGACCGGCTGAAAAAAGTGATGGAAGAGATCCGCCAGGCCGGCAACATCATCCTGTTCATCGACGAGCTCCACACACTCATCGGTGCAGGCGGCGCAGAGGGTGCCATCGATGCGTCCAATATCCTCAAGCCGGCGCTCGCACGCGGAGAGCTCCAGTGCATCGGGGCCACGACGCTTGACGAGTACCGCAAATACATCGAGAAGGACGCTGCCCTCGAGCGCCGGTTCCAGCCGATCCAGGTTGACGAGCCGAACGTCGAGGACACGATCAAGATCATGTACGGCCTGCGGGACCGCTACGAGGCGCATCACCGCGTGAAAATCACGGACGAAGCGGTCGAAGCGGCCGCCAAGCTCTCTGATCGCTACATTTCCGACCGCTTCCTTCCGGACAAGGCGATCGACCTGATCGACGAAGCGGGATCGAAAGTGCGCCTGCGCTCGTTCACGACGCCGCCTGACCTCAAGGAACTGGAAGCGAAGCTCGACAGCATCCGCTCCGAGAAGAACGCGGCCGTCCAGAGCCAGGAATTCGAAAAAGCGGCTTCGTTCCGGGACAAGGAACAGAAGCTGAAAGAAGAGCTTGAAAAGACAAAAGAAGAATGGAAAGAAAAACAGGGCAAGAAAGAATCCGAAGTGACCGTCGATGACGTCGCGCAGGTCGTCTCCATGTGGACCGGCGTCCCGGTTTCGAAAATTGCCGAAACCGAAACGGCGAAGCTCCTCAACATGGAAGAGGAACTGCACAAGCGGGTCATCGGCCAGGACGAGGCGGTCGATGCGGTGTCCCGAGCCATCCGCCGTGCGCGTGCCGGCCTGAAGGATCCGAAGCGCCCGATCGGCTCATTCATCTTCCTCGGACCTACGGGCGTCGGGAAAACGGAACTCGCCCGCGCGCTTGCGGAAGTGATGTTCGGCGACGAGGATTCCATGATCCGGATCGACATGTCGGAGTACATGGAAAAACACTCGACTTCCCGGCTTGTCGGGTCGCCTCCAGGCTACGTCGGATTTGAAGAGGGCGGCCAGCTGACGGAGAAAGTCCGCCGCAAGCCATACTCGGTCATCCTGCTTGATGAGATCGAGAAGGCGCACCCGGATGTCTTCAATATCCTTCTGCAGGTGCTGGAAGACGGCCGCCTCACCGACTCGAAAGGCCGCACGGTCGACTTCCGCAACACGGTGCTCATCATGACGTCCAACGTCGGCGCCGAAACGCTGAAGCAGAACAAATACGTCGGCTTCAACATCCAGGACGGCAAGCAGGCGCACAAAGACATGAAGGATACGATGCTTTCCGAACTGAAAAAGGCGTTCCGCCCTGAATTCCTCAACCGTGTCGACGAAATGATCGTGTTCCACTCGCTGTCGAAAGACGAGCTCGGCCACATTGTCAACCTCATGGCCGACCAGCTCACGAAGCGGCTGTCTGAACAGGACATTGAGCTCGTGATCACGGAAGCCGCGAAGGAAAAGATCGCCGACGAAGGATACGATCCGGAGTACGGTGCCCGTCCGCTCCGCCGCGCGCTGCAGAAAAACGTGGAAGACCGGCTGTCCGAAGAGCTCCTCAAAGGCGAAGTGCTCGCGGGTCACAAGGTCGTGTTCGATGTGGATGCGGACGGCGGGTATACTGTCCGGACCGAAGAGCCCGCAACTGCAGGAAATGCCAAAGAGTGATAGAATAAGAGTATAAAAAGAATGGTCAGGGCATCCCGTCCGCTTCACTGCGGCGGGATGTCTTTTCCGTGCCTGGAGGTCCAAATGGCAAAGAAGAAAACGAAGTTCATGTGCCGGGATTGCGGTTACGAATCGCCGAAGTGGATGGGCCGGTGCCCGGGCTGCGGCGAATGGAACACAATGGATGAGGAAGTCGAAATCGTCTCGAAAAACACAAGAGGCGCTTTCCGCACCGAGTCGGGGGCTGCCGCCAAGGCTTCCCCGATCACCTCGGTCGAGACACAGGAAGAGCCGCGCGTCGAGACGGCGTTCGACGAGCTCAACCGGGTGCTCGGCGGCGGAGTCGTACCCGGCTCGCTCGTCCTCATCGGCGGCGACCCGGGGATCGGGAAGTCGACGCTCCTGCTGCAGGTATCCTCGCTGCTGGCGGAAAAGGGCCGCCGGGTCCTGTATGTGTCCGGTGAGGAATCCGTCCGCCAGACAAAGCTGCGCGCGGAGCGGATCGGCGTCACGTCTCCCGAGCTTTATATTTATTCCGAAACGGACATGGAGCACATCAAGCAGTCGATCGGGGATCTGAAGCCCGAATTCGTCATCGTCGACTCGATCCAGACGGTGCATCATCCCGACATCACATCCGCACCGGGGAGCGTGAGCCAGGTGCGCGAGTGCACCGCGGAGCTCATGCGGATCGCCAAGACGACGGGCACGGCGATTTTCCTCGTCGGCCACGTCACGAAGGAAGGCCAGATCGCCGGGCCGCGGCTGCTCGAGCACATGGTTGATACGGTGCTGTACTTTGAGGGCGAGCGCCATCACACGTACCGGATCCTGCGCAGCGTCAAGAACCGGTTCGGCTCGACGAACGAGATGGCGATCTTTGAAATGATCCAAGCGGGCCTCAAGGAAGTGCTCAATCCGTCGGAACTGTTCCTGCAGGAGCGCTCGCAGGGGGCTGCCGGCTCGACCGTCGTCTGCTCGATGGAAGGCACGCGCCCGATCCTCGTCGAAATCCAGGCGCTTGTCACCCAGTCCAGCTTCAATTATCCGAAACGGATGGCGACCGGCCTTGACCAGAACCGGATTTCACTTCTCATGGCGGTGCTCGAGAAGCGGATGAACATGCTGCTGCAGACGTCCGACGCCTACATCAAGGTTGCGGGCGGTGCGAAGCTTGACGAACCGGCAATCGACCTCGCCGTCCTGACGAGCATCGTCTCCAGTTACCGCGACAAAGCGGTGAGCCCGTATGATGTGTTCATCGGCGAAGTCGGCCTGACGGGCGAGGTCCGCCGGGTGTCCCGGATCGAGCAGCGCGTCATCGAGGCGAAGAAGCTCGGCTTCAAGCGGGCGATCGTCCCGGCGTCCAACCTGGGCGGCTGGGATTATCCCGAAGGCATCACCGTCGTCGGCGTCAATACAGTCGCCGAAGCGCTCAACGAAGCGTTCAAATGACGCGGGGAGCCGGAACAAGCGGCTGGCCGGCTGCATACAATTGGAAGAAGGCGGTTCCGTTGCCACGCGCAGCGGTTCCGTCTTTTTTTATTTCCGCCGGGATAAAGGGTTTTGGTGAATGATTGCGAAACTTTCAAGAGAGCGGAAACGTCCTAATCCTGTATGCGCCGGGGGTTTCGGGCCCTTACGCTCCGGGAAAGGAAGTTCATCGCCCGAACGTGTATAATTTAGGAAGAGGAGGTGAATTTGAAATGCTCAATATTACCGTAAAAATTGCATACATCCTGATCGGGAGCACGCTTGGCGTCTTATTCCTTCCGTCTTTATTCGATTTCTTTTCCATTACACAGCCTTGGATTGCCAACGGATACACATCGGCGCTCATCGGCGCCATCCTGTTTTATCTGCTGAGCCTGCTTCTCGCCGAGCCGACCGTGAACTTCATCAAGTGGATGGAGGAACGGTTGCTCAAGGCGCCGGTCATCGATCTTTTATTCGGCACCATCGGCCTGGTCATCGGGCTGCTCGTCGCGTTCCTGCTCAGCTTTGCGGTCGGGGCAATCCGGCTTCCCGGTGTCACGGATGTACTGACGGTCATCCTGACGATCCTGCTCGGCTATCTCGGTTTCCAGGTCGGGTTCCAGAAACGGGAAGAGCTGCTGCAGATGTTCTCCCGGTCCGGTGGCGACCGGAAAAAAGCGGACGAATCCGCCCTGCCGGAAACGGCCACCCAGAAAATCCTCGACACGAGTGTCATCATCGACGGCCGGATTGCGGACATTTCGGCGACCGGCTTCCTCGAAGGGGAACTCATCATCCCGCAGTTTGTCCTCACCGAGCTTCAGCACATCGCCGATTCGTCCGATTCGCTGAAGCGGACAAAGGGGCGCCGCGGGCTTGACGTCCTGCGCCGCATCCAGGAAGAGCGCGCATCCGGCACGGTCATCACGGACGAAGATTTCGACGATGTGCCGGAG
Organism: Bhargavaea ullalensis; assembly: GCF_042432615.1. NCBI lineage: Bacteria > Bacillati > Bacillota > Bacilli > Caryophanales > Caryophanaceae > Bhargavaea > Bhargavaea ullalensis. The sequence goes on from NZ_JBHLWY010000043.1 coordinate 116,068, forward strand.
GTGGACATGAAACTCGTCCGCCTCGCCAAGAAAAACGGCGGGGTCGTCGTGACGAACGACTTCAACCTGAACAAGGTTTGCGAACTGCACCATGTCCGGGTGCTCAACATCAACGACCTTGCCAATGCCGTCAAGCCGGTCGTCATCCCGGGCGAGGAGATGCGTGTCACCGTCATCAAAGAAGGCAAGGAAATGAACCAGGGCGTCGCCTATCTCGACGACGGCACGATGATTGTCATCGAGAACGGCAAAAGCCAGATCGGCAAGCAGATCATCGTCACCGTGACGAGCGTCCTGCAGACTTCTGCCGGCCGGATGATCTTCGCCAAGCCGGAACTTCGGCTGAAAAACTGACGGAAGGCCGGGCGGTGATGCCTGCGCCTTCTGCCTTGATGGAGTGTTGCAAAAGTGGAATATACAGTCATGCTGCCGGCGGCGGGAAGCGGCCGGCGGATGGGGGCAGGAGAAAACAAGCTGTTCCTCCCGCTCGGCGGCGAACCGATCCTCATCAGGACGCTGCGCGTGTTTGAAGAAGATCCGGCCTGCCGCGGGATTATCCTGGCCGTCCGTCCCGATGAGCGGGAGCGGATCCGAAAAATGCTGGTGGAGGCGGGGATCCAAAAAGCGGCTGCCATGCCGGACGGCGGAGAAGAGCGTCAGGACAGCGTGCGTGCATGCGTCCGGGCCTTCATTGAGGGCGGGGGCGACGGCGGCTCGGTCGTCATGGTCCATGATGCGGCCCGCCCGTTCATATCCCGCCGGGTGATCGGCGAACTCGCCGTTTCTGCCGGGCGCCATGGCGCGGCGATTGCGGCCGTGCGCGCCAAAGATACGGTGAAACAGGTGCACGGAGGAATCGTCGAATCCACCCCGGACCGCGAGTCGCTCTGGCTTGTCCAGACGCCGCAGGCCTTCCGGGCGTCTCTGCTGTCCCGGGCGGAGGAACAGGCGGCGGCGGACGGGTTCCTCGGGACGGACGAGTCCATGCTCGTCGAGCGGCTCGGCCATCCGGTGAGGATCGTCGAGAGCACGTATGATAATGTGAAGATGACTACAAAAGAAGACCTTGCAATCGGCGAAGTGCTGCTGAAACGGCTGGAGGAGGAACAGAATTGATCAGGATCGGACAAGGATTTGACGTACACGAATTTGCGGAGGACCGGCCGCTCATCATCGGGGGAGTCACCATCCCGCACGAGCGGGGCCTCATCGGGCACTCCGACGCGGACGTGCTGCTTCACACCGTCACCGACGCGGCACTTGGCGCGGTCGGCGGCTGGGACATCGGGCACCACTTCCCGGACACCGACGCCGCGTTCAAGGATGCCGATTCCGCCGTCCTTCTCGAACGCGTCTGGGCCGACATCGAGGCCAAGGGCTACCGGCTCGGCAATGTCGACTGCACCATCATGGCGCAGCGGCCGAAAATGGCACCCCACATCCCGGCCATCCGCGCCCGCATTGCGGAACTGCTCCACGCGGAAGAAGACCGGGTGAACGTCAAGGCGACCACCACCGAGAAACTCGGCTTTGTCGGCCGTGAAGAAGGCATTGCCGCCATGGCGGTCATCTTGCTGGAAAAAGAATGAATGAAGCTTCGCCGGTCCATCCTTCGGGTGGGCCGGTTTTCTTTTCGGCCGGCCATCATTCAATTCTGCTCCCGCCAATCCTTCCGCACGCCCCCAAACCGTGCGGGCTATGTTAAAATGGACGGAGCATAAAACTATTGCACGTTCGAACAGGAGGAACCATCCATGACACAGGAAGTCCGTGTACGGTATGCGCCGAGTCCGACGGGGCATCTCCACATCGGAAACGCCCGGACGGCGCTTTTCAACTATCTTTTTGCCCGCCACAACGGCGGCAAGTTCATCATCCGCATCGAGGACACCGACGCCAAACGCAACATCGAAGGCGGCGAGGAGTCTCAGCTTCATTACCTGAAGTGGCTCGGCATCGACTGGGATGAAAGCATCGATGTCGGCGGGGAATACGGCCCGTACCGGCAGTCCGAGCGCAATGACCTTTACAAGGAACTGTATGACGGGCTGCTCGAAAAAGGCCTCGCCTACAAATGCTACTGCACCGAGGAAGAACTGGAGGCGGAGCGCGAGGCGCAGCAGGCGCGCGGGGAAATGCCGCGCTACAGCGGGAAGTGCCGCCATCTGACGGATGAGGACCGCGCGAAGCTCGAGGCGGAAGGCCGCCAGCCGAGCATCCGGTTCGCCGTGCCGGAAGGCCGCACGTACAAGTTCGCCGACATGGTGAAGGACGATGTGTCGTTTGAGTCCGATGACTTCGGCGACTGGGTGATCGTGAAAAAAGACGGCGTGCCGACCTACAACTTCGCAGTGGCGGTCGACGACCACTACATGAAGATCACGCATGTGCTGCGCGGCGACGACCACATCTCGAACACACCGAAGCAGATGATGATCTATGAGGCGTTCGGATGGGAGATGCCGACATTCGGCCATATGACGCTCATCGTCAACGAAAGCCGCAAAAAGCTGTCGAAGCGTGACGAGTCGATCATCCAGTTCATTGAACAGTATGAAGAGCTCGGTTATCTGCCGGACGCGCTGTTCAACTTCATCGCGCTTCTCGGCTGGTCGCCGAAGGGAGAGGACGAGATCTTCTCGCAAGAGCAGTTCATCGAAATGTTCGATGCGGACCGTCTGTCGAAGTCGCCTGCGCTGTTCGACAAACAGAAGCTGACCTGGATGAACAACCAGTACGTGAAGGAACTGCCGCTTGAAGAAGTCGTGGCGCTTTCCCTCCCGCACCTCCAGAAGGCCGGCCTTCTGCCGGATGAGCTGTCCACAGAGCAGCGAGAGTGGGCGGAGCGGCTCATTGCGCTATATCAGGAGCAGATGAGCTTCGGTGCGGAAATTGTCGAATTGTCCGCCCAGTTCTTCCGGGATGACATTGAATACGATGAAGAGGCAAAGGCAGTTTTGGCGGGCGGGCAGGTGCCGGAAGTGATGACCGCATTCAAGGCACAGCTGGAGTCGCTGGAATCGTTCGATCCGGCATCGATCAAGTCGGCGATCAAGGCCGTCCAGAAAGAAACGGGCCACAAAGGCAAAAACCTGTTCATGCCGATCCGCGTCGTCACGACCGGACAGACGCACGGACCGGAACTGCAGGAGTCGATCTCGCTCCTCGGACGCGAGAAAGTGCTCAAGCGCGTTTCTGCCTTCGCGGGCTGATCCGCCGGGACAGAACGATTGACTTTCCGTCCGCCCTCTGTAAAATAGTTAGATAACAGCAAGATACCGAAAGCGACGAAGAGGAGAAGTACGTTGCGCATGCTCGACAGAGAGGGCCGCCGCCGGCTGAAAGCGGCCCGGGCCGCTGCGCGCGGAAATGCACCTCGGAGCGCCGGGCCGAAATCCAGTAGGCCGGCCGGAATGCCCCCGTTACGGGCACCGAGGGGGGAAGGCCGCCGTGCGGGCATCCGTGCGGCGCCTTCCCAAACCAGAGTGGAACCGCGCATCCAAGGCGTCTCTGTCATGAAGACAGGGACGCCTTTTTGATTTCCAGAAAACCTGGTTGCCGGAAGCACCCGCCCTCACAGCCGCCCCTCGCCCTTGCTCAAAAACCTGGAGGGATTACAACGATGTTCAAACGGATGAAAGAAGATATTCATGTCGTGTTCGACCAAGACCCGGCAGCCCGCAGTGCGTTTGAGATTGTGCTGACTTACGCGGGTCTCCACGCAGTGTGGGGATACCGGGTTGGACACTGGCTGCACGGCCGCGGGCTCCGGTTCATGGCCCGGGCGGTCTCGCAGTTCACCCGGTTCCTGACGGGAATCGAGATCCACCCGGGCGCGCAGATCGGCCGGCGCCTGTTCATCGATCATGGATCGGGTGTCGTCATCGGAGAAACATGCATCATCGGCGATGACGTGACGCTTTATCAGGGCGTGACACTCGGCGGGACCGGGAAGGAAAAAGGCAAGCGGCATCCGACGCTCGGCAACAACGTCCTTGTCGCCTCGGGCGCGAAGGTGCTCGGTTCGATCACGCTCGGCGACAACGCCAAAGTCGGCGCCGGATCGGTCGTCCTCAAAGACGTGCCGCCGAACTCGACGGTCGTCGGGATTCCGGGGACGATCGTCATCCAGAACGGCGTCAAGGTGCCGAAAAAGTTGGATCATGACAATCTGCCGGATCCCGTATCGGATAAATGCGACATGCTGGAGAGGAAAATCGCCGCGCTCCAGGAAGAAGTGGCGCAGCTCCGCGAAATGACTCAGGAACTGACAATGGAACGGATCAAGGAGGAAAAATGATGGCCATCCAAATTTACAATACGCTCACAAGGAAGAAGGAGCCGTTCGTCCCGATCGAGGAAGGGAAAGTGAAGATGTACGTGTGCGGCCCGACCGTCTACAACTACATCCACATCGGGAACGCACGTCCGGTCATCGTCTATGACACTGTCCGCAACTATCTGGAATATAAAGGGTACAAAGTCGACTACGTGTCGAATTTCACCGATGTCGACGACAAAATCATCAAAACGGCGAACGAGCTTGGCGAAGAAGTCGGCGAGCTCACGGAGCGGTTCATCGGGGCGTACTTCGCCGACATTGAGGCGCTCGGCTGCCGGCATGCCGATGAGCATCCGCGCGTGACGGAACATATCGATGACATCATTGAATTCATCGGGGTCCTCATCGAGAAAGGATACGCTTATGAGTCGGGGGGCGATGTCTACTACCGGACGCGCAAGTTCGACGGCTACGGGAAGCTGTCCCACCAGTCGATCGATGAACTGAAGGTCGGCGCCCGCATCCATCCGGGCGAGAAAAAGGAAGATGCGCTTGACTTCACGCTCTGGAAGTCGGCGAAGCCCGGGGAAATTTCATGGGACAGTCCGTGGGGCAAGGGCCGCCCGGGCTGGCACATCGAGTGCTCGGTCATGGCGCGGGAGGTGCTCGGAGATACGATCGACATCCACGCCGGGGGGCAGGACCTCACCTTCCCTCACCACGAAAACGAAATCGCCCAGAGCGAGGCGCACAACGACAAAACGTTCGCCAACTACTGGATGCACAACGGTTACATCAACATCGACAATGAAAAAATGTCGAAATCACTCGGAAATTTCGTGCTCGTCCATGACATCCGCCAGAAGATCGACCCGGAAGTGCTGCGTTTCTTCATGCTGTCGGTCCATTACCGCAACCCGATCAACTTCTCCCAAGAGCTGATCGAAAGCGCTGAAAACGGGCTTGAGCGGCTGCGCACCGCCTACCGGAACGTCTCGCACCGGCTTGAGGCGTCCGCCGACAACGGTGACCAGAAAGACATCTGGCTGCACAAGATCAGCGAAGAGCGCAACGCGTTCGAAGCGGCAATGGACGACGACTTCAACACGGCCAACGCGATCTCGGTCCTGTTCGACCTCGCGCGCCTTTCCAATACGTACCTGAACGAAAAGAACACCGAACGCGAAGTGCTCGAGGCATTCCGCAGCCTGATGGCCGAACTGTCCGGCGTTCTCGGACTCAAGCTGGAAGGCGCCCAGACAGAGGAACTGCCGTCCGAAGAAATCGAGTCACTGATCGAAGAACGCCAGCAGGCCCGGAAAAACCGCGACTTCGCGCGCGCCGATGAAATCCGCGATGAACTGCTCGCCCGGGGAATCGTACTCGAAGACACGCGGCAGGGCGTCCGCTGGAAGAGGAGCTGAGCAGATGGCCGAAATCACGGAATCCGACATCCGGCAGCTCAACGCCCTGACGCTCGCCTATATGGGCGACGCCGTCTACGAACAGGCGGTGAGGGAGCACCTCATCCGCTCGGGCCGGGTCAAGCCGAACACGCTCCACAAGCTCGCCACGCGGTACGTGTCCGCCGTCGCCCAGGCCTCCGCGATCCGCTCGATGGAGGCGGACGGCTTCCTGTCCGAGGGGGAGCTCGCGGTCGTCCGCCGCGGACGGAACGCAAAATCCGGGCACTCGCCGAAAAACACCGATGTCCAGACGTACAACTACAGTTCCGCGTTTGAAGCCCTCATCGGGTGGCTTTATCTGCTCGGCCGCGGCGAGCGGCTCGGCGAAGTGATCCGCCGGGCGCTCGATCACGCCGAAACGGAAAGGGAGGACGGATGATGACGAACAGGGAAGAAGAAATCATCGCGGGACGCAATCCCGTGCTCGAGGCGCTCCGCTCCGGACGCCAGCTCAATAAAATCTGGATCGCCGAAGGGATGCAGAAATCCGGTTCCGCCGACATCCGCCGCATGGCAAAGGAAGCCGGCGTCATCGTCCAGCAGGTGCCGAAGAAGAAGCTCGACCAGCTGACCGAGCTCACCCATCAGGGCGTGGCGGCAAGTGTAGCCGCCTATGACTACGCGGGGCTCGACGACTTGTTCAGCCGTGCAGAAGAAGCCGGGGAAGATCCGTTCTTCCTCATCCTGGACGAGCTGGAGGATCCGCATAACCTCGGCTCGATCCTGAGGACGGCGGACGCTTCGGGTGCCCACGGCGTCATCATTCCGAAGCGCCGGTCCGTCGGGCTCACTGGCGTCGTTGCAAAGGCATCGACCGGCGCGATCGAGCATGTGCCCGTCGTGCGGGTCGGGAACCTTGCGCAAACGGTCGATGAACTGAAGGGGCGCGGCGTCTGGATTGCCGGGACGGATGCAAAAGGGACCGCAGACTACCGGAACATGGATGCCGGCCTGCCGCTCGCAGTCATCATCGGCAGCGAAGGAAGGGGAATGTCGCGGCTTCTTGTCGAAAAATGCGATTTCCTCTACAAGCTGCCGATGGTCGGCCACGTCAATTCGCTCAACGCCTCTGTGGCCGCCGCGCTGCTCATGTACGAAGTCTTCCGGAAAAGGAAACCCGCAGAAGGGCAAGGATGATGGACGTCCTGCTCGTCGACGGCTACAACATCATCGGGGCGTGGCCTGAGTTGAAGGCGCTCCGGGACGGACAGCTGGAAGACGCACGGGACCTGCTCATCGAGAGGATGGCGGAGTACCGGGCGTACACCGGCTGGCGGGTCATTATCGTATTTGATGCCCAGTTCGTCCCGGGCATTGCGACCACGTCGCGCCGGCACGACGTTGAAATCATCTTCACAAAGGAAAATGAGACCGCCGACGAACGGATCGAGCGGCTTGCCTCAGAACTCGGAAGCCGGCGGGTGCAGGTCCATGTGGCCACATCCGACCATACCGAACAGCGCGTCATCTTTGCCCAGGGCGCACTCCGGAAATCCGCCCGCGAACTTCAAATTGAAATGAATGGCATCCGCCGGGGAATTGCCGAAAAAGTGAGGAAACTGCAGGAAAAACGGCCGTTTTCCAAGATTCCGCTCTCTGATGACGTGGCTGAAATTTTTGAAAAATGGCGGCGCGGACTGAAATGAATGGTTGACGCTAAAATTTTCCTTCCTGTATACTGGGAGACACTACGTGTGGGGACCGGGGTGATCTGAATGTTGGCAAACAGCCGGGATGAGGCTCATGTGGACGGGTTTGGGGGATTCAGTGATGAACAGCTCGTGGAAATGGCGCATTCCGGGCGCAGTGACGCCCTGGACTTTCTGATCCGGAAGTATCAGTACTTTGTCAGGATGAAAGCGCGTTCTTATTTCTTGGTCGGTGCGGACCGGGAAGACATCATCCAGGAAGGCATGATCGGGCTGTACAAGGCGATCCGTGATTTCAGGGGGGACAAGCTCAGCTCGTTCCGGGCATTTGCCGAGCTCTGCATCACGCGCCAGATCATCACGGCGATCAAGACGGCGACGCGCCAGAAGCATATCCCGCTCAATTCGTCGGTGTCGCTGGACAAGCCGATCTATGATGATGAGTCGGAGCGCACCCTGCTGGACATGCTGACGGGACCGGAATTGGACGACCCGGCGGATCTGCTGCTCCACCGGGAGGAATTCGACCGGCTTGAAGAAGAGATGAACACCGTGCTGAGCCCGCTCGAGCGGCAGGTGCTGGCGCTTTATCTGGAAGGCCGGAGCTACCAGGAAATTTCCGCCGCGCTCGGCCGTCAGGTGAAGTCGATCGACAATGCCCTGCAGCGCATCAAGCGGAAACTCGAGCAGCATCTCGCCGCGGGAATCGGGCGCTGATCGTGCCCGGCCGCATTGACAGCATCCCCCTGCAGGTGATAGGCTGAAGACGGACCGATCTGCAATCGGCGGCCGGAATGTCTTTTTGACGGACGGCCTTCACAGATGCTTTTTAGCGCAAGGGAATAAACAAAGCGGGACACGGGTGCCACTGGCCATCCAACTCCCAGTGCAATCATACAATCCTTATTATTTTTCATTCCGGAGGTTTGGCGATACAATGGGCAAGATTCGCGAGTTTTTCAACGGCGTCGTTTCGGAAATGCGGAAGGTCAGCTGGCCGAAGCGCAAGGAACTGACGCGCTATACGGTCGTCGTCCTGTCGACGGTCATTTTCATGGCAGTCTTCTTTGCACTGGTCGATCTTGGCATCTCGACGGTGTTCCGCTGGTTCCTGAAAGCCTGATGTGAATATATTTTTGAAGAATAGCCCGTCTGATTGTCCGAACGGGCTTTTTCATTTTGACCGGAAAGGGAGGGACGGACGGCCAGTCCGAATCGATGGAGAAAAATTGGTACGTGGTGCACACTTACTCGGGATACGAGAACAAGGTAAGGGCCAACCTCGAAAAGCGCGTGGACACGATGGGGATGACCGATAAAATCTTCCGTGTCGTCGTGCCGGAAGAAGAAGAGATCGACTACAAAGACGGCAAGAAGCGCGCCGTCATGCGCAAGACATTCCCGGGCTATGTGCTCGTCGAAATGATCATGACGGACGACTCCTGGTATGTTGTCCGCAACACGCCGGGCGTCACCGGATTTATCGGCTCTTCGGGCGGCGGTGCGAAACCGACACCGCTCATGCCCGAGGAAGTGGATTTCATCCTCCGCCAGATGGGCATGAAGGAAGGCAAGGTTGAAATCGACGTGTCGGAAGGCGACCTCGTCGAAGTGCTGGAAGGGCCGTTCGCCAACTTCCAGGGGCGCATCGAAGAAGTCGACGCCGCCAAAGGCAAAGTCAAGGTGGCCGTGGAAATGTTCGGCCGCGAAACGAAGATGGAACTCGATTTCGTACAAATCCGGAAAATTTGACCGGTTGGCACTTGCAAGCAGGCGCCGATAATGGTATCATTTCAAAGGTCAGGCTGAAAATCAGCTTGTGCGGATTAACCGTATTCTACCGGCAACGTGCCGGCAGACACATATTGAGTGGGAGGGGCAACCCTATTACCACATCACGGACTTAAGGAGGTGTGTCTCGTGGCTAAAAAAGTGATTAAGCTTGTAAAACTTCAAATCCCTGCCGGCAAAGCAAACCCGGCGCCACCGGTCGGACCGGCGCTCGGTCAGGCAGGTGTCAATATCATGGGGTTCTGTAAGGAATTCAACGCCCGGACATCGGATCAGGCAGGCCTCATCATTCCTGTTGAGATCACGGTGTTTGAGGACCGTTCGTTCACATTCATTACAAAAACTCCGCCGGCAGCCGTTCTTCTGAAGAAAGCGGCCGGCATCGACAAGGCGTCCGGCGAACCGAACAAAAACAAGGTCGCCGTCGTCAAGCGTGATAAGGTCCGCGAAATCGCGGAAACGAAAATGCCTGACCTCAACGCGGCTTCTGTTGAAGCAGCGATGCAGATGGTCGAAGGCACTGCCCGCAGCATGGGCATCACGATCGAAGACTAATTGATTCTTTCACTTGATGTTGTTCTGTTTTAAGAGGGTTGCGCCCGTTCTCCGCGAACGCCGCAACCCTTATTCGTGGGAGGGTTTATCCGCTATAACCACAATCAAGGAGGAAATTCAACATGGCTAAAAAAGGCAAAAAGCAAATCGAAGCGGCCAAGAAAGTGGACCGCACGAAGCTTTATGATGTAAACGAAGCAATCGCGCTCGCAAAAGAAACGAGCTCGGTGAACTTCGATGCAACCGTCGAAGTGGCATTCCGCCTCGGCATCGACGTGCGCAAAAACGACCAGCAGATCCGCGGCGCGGTCGTCCTTCCTAACGGAACGGGCAAAACGCAAAAAGTCCTCGTTTTCGCAAAAGGCGAAAAAGCGAAGGAAGCGGAAGCTGCAGGCGCTGATTATGTAGGCGAAGCAGACTATGTCGGCAAGATCCAGCAAGGCTGGTTCGACTTTGACGTGGTCGTCGCAACTCCTGACATGATGGGCGAAGTCGGTAAACTCGGCCGCGTCCTCGGACCAAAAGGCCTCATGCCGAACCCTAAGACGGGCACTGTTACGTTTGACGTGACAAAAGCCGTCCAGGACATCAAAGCAGGTAAAGTGGAATACCGTGCCGACAAATCCGGCATCATCCACGCGCCGATCGGGAAAGTGTCGTTCGAAGACGCAAAGCTCATCGAGAACTTCGAGACGATGTTCGATACGATCCAGAAAGCAAAGCCTGCCGCTGCAAAAGGCACTTACATGAAGTCCGTCAACGTGACGACTACAATGGGCCCTGCAGTTAAAATCGACGCATCCAACGTCGCTGCAAAAAAATAATCTTGACATCATCAAGGCACATCTGGTAAGATTGCCGATGTTATGAATATCGTTTGTACCGTAGACAGCAGGGGCGGCCCGCCGCTTAAACATTCCCTGCCGAGGACAAGAAGCTTTCAATCCGAATCGGTTTGAGATGCCAATTTCCAGCTCCGTGTCTACATTCTTGTGGAACGGAGCTTTTTATTTGCGGTATGAATGAAAAACTTACAGGAGGTGTCCAGCCGAAATGAGCACAGTATTGGAAGCCAAACAGGCACTCGTTGATGAGATCGCAACGAAATTCAAAGACGCGGCATCCGTTGTCGTCGTTGACTACCGCGGCCTCAGCGTCGGCGAAGTGACCGAGCTCCGCAAACAGCTCCGCGAAGCAGGCATTGAGTTCAAAGTGTACAAAAACACGATGACGCGCCGTGCTGCGGAAGCTGCTGGCGTCGAAGCCCTCAACGAATACATGACGGGCCCGAACGCCATCGCGTTCTCGAACGAAGATGTCGTCGCACCAGCGCGCATCCTCAACAACTTCGCGAAAGACAACGAAAAACTCGAGATCAAAGCCGGTGTCATCGAAGGCAACGTCGCAACTCTCGAAGAAGTCAAAGCACTGGCGGAACTGCCATCCCGGGAAGGTCTTCTTTCCATGGTACTCAGCGTCCTCCAGGCGCCGATCCGCAACTTCGCACTTGCATCGAAAGCCGTTGCAGATCAGAAGGAAGAACAAGGCGCATAATCCGGCAGCTTAGCCATCGAATCGCGGCATAGCCGCAACCATACCGAACCATTAGGAGGAAATACCAATGAGCAAAGAGCAAATCATTGAAGCGATCAAAGAAATGACGGTCCTCGAACTGAACGACCTCGTCAAAGCAATCGAAGAAGAATTCGGCGTAACGGCTGCAGCTCCAGTAGCAGTTGCCGGCGCAGCAGGCCCTGTTGCTGAAGAGCAAACAGAATTCGACGTTGTCCTCGCTTCCGCAGGCGACCAGAAGATCAAAGTCATCAAAGTTGTTCGCGAAATCACAGGCCTTGGCCTCAAAGAAGCGAAAGCTGTTGTAGACGAAGCGCCTAAAGCAATCAAAGAAGGCGTATCGAAAGAAGAAGCAGAAGAAATGAAAGCGAAGCTCGAAGAAGTCGGCGCAGGCGTCGAAGTCAAGTAATTCAGAGCCTCACCGCACGATAGAAGAGCCCGTCAGTTTTCCGACGGGCTTTTCTTTGTATGTCCAAAGAACGGGCGGGATGTTGCAGAAGTCCGTTGTGCGCCTTCGGATGGCGGCGCCGGCTCCTGTATGCACCGCCAAGCCGGCGGGCATACTTATTCACCGTCAAATTTACACATCGGGAGGGATCGGGATGGGCGACCATTATTATTCGAAGGATCCGCACGCGGAATCTGCACCCATGACTTGGAAAACCGAGCTGCGGGGCATGCCGTTCGTGTTCAGGACGGATGCCGGCGTGTTCAGCAAGGGAGAAGTGGACTTCGGTTCCCGCCTGCTGGTCGACACGTTTGAGGAACCGCCGGCCGCCGGACCGCTGCTCGACATCGGCTGCGGCTACGGTCCCGTCGGCCTGACTGCGGCCAGGTTGCTTCCCGGCCGCACCGTCCACATGGTCGACGTGAACAGCCGGGCGCTGTCGCTTGCGCGCGAAAATGCCCGCGCGAACGGCGCGGGCAACACGGAGATCTATGAGAGTGACGGAGGCGCAGATGTCCGGGGAAGCGGGTTCGCAGCCGTACTGACAAATCCGCCGATCCGCGCCGGCAAAGACACCGTGTTCCGCATCTACGAAGATGCACACGGTCTTCTTGCGCCGGAGGGGGAGTTGTGGGTCGTCATCCAGAAAAAGCAGGGTGCCCCGTCAACCGAGGCGAAACTCCGCGAACTGTTCGGCAATGCCGAAACTGTCTCCAAAAAGAAGGGGTACCATATTTTTAGGTCGGTGAAACATTGACTTGACAAATATGCTGTGATAGCATAATAAGATGCACAATTAAGTTGAGGTCGTATGCCCTTTTTGGCGGCTCCGGCAGTGCAGCCGGCTGTCCGCCCGGAAGGCGGATGGTATAGATCCGCCTGAACATAGGGGATACTTGACCGGAATGGAATAAGCCTGGTGAAACCGAAAATGAGCTCTGCCTTGAACTCGTTTTCTTTTTGTCTTTTCGGATATCATACATCATTTTCCGGCATCCGCAAAGACCTATTATCGCTTTAATGAGGGGTGAATCAGTTGACAGGTCAACTAGTTCAGTACGGTCAACATCGTCAGCGCAGGAGTTTTGCGCGCATCAGTGAGGTGCTCGAGCTTCCCAATCTGATTGAGATTCAGACGAAGTCCTACGAATGGTTCCTTGAAGAAGGGCTGCGCGATATGTTCCGCGACATCTCGCCGATCGAGGACTTTACAGGGAATCTCTCCCTCGAGTTTGTCGACTACAGCCTCGGTGAACCGAAATACCCTGTCGGCGAATCGAAAGAGCGGGATGCCACTTACGCGGCGCCGCTTCGCGTGAAAGTTCGCCTTCACAACAAAGAGACCGAAGAAGTGAAGGAGCAAGACGTCTTCATGGGCGATTTCCCGCTCATGACGGAAAACGGGACGTTCATCATCAACGGTGCTGAACGCGTCATCGTCTCCCAGCTCGTCCGCTCCCCGAGCGTCTACTTCCACGACAAGACGGACAAAAACGGGAAACGCGGCTTCGGCGCGACCGTCATCCCGAACCGCGGCGCCTGGCTCGAATACGAGACGGACGCCAAGGACATCGTCCACGTCCGCATCGACCGCACACGGAAGCTGCCGGTCACGGTACTTCTGCGCGCGCTCGGCTTCGGTTCCGACGCGGAAATCATCGACCTGATCGGCGACAACGAATTCCTCCAGAACACACTGGAGAAAGACAACACCGAAAGCACGGAAAAGGCGCTTCTTGAAATCTACGAGCGTCTACGCCCGGGCGAGCCGCCGACCGTCGAGAGTGCGAAAAACCTGCTTTATTCCCGGTTCTTCGACCCAAAACGGTACGACCTTGCCAACGTCGGCCGCTACAAAATGAACAAAAAGCTGAACATCAAGGACCGTCTCTTCAACCAGACGCTTGCCGAAACGCTTGCGGATCCGGAAACGGGCGAGATCCTCGCTGAAAAAGGGACGGTCATCGACCGCCGCGTCCTCGACAAGCTCACCCCTTATCTTGAAAACGGCACCGGATTCAAGACGCTCACCCCGGTGAACGGCGTCCTCGACGGCGACATCACCGTCCAGGCGATCAAGATCTTTGCGCCAAAAAGCGAGGACGAAAAAGTCATCACGGTGATCGGCAACGCAGGCATCGAAGAAGAAGTGAAGCACGTGACGCCGGCAGACATCATCGCGTCGATCAGCTACTTCTTCAACCTGCTGTACCGCGTCGGCATCACGGATGACATCGATCACCTCGGCAACCGCCGCCTCCGCTCGGTCGGCGAGCTTCTCCAGAACCAGTTCCGCATCGGGCTTTCCCGGATGGAACGCGTGGTCCGCGAGCGCATGTCGATCAACGATACACAGTCTATTGTGCCTCAGCAGCTCATCAATATCCGCCCGGTCATCGCGTCCATCAAAGAGTTCTTCGGAAGCTCCCAGCTTTCGCAGTTCATGGACCAGACGAACCCGCTTGCGGAACTGACGCACAAGCGCCGCCTGTCCGCACTCGGACCTGGCGGACTCACCCGTGAACGTGCCGGCATGGAAGTACGGGACGTCCACTACTCGCACTACGGCCGGATGTGCCCGATCGAGACGCCGGAAGGCCCGAACATCGGCCTCATCAACTCGCTCTCGACCTATGCCAAAGTCAATAAGTTCGGATTCATCGAAACGCCGTACCGCCGCGTCGACCCTGAAACAGGCGTCGTGACGGATCAGATCGACTATCTGACGGCGGATGAAGAAGACAATTATATCGTCGCACAGGCGAACGCGCCGCTCGACGGGGAACGCAAGTTTATCAATGACGAAGTCGTCGGGCGTTTCCGCGGCGACAACTCCGTGTTCAAGCGCGAAACGATCGACTACATGGACGTTTCTCCGAAACAGGTCGTTTCCGCTGCCACCGCCTGCATCCCGTTCCTTGAGAACGATGACTCCAACCGTGCGCTCATGGGCGCGAACATGCAGCGCCAGGCCGTTCCGCTCCTGAATCCGGAAGCGCCGTTCGTCGGCACCGGGATGGAATATGTCGATGCGCGCGACTCGGGTGCCGCCATCGTCTCGAAGCACCACGGAATCGTGGAGCATGTCGAGGCCAAGGAAATCCGTGTCCGCCGCGTCGAGGAAGTCGACGGCAAGGAAGTCAAGGGAGACCTGGATGTCTACAAGCTTGAAAAGTTCATCCGGTCCAACCAGGGGACTTCCTACAACCAGCGCCCGATCGTCAAGGTCGGCGACCGGGTTGCGCCTCTTGACGTGCTCGGCGACGGCCCGTCGATGGACAAAGGCGAACTCGCCCTCGGACGAAACGTCCTCGTTGCCTTCATGACATGGGACGGCTTCAACTACGAGGATGCCGTCATCATGAGCGAGCGCCTCGTCAAGGACGATGTGTACACGTCGGTCCACATCGAGGAATACGAGTCCGACTCCCGGGACACGAAGCTGGGGCCTGAAGAAATCACTCGCGACATTCCGAACGTCGGCGAGGATGCGCTCCGCAATCTCGACGAGCGCGGCATCGTGCGCGTCGGGGCGGAAGTTCGCGACGGCGACATCCTCGTCGGGAAGGTCACGCCGAAGGGTGTCACCGAACTGACGGCGGAAGAACGTCTCCTTCACGCGATCTTCGGCGAGAAGGCCCGCGAAGTGCGCGATACGTCCCTCCGTGTGCCTCACGGTGCGGGCGGAATCGTTCTCGACGTGAAGGTCTTCAACCGCGAAGACGGCGATGAGCTTTCGCCGGGCGTCAACCAGCTCGTGCGCGTCTACATCGTCCAGAAACGGAAGATCTCCGTCGGCGACAAGATGGCCGGACGACACGGGAACAAAGGGGTCATCTCCCGGATTCTGCCGGAAGAGGACATGCCGTTCATGCCGGACGGCACGCCGGTCGACATCATGCTCAACCC
The DNA here is from genome assembly GCF_042432615.1 of Bhargavaea ullalensis. Lineage (NCBI taxonomy): Bacteria > Bacillati > Bacillota > Bacilli > Caryophanales > Caryophanaceae > Bhargavaea > Bhargavaea ullalensis. The sequence goes on from NZ_JBHLWY010000043.1 coordinate 131,740, forward strand.
GCTTGGCGTACCATCGCGGATGAACATCGGGCAGGTGCTCGAACTTCACCTCGGCATGGCGGCCCGTTATCTCGGACTTCATATGGCCACGCCTGTATTTGACGGTGCGAATGAAGAAGATGTCTGGGAAACGATGGAAGAGGCCGGCATGGACCGCTCCGGGAAGACGGTGCTGTACGACGGCCGCTCGGGCGAGCCGTTCGACAACAAAGTGTCGGTCGGCATCATGTATATGATCAAGCTCGCCCACATGGTCGACGACAAGCTCCACGCCCGCTCGACGGGCCCTTACTCCCTCGTCACGCAGCAGCCGCTCGGCGGTAAGGCGCAGTTCGGCGGACAGCGTTTCGGGGAGATGGAAGTTTGGGCGCTTGAAGCGTATGGCGCAGCCTACACGCTCCAGGAGATCCTGACGGTCAAGTCCGATGACGTGGTCGGACGCGTGAAGACATACGAATCGATTGTCAAAGGGGAAAACATCCCGCAACCGGGCATCCCTGAATCGTTCAAGGTTCTGATCAAAGAACTCCAGTCGCTCGGCCTTGATGTGAAAATGCTGACGGAGGAGTACGAAGAAATTGATCTTCGCGACCTGGACGAGGATGAGGATCTCCAGCCGACGGATGCACTCAATATCCTGCCGGCGGAGCAAGAGCCGATCGGAGCCGAGTGATCGATTTCCTTGGGATGAAAGAGGCGGTGCCGGGCTCCGGCCCGGACCGCCGCATGATGATGAACGGAGAGCCTGTTCAGACTGAGACTAAAGGGAGGTAGGCTCCTTGATAGATGTAAACAATTTTGAGTATATGAAAATCGGCCTCGCCTCGCCGGACAAGATCCGCTCATGGTCGTTCGGCGAAGTGAAAAAGCCGGAAACGATCAACTACCGGACGCTGAAGCCGGAGAAGGACGGCCTGTTCTGCGAACGGATCTTCGGACCGACAAAAGACTGGGAGTGCCACTGCGGCAAGTACAAGCGCGTCCGCTACAAAGGCGTCGTCTGCGACCGCTGCGGCGTCGAAGTGACCCGTGCCAAAGTACGCCGAGAGCGGATGGGCCATATCGAGCTCGCCGCCCCGGTTTCCCACATCTGGTATTTCAAAGGCATCCCGAGCCGCATGGGGCTTCTGCTCGACATGTCCCCACGCTCGCTTGAGGAAATCATTTACTTCGCTTCCTATGTTGTCGTGGAACCGGCCGACACGGGCCTTGACCGCAAACAGCTCCTGTCCGAGCGGGAATACCGCGCGTACCGCGAGAAATTCGGCAATAAATTCACTGCGCTCATGGGTGCAGAGGCGATCGAAAAGCTGCTCAAGCAGATCGACCTCGAGAAAGAGACCCATGACCTGAAGGAAGAGCTGAAATCCGCACAAGGGCAGCGGCGCACACGTGCGATCAAGCGCCTGGAAGTCGTGGAATCGTTCCGCAACTCGGGCAACAGCCCGGAATGGATGATCCTCGAAGTGCTGCCGGTCATCCCTCCGGAACTCCGGCCGATGGTGCAGCTTGACGGCGGACGCTTTGCAACGTCCGACCTCAACGACCTGTACCGCCGGGTCATCAACCGGAACAACCGGCTCAAGCGCCTGCTCGACCTCGGGGCGCCGGGAATCATCGTCCAGAACGAGAAGCGGATGCTCCAGGAAGCCGTCGATGCCCTCATCGACAACGGCCGCCGCGGACGTCCGGTCACAGGTCCGGGGAACCGCCCGCTGAAATCCCTCTCGCACATGCTGAAAGGGAAGCAGGGCCGTTTCCGCCAGAACCTCCTCGGGAAGCGGGTCGACTACTCGGGCCGTTCCGTCATCGTTGTCGGACCGAACCTGAAGATGTACCAGTGCGGCCTGCCGCGCGAAATGGCGATCGAGCTGTTCAAGCCGTTCGTCATGAAGGAACTCGTCGAACGCGGACTCGCCCACAACATCAAGAGTGCGAAGCGCAAGATCGAGCGCCTGCACTCGGATGTATGGGACGTGCTGGAAGACGTCATCAAGGAGCACCCGGTCCTCTTGAACCGTGCCCCGACGCTTCACCGCCTCGGCATCCAGGCGTTCGAGCCGACGCTCGTCGAAGGCCGCGCCATCCGTCTGCACCCGCTCGTCTGCACGGCTTACAACGCCGACTTCGACGGTGACCAGATGGCGGTTCACGTGCCGCTGTCCGCAGAGGCACAGGCCGAAGCGCGCCTGCTCATGCTGGCCGCACAGAACATCCTGAACCCCAAAGACGGGAAGCCGGTCGTCACGCCTTCCCAGGACATGGTCCTCGGGAACTATTACCTGACACTCGAGCGCAAAAACGCTGCGGGCGAAGGCATGGTGTTCAGCGACACCGACGAAGTGATGGTCGCCTACCAGACGGGCTTCGTGCACCTGCACACCCGGATCGCCATCCAGGCATCTTCGCTGAACAATCCGACGTTCACCGAAAAGCAGAACAAGCAGCTGCTCATGACGACGGTCGGCAAGGTGATCTTCAACGAGATCCTGCCTGAATCATTCCCGTTCATCAACGAACCGACGAACCATAACCTGCAGGTCGAAACACCGGAGAAGTACTTCATCGACCCGACGGAAGACGTGAAGGCGAAGATCGCGGAAGCGGAACTCGTCCAGCCGTTCAAGAAGAAAATCCTCGGCAACATCATTGCCGAGATCTTCAAGCGGTTCCACATCACCGAAACGTCGAAGATGCTCGACCGGATGAAGGACCTCGGATTCAAATACTCGACGCGTGCAGGCATCACGATCGGGATTTCCGATATTGTGGTTCTGCCGAACAAAGGGGAAATCCTCCAGGAAGCCCAGGACAAGGTCGACAAGGTCACGAAACAGTTCCGCCGCGGTCTCATCACCGAGGAAGAACGCTACGACCGCGTCATCTCCTACTGGAGCCAGGCGAAGGACACCATCCAGTCCCAGCTGATGGAATCCCTCGACAACGAAAACCCGATCTTCATGATGAGCGACTCGGGTGCCCGGGGTAACGCCTCGAACTTCACGCAGCTTGCCGGGATGCGCGGCCTCATGGCCAACCCGGCCGGCCGGATCATCGAGCTCCCGATCAAATCGTCATTCCGTGAAGGCCTCACCGTCCTCGAGTACTTCATCTCGACGCACGGCGCCCGTAAAGGTCTTGCCGATACGGCGCTGAAGACGGCCGACTCGGGTTACCTGACACGCCGCCTCGTCGATGTTGCCCAGGATGTCATCGTCCGCGAAGACGACTGCGGCACCGACCGCGGCCTGGAAGTGTTCGCACTCACGGAAGGCACCGAGATCATCGAGTCCCTGGACGAACGGATTGTCGGACGCCACGCGAAGAAAACGATCCGCCATCCGGAAACGGGCGCGGTCATCGTCGAACGCGACGGCCTCATCACGGAAGACCTGGCGCGGGAAATCATGGACGCGGGCATCGAGTCCGTGACCATCCGATCCGCGTTCACGTGCAACACGAAGCACGGCATCTGCAAGAAGTGCTATGGCATGAACCTGGCGACCGGCGAAGCGGTCGAGGTCGGCGAAGCGGTCGGCATCATCGCCGCCCAGTCGATCGGGGAACCGGGCACGCAGCTGACCATGCGTACGTTCCACACCGGCGGGGTTGCCGGCGACGACATCACGCAAGGTCTCCCGCGGATCCAGGAAATCTTCGAAGCCCGGAACCCGAAAGGCCAGGCGGTCATTTCCGAGATCAACGGGGTCATCACCGAGATCGACGAAATCCGCGAGGGCCAGAAGGAAATCACCGTCAAGGGCGACGTCGAGACACGCAAATATACGCCACCGTATAATGCCCGTCTCCGCTTTGGCCTGAACGACACCGTCCGCCGCGGCGATGCACTCACCGAAGGGTCAATCGATCCGAAGGAACTCATCGTCGTCAAGGACGTCTCGACAGTCCAGGAATACCTGCTGAAGGAAGTCCAGAAGGTCTACCGGATGCAGGGGGTTGAGATCAGCGACAAGCACGTGGAAGTCATGGTCCGCCAGATGATGCGCAAAGTCCGCGTCATCGAAGCCGGCGACACCGATCTTCTCCCGGGCTCGCTGCTCGATATCCATCAGTTCGCGGAAGCCAACGCCGAAGCCATCCTCAAGGGACGGATTCCGGCCACAAGCCGCCCGGTCATCCTCGGGATCACGAAAGCGTCCCTCGAAACCGAATCGTTCCTCTCCGCCGCATCGTTCCAGGAAACCACACGTGTCCTGACCGATGCCGCCATCAAAGGCAAAATGGACGAACTGCTCGGCCTCAAGGAGAACGTCATCATCGGGAAACTCGTCCCGGCCGGCACCGGCATGCAGCGCTACCGCCAGATCGAGATCGAACACGAAGGCATGGACACGGAAGCCGAACAACCGGCAACCGCAGAATAAAACAGAAACATCCCGGAAACCAAAAGGTGACCGGGATGTTTTTTTGTTCGGTGAAGGGGTTGATAGAGGGTGAGGCGGGAGTGAGACAGCTGATATAGGAGTAAGGAAGGGCGAAAATCGGAGTAAGGAGTCAAGTATTCGCACATGGAGCGGCGGGTTCGCACTTAGAGCGGTGAGTTCGCACTTAAGATGGCGGTTTCGCACTTAGAGCGGTGAGTTCGCACTTAGAGTGGCAGGTTCGCACTTAGAGCGGGGGTTTCGCACTTAGGATGGCGGTTTCGCACTTAGAGCGGAGGTTTCGCACTTAGAGTGGTGAGTTCGCACTTAGAGCGGAGGTTTCGCACTTAGGAGGGTGGGTTCGCACTTAGAGCAGCGGTTTCGCACTTAGAGCGGTGAGTTCGCACTTAGAGCGGGGGTTTCGCACTTAGAGTGGCAGGTTCGCACTTAGGAGGGTGGTTTCGCACTTAGAGCAGCGGGTTCGCAATTAGAGCGGTGAGTTCGCACTTAGGATGGCGGTTTCGCACTTAGAGCGGCGAGTTTTCACTTACAGCCACAAGCCACAAGCCTAATATCGGAGTAAGGAAGCGGAAATCGGAGTAAGGCGCCCAATATCGGAATATGGAAGCGGAAATCGGAGTAAGCCATCCAATATCGGAGTATGAGAGCAAAAACTAGAGAAGGCGTCCAATATTGAAGTAAGGGATCAAGAATCGTACAAGGGGAAATTTGTGGACACCATCCGGCATTTGAGACCATTACCGGACATTAGGTTGTGCGACATTCAAAGGTCCTGTCGCGACATTCACGGACTGTCGCCAGTTAACCCGGCATTCGGGGCCGCTAACCGGACATTCAGTCGTGTAATCCCGACATTCGCGGACTGTCGCCAGTTAACCCGACATTCGGGGCCGCTAACCGGACATTCAGTCGTGTAATCCCGACATTCGCGGACTGTCGTCAGTTATCCCGACATTCGAAGCAACAATCCCGACATTCGAAGGCGTAATCCCGACATTCGCGGGTCCTATCCCGACATTCACGGACTGTCGTCAGTTATCCCGACATTCGAAGCAACAATCCCGACATTCGAAGGTGTAATCCCGACATTCGCAGGTCCTATCCCGACATTCACGGGCCGCCGCCAGTTAACCCGACATTCGGGGCCGCTAACCGGACATTCAGTCGTGTAATCCCGACATTCGCGGGTCCTATCCCGACATTCACGGACTGTCGTCAGTTATCCCGACATTCGAAGCAACAATCCCGACATTCGAAGGCGTAATCCCGACATTCGCAGGTCCTATCCCGACATTCACGGGCCGCCGCCGGTTAACCCGACATTCCGGGCCGCTAACCGGACATTCAGTCGTGTAACCCCGACATTCGCGGGTCCTATCCCGACATTCACCGACAGCCATCAGTGATCCCGACATTCGAGCCCACTATCCCGACATTCACGTCCCTCCGGCATTGACTCCCTACATATAGCTTGCACCCACTATCCACCTCCGCCCAACGCCCCACCCGCCGCACCCCAAAAACAGGCCGCACGGCCCTTCTTCAATAAAAGGCTGAAATCCATATGGGTATGTGTTGACAGACTGCGCTGCAGGTGATAATATATTCAAGGTTGAGAGCTGACTTTCTGTTCCTTGGAGGAAATGGCATGGCTCATGGACAAGCGAATCAGAAGATCACGATCATCGGGATCAAACAAACAGTGAAAGCACTCCGGACGGGGAAGGTGCGGGAGATTCTCCTGGCATCGGATGCGGACGGGCGGCTGCTCGGCGATCTTCTCGTGCTTGCACGGGAGAACGGGGTACCGGTCCGCTATGCGGGTACGAGACGTGAGCTCGGCCTGGCACACGGGATCGACGTCGGAGCATCAGTCGTGGCGATCACTGAATGACGGTTTTTGCGATAAAACGCAAAGACTTTGTTTTTACCCCAAAAATGAACCACCTGGATGTGTGGTATTACAAAGAAGTGAAGGGAGGACCCTATCGATGCCTACAATCAACCAACTGGTCCGCAATCCGCGCAAATCGAAAGCGACCAAGTCGAAGTCTCCGGCACTCGGGAAAGGTTACAACAGCTACAAGAAAGCGACGACAGACGTCAATTCTCCGCAAAAACGCGGTGTCTGCACGCGTGTCGGCACGATGACGCCGAAGAAGCCAAACTCGGCGCTCCGTAAATACGCCCGTGTCCGCCTGACGAACACGATCGAAGTCAACGCCTACATTCCGGGCGAAGGCCACAACCTTCAGGAACACAGCGTTGTCCTCATCCGCGGCGGCCGTGTGAAAGACCTTCCGGGTGTCCGCTACCATATCGTACGCGGCGCCCTCGATACAGCCGGCGTTCAAGGCCGTATGCAAAGCCGTTCCCACTACGGCGCGAAGAAACCGAAAGAAAAGAAATAATTCCAATTCGGCACCCCTGAGTGCCCAACAGTTTGAAAGGAGGAACACACATGCCTCGTAAAGGTCCAGTTGCAAAACGCGACGTGTTGCCGGATCCAATGTACAACTCGAAGCTCGTGACACGTCTGATCAATAAAATGATGGTGGATGGCAAGAAAGGGACTTCCCAGCAAATCCTCTATGGTGCGTTCGACCTTATCCGTGAACGTTCCGGAAAAGAACCGCTTGAAGTCTTTGAAGCCGCTCTTGAAAACATCATGCCAGTCCTCGAAGTGCGTGCCCGCCGTGTCGGTGGCGCGAACTACCAGGTACCGGTTGAAGTCCGTCCTGACCGCCGGGTGACACTCGGCCTCCGCTACCTCGTCAACTACTCCCGCCTCCGCGGCGAGAAGACGATGGAAGAGCGTCTGGCGAACGAGATCCTCGACGCGTCCAACAACACGGGTGCTTCCGTGAAGCGCCGTGAAGATCTCCACAAAATGGCGGAAGCGAACAAAGCATTCGCTCACTACCGCTGGTAAGATCGAGCCGAAGATTATTCTATTCCGACATAACAGGAGGAGAAACACATTATGGCTAGAGAATTCTCCTTGGAGAACACCCGTAACATCGGGATCATGGCCCACATCGACGCCGGTAAGACGACGACGACTGAGCGGATCCTCTACTACACGGGTAAAATCCATAAGCTTGGGGAAACGCACGAAGGCGCATCCCAGATGGACTGGATGGAACAGGAGCAGGAGCGCGGAATCACGATCACATCCGCTGCAACGACTGCTGCCTGGAAAGGCTACCGCGTCAACATCATCGACACTCCGGGACACGTGGACTTCACAGTTGAAGTTGAACGTTCCCTGCGCGTGCTCGACGGTGCGGTAACCGTCCTCGACGCCCAATCCGGCGTTGAACCACAAACAGAAACGGTATGGCGCCAGGCTACAACTTACGGCGTGCCGCGTATCGTGTTCGTCAACAAGATGGACAAGACGGGTGCAGACTTCCTGTACTCGACCAAGACACTTCATGCCCGCCTCCAGGCGAATGCACACCCGATCCAGCTTCCGATCGGCGCGGAAGATGATTTCCGCGGCATCATCGACCTGGTTGAAATGAAGGCGACGATGTACGGCAATGACCTCGGCACCGAGATCGAAGTCATCGACATCCCTGAAGAATTCAAAGACCAGGCAGAAGAGTACCGTGAGAAACTCATCGAAGCCGTTGCAGAAGTCGATGAAGACCTCATGGAAAAATACCTCGGCGGCGAAGAACTTTCCGTCGACGAACTCAAAGCGGCTATCCGGAAAGCAACGCTCGCCGTTGAATTCTATCCGGTTGTATGCGGTACGGCATTCAAAAACAAAGGTGTCCAGCTCGTTCTGGACGCAGTTGTCGACTACCTGCCGTCGCCGCTCGACATCCCGTCCATCCAGGGCATTGACCCTGACACGGGCGAGGAAATGGAACGCCATGCTGACGATGAAGAGCCGTTCTCCGCGCTCGCATTCAAAGTCATGACCGACCCGTTCGTCGGTAAGCTGACGTTCTTCCGTGTGTATTCGGGCGTTCTCCAGTCGGGTTCTTACGTCCAGAACTCGACGAAGGGCAAGCGTGAGCGCGTTGGCCGGATCCTCCAGATGCACGCAAACTCCCGTCAGGAGATCTCCGAAGTGCACGCAGGCGAAATCGCCGCTGCCGTCGGCCTGAAGGACACGGGCACAGGGGATACGCTCTGCGACGAAAAATCGCTCGTCATCCTCGAGTCCATGGAATTCCCTGAGCCGGTCATCTCGGTTGCAATCGAACCGAAGACGAAAGGCGACCAGGACAAAATGGGTACTGCGCTTGCGAAACTGCAGGAAGAAGACCCTACATTCCGTGCGCACACAGACCAGGAAACCGGCGAAGTCATCATCGCGGGCATGGGTGAGCTGCACCTCGACATCATCGTTGACCGTCTCCGCCGTGAGTTCAAGGTCGAAGCGAACGTCGGTGCGCCTCAGGTATCCTACCGTGAGACATTCCGCCAAAGCGCTGAAATCGAAGGCAAATTCGTACGCCAGTCCGGCGGCCGCGGTCAATTCGGCCACGTCTGGATCGAGTTCTCCCCGAACGAAGAAGGCGCAGGCTTCGAGTTCACCAACGGCATCGTCGGCGGTGTGGTTCCGCGTGAATACGTACCGGCTGTTGAAGCCGGTGTCAAAGACGCACTTGAAAATGGTGTCATTGCCGGCTATCCGGTCATCGACGTCAAAGCGCGCCTGTTCGACGGTTCGTACCACGACGTTGACTCCAGCGAAATGGCGTTCAAGATTGCCGCTTCCATGGCCGTCAAGAACGCTGCAGCGAAAGTCAACCCGGTTCTCCTTGAGCCAATGATGAAAGTCGAAGTTGTCATCCCTGAAGAATACATGGGTGACATCATGGGCGACATCACATCCCGCCGCGGTCGCGTGGAAGGGATGGAGGCACGCGGCAACGCGCAGGTCGTCCGTGCAATGGTTCCACTTTCCGAAATGTTCGGCTATGCGACGTCGCTCCGTTCGAACACGCAGGGCCGCGGAGTCTTCTCGATGGTGTTCGATCACTACGAAGAAGTTCCGAAGTCCATCCGGGAAGAAATCGTTAAAAAAAATAAAGGCGAATAATTGAATTTCACCTTTGTTTCGAGTATAACTAACGTATAAGCTATGGAGGGTGGGGAAGTCCGGCTTCCCCGAATCCATACACCCAATATCTCTTACCTTTAAGGAGGATTTTCCTAATGGCTAAAGAAAAATTCGACCGCTCCAAAACGCACGCTAACATCGGTACAATCGGTCACGTTGACCATGGTAAAACAACTCTGACTGCTGCAATCGCAACAGTTCTCGCCAAAAAAGGCGGCGGTGAAGCACGTTCGTACGCTGATGTTGACAACGCTCCTGAAGAAAAAGAGCGCGGCATCACGATCAACACTTCCCACATCGAGTACGAAACAGACAAGCGCCACTACGCGCACGTTGACTGCCCTGGACACGCCGACTATGTCAAGAACATGATCACAGGCGCTGCTCAGATGGACGGCGGGATCCTCGTTGTATCCGCAGCTGACGGCCCAATGCCACAAACTCGCGAGCACATCCTCCTGTCCCGTCAGGTAGGCGTTCCTTACCTCGTCGTATTCCTCAACAAGTGCGACATGGTAGACGACGAAGAGCTCCTCGAACTCGTTGAAATGGAAGTCCGTGACCTCCTCTCCGAGTACGACTTCCCTGGCGATGACGTTCCAGTCATCAAAGGTTCTGCTCTGAAAGCCCTCGAAGGCGAGCCAGAGTGGGAAGAAAAAATCGTTGAACTCATGGACGCTGTCGATGAGTACATCCCAACACCACCACGCGACACGGACAAGCCATTCATGATGCCTGTCGAGGACGTATTCTCGATCACAGGCCGTGGTACGGTTGCAACCGGCCGTGTAGAGCGTGGCCAAGTCAAAGTCGGCGACACAGTCGAAATCGTTGGTCTTGCTGAAGAAGCTAAGTCGACAACAGTTACGGGCGTTGAAATGTTCCGTAAGCTCCTCGATTACGCTGAAGCAGGCGACAACATCGGCGCGCTCCTCCGCGGTGTAGCACGTGAAGACATCCAGCGCGGCCAAGTTCTTGCAAAGCCAGGCACAATCACTCCGCACACGACGTTCACTTCTGAAGTTTACGTCCTGTCGAAAGAAGAAGGTGGCCGTCACACGCCATTCTTCTCCAACTACCGCCCACAGTTCTACTTCCGTACAACGGACGTAACTGGCGTCATCACACTCCCAGAAGGCACAGAAATGGTTATGCCTGGGGACAACATCGAAATGAACGTTGAGCTCATCTCCCCGATCGCGATCGAAGAAGGTACGAAATTCTCGATCCGTGAAGGCGGCCGTACGGTCGGTGCCGGCGTCGTTGCAACAATCAAGAAGTAATTTCCTTCAACTGAAATAACGGGAACCGTGCAGCCTGATCAGCCGCGCGCGACCCTGCGCTGTCCAGACGTGGACGGCCGCCCTCCAGCCCAGACGTGGGCCGGAGGGCTTTTTTGTGTTGTGGGGGCGAAGAAGAGAAGAGTGGAGAACGGACGGGGGAGAAAGGGGGTGGAAATCGGAGTAAGCGGTCCAAAATCGGAGTAAGGAACCGAAATTCGGAGCAAGCAGCCCGAAATCGGAGTAAGGAACCGAAATTCGGAGTAAGCGACCCGAAATCGGAGTAAGGAACCGAAATTCGGAGTAAGCGACCCGAAATCGGAGTAAGGAACCGGAAATCGGAGTAAGCGGTCCAAAATCGGAGTAAGGAACCGAATATCGGAGTAAGGGACTGAATATCGGAGTAAGGAACCGGAAATCGGAGTAAGCGGTCCAAAATCGGAGTAAGGAACCGAAATTCGGAGCAAGCAGCCCGAAATCGGAGTAAGGAACCGAAATTCGGAGTAAGCAGCCCGAAATCGGAGTAAGGAACCGAAATTCGGAGTAAGCGACCCGAAATCGGAGTAAGGAACAGGAAATCGGAGTAAGCGATCCGAAATCGGAGTAAGGAACCGAAATTCGGAGTAAGCGAGCCAAAATCGGAGCAAGGAACCGAAATTCGGAGTAAGCAGCCCGAAATCGGAGTAAGGAACCGAAATTCGGAGTAAGCAGCCCGAAATCGGAGTAAGGAACCGAAATTCGGAGTAAGCGACCCGAAATCGGAGTAAGGATCCGAATATCGGAGTAAGCGGTCCAAAATCGGAGTAAGGGACCGAATATCGGAGTAAGGGACCGAATATCGGAGTAAGCGGTCCAAAATCCGAGTAAGCGGTCCGAAATCGGAGTTGGTCCTAACAAGCCAGACGCTCTGTCTGGCTGATCGGTTAACAATCGGCCAATGCTTCAGGGCTTCCCATATTAATTCTACGTTCGATTATGCACATAAATTTTATAATAGGCCCCCGCAAACCAAACCAAACCTTCATCATTCAAACCGCCCGCCCATCATCCAAATGCCTTCACATAACCCTAACATCATTCAAGCCCCTCTCCCACAACCCAAGCCGCCGCCTGTCCCCCACACCTTCCCTCCTTTCAACCGTGCCTCCATACTTTCATTGTCCCCATCCCGCTCCCGTCATTCATCATCCTCCCGATCAGGCTTCGCCACCCGCTCTTGAAATCGCTTTCCTTTCTGTTGTCAAACAAATATTTTAAAAACTTTTCCGAATGCGTGAAATGCGATATATCGCGGTTGTAAACGATTACATTTCTTCTCCACTATTCTAAATTGGCAAAAAACTTAAAAATCGAGGTTGACGCTGTTTCGGTTCCGCGATATGATGTTCCCAATTCATTTCCGGGGACGGCGCACAGCCGTTAAGCCGCAAGACCGCAGGGAGAGATCACCATGAGAAGCGACATGATCAAAAAAGGAATTGACCGGGCACCGCACCGGAGCCTCCTTTACGCAACGGGCGTAAAGGCGAAGGATATGGGCAAGCCGTTCATCGGCGTGTGCAATTCGTACGTCGACATCATCCCGGGGCATATGCACCTCAACAAATTTGCCGAGGTCGTGAAAGACGCAATCCGAGAAGCCGGCGGCATCCCGTTCGAGTTCAACACGATCGGCGTGGACGACGGAATCGCGATGGGCCATATCGGGATGCGCTACTCGCTTCCGAGCCGTGAAATCATCGCAGATGCAGCCGAAACGGTTATCAATGCTCACTGGTTCGACGGGGTGTTCTACATTCCGAACTGCGACAAGATCACGCCGGGGATGCTGATGGCCGCAGTCCGCACAAACGTCCCGTCCATCTTCGTATCCGGCGGTCCGATGGAAGGCGGCACATCCGCAGAAGGCAAGCCGCTCTCGCTCATGTCGGTGTTCGAGGGCGTCGGCTCCTACAAGCAGGGGACGATGAGCCAGACCCAGCTTCTCGATATCGAGCAGAACGCATGCCCGACATGCGGCTCCTGCTCCGGGATGTTCACCGCCAACTCGATGAACACCCTGATGGAGATGATGGGCGTGGCGCTTCCGGGGAACGGCACGATCGTCGCCACCTCCGACGAGCGGCACAACCTCATCCGCGAAGCCGCCAAGCAGCTCATCCGGATGGTCGAGGAAGACGTGAAGCCGCGCGACCTCGTCACCCTCGAAACGATCGACGACGCATTCGCGCTCGACATGGCGATGGGCGGATCGACAAACACGGTCCTCCATACACTCGCCATCGCGAATGAAGCCGAGATCGACTATGACCTCAAGCGGGTGAACGAAGTCGCCGAGCGCATTCCGTACCTCGCGAAAATCAGCCCGGCTTCGGATTACACGATGCATGATGTGCATCTTGCCGGCGGAGTCAGTTCCATCATCCGGGAACTTTGCGAGATTCCCGGCGCCATCCACGGCGACCGCATGACAGTGACCGGCAAAACACTTTACGAGAATGTAAAAGATCAACCGATTTTGAATGAAGCAGTCATCAGGCCGAAAGAAAATCCGTATAGTCAGGTGGGCGGCCTATCCGTCCTATACGGCAATATCGCGCCGGACGGCAGTGTCATCAAAGTCGGGGCGGTCGATCCGTCCATCAAAGTGTTCGAAGGCGATGCCATCGTCTTTGAGTCACAGGAAGACGCACAGCGGGGCATTGACGACGGGACGGTCCAGGAAGGCCATGTCGTCGTCATCCGGTACGAAGGCCCGAAAGGCGGACCGGGGATGCCGGAAATGCTTGCCCCGACGTCTGCCATCGTCGGCAGGGGGCTCGGCACAAAAGTCGCGCTCATCACCGACGGCCGGTTCTCCGGCGCCTCCCGCGGCATTTCGATCGGCCATATTTCGCCGGAAGCGGCGGAAGGCGGCCCGATTGCACTCGTCGAGAACGGGGACATCATCACGATCGACCTCACCAACCGGACGATCGAGCTCCGGGTCCCGGACGAAGTGCTGGCGGAACGGCGCAAGAACCTCAAGCCGTTCGAGCCGAAGATCAAAAAGGGCTACCTCGCCCGCTATTCAAAACTGGTCACGTCCGCCAACACAGGCGGCGTCATGAAAATCTAAATCGTTGAAGAGGTTAAAGGGAAGGAACCATGCGCTTTACCAGAGAGCCGGAACAGCTGGAACCCGGCAGGCGCATCCGACCCGACATCCCCTCCGAGTGGAACGCTGAACGGGCAACGGAGTAGGCGTTCCCGGGGCAGGCAGAACAGCCGCCCCGTTACCAAAACAGGCCGGGCATCAAACCCCGGCCGCCGAGGCGGCGCAATTTGCCGCGAACAAGGGTGGTACCATGAAAGGCTCTTTCATCCCTTCTGCAGGAGGAACGCTGTGTTCTTCCGCGCGGGGGATGAACGGGCCTTTTTCATTTCAATCAATCATAAGCGAACCAACAAAAGGAGGATGTCGCAGATGGAAACGAGCGTCAAGACGAGGGAACAGACGGCCGTCAAGGAACAGACGGCCGGCACCGGAGCCGATCTTCTGATCCGGTCACTGAAGAATGAGGGCGTGGACATTATTTTCGGCTATCCGGGCGGCGCCGTACTTCCGATCTACGATGCCCTGTACCGAAATCCGATCCGCCATATCCTGGCCAGGCACGAACAGGGAGCCATCCATGCGGCGGAAGGCTATGCACGGGTGACGGGACGGCCGGGTGTCGTGATTGCGACATCCGGGCCGGGCGCGACGAACCTCGTGACGGGAATTGCGGATGCGATGCTCGACTCCCTGCCGCTCGTCGTCTTCACCGGCCAGGTCGCACAGAGCGTGATCGGAACGGACGCTTTCCAGGAGGCGGACGTCATCGGGATCACCCAGCCGATCACGAAGCACAATTACCAGGTGAAAGATGCGCGGGACCTTCCGAGGATCGTCAAGGAGGCCTTCCACATCGCCTCCACAGGACGTCCCGGCCCCGTCGTCGTCGACATCCCGAAGAACATTTCGGTGGCCGGGCTGGACGCCGACATCCCGCATCCCGAAGAAGTCAACCTGCCGGGCTACCAGCCGACGTATCAGCCGAACTTCTTCCAGATCCAGAAGGCGGCACAGGCGCTTGCAGGAGCCAAGCGGCCGCTCATCCTGGCGGGGGCGGGGATCCTCGCCGCAAAAGGGACCGAAGAGCTGCGCCGGCTCATCGAGGAGTGGCGCATTCCGGTGACGAACACGCTGCTCGGTCTCGGAACGATTCCGGGAAGCCATGAACTGTTCCTCGGAATGGCGGGCATGCACGGGACGTTTGCCGCCAACCATGCCATCCAGGAATGCGACGTGCTGCTGAACGTCGGTGCCCGGTTCGATGACCGGCTCACCGGCAACCTGGCCGGCTTTGCACCAAATGCCAAAGTGATCCATATCGACATCGACCCGGCGGAGATCGGCAAAAACGTTCCGACCGACATCCCGATCGTGGCGGATGCGAAGCTGGCGCTCGAAGCGCTGCTTCGTCAGGAAGCCGGCAGGCCGGACACCGCAGATTGGGTCGCCAAACTGGAAGGCTGGAAAGAAAGCCGTCCGCTCGGCTACACGGTGGCTGAAAAGGACCGGATCATGCCGCAGGATGCGGTCCGGCTCATCCATAAGTACACCGGCGGCGACGCCATCGTCACGACGGACGTCGGCCAGCACCAGATGTTCGCGGCCCAGTATTACGGACTGAACAACGCCCACCACTGGGTGACCTCAGGGGGCCTCGGAACGATGGGCTTCGGATTCCCGGCTGCAATCGGCGCCCAGTTCGCCCGGCCGGAAGCGAAGGTCGTCTCGGTCGTCGGCGATGCCGGCTTCCAGATGACCCTCCAGGAGCTGTCGCTGCTCCAGGAATTCCATCTGCCGGTGAAAGTCGTCATCGTCAACAACGCAAGCCTCGGCATGGTCCGCCAGTGGCAGGAAACTTTCCACGGCGAACGTTATTCCTCGTCGCTCATCCCCGTCCAGCCGGACTTCGTGAAACTGGCGGAAGCCTATGAAGTGAAAGGCTACAAAGTGGAAAAGCTGAGCGAGGCGGAAGAGGTGTTCCGCGAAGCGCTCAACTCGGACGGCCCGGCGCTGATCGACTGCCGGGTGCTCCAGACGGAAAACGTCTATCCGATGGTGGCCCCGGGCAAGACACTGAGTGAAATGATCGGAGTGATCGAACGGTGAAACGAATCATAACGACGACAGTCATCAACCAGAGTGGCGTCCTGAACCGCGTCACCGGCCTTCTCATGAAGCGCCAGTTCAACATCGAGAGCATCACGGTCGGCCACACCGAACAGCCCGGCATGTCGAAGATGACATTCGTCGTCCACGTAGACGATCCGGGCAAAGTCGAACAGCTTGTCAAACAGCTGCAAAAACAGATCGACGTCATCAAAGTGAACGACATCACCGACCAGTCGGCGGTCATGCGGGAACTCGCACTGATCAAAGTGACGACGCCTCCGCAGATGCGCAGCGAAGTCCAGAGCATCGTCGAACCGTTCCGCGCCTCCGTCATCGACATGGGCAAAAACGTCACCACATTCCAGGTGACCGGCGACCCGGGCAAGATCGAGGCCTTCATCGACCTCGTGCGCCCGTACGGCATCAAAGAAATTTCCCGCACCGGCGTCACCGCCTTCACCCGGGAAACCCAGCGCGCCGGGATCAAACCCGACCTGATCCTGCAATAAGACGTTCCGCCGGGACGTCGCATCCCGCGAACGGCCCGCAGCTTTTCTAACGAAGTGATTCAGCGGCACGGCACCGCCGGCCGATCCAAATAAACCAATAAAACCAGGAACCCACAGGGAGGAAGATTACAATGGCAAAAATGTACTATAACCAGGATGTTAACGAAGCGGCACTCCAAGGCAAGAAGATCGCGGTCATCGGCTACGGCTCGCAGGGCCACGCACACGCGCAGAACCTGAAGGAATCCGGCTTTGATGTGGTCGTCGGAGTCCGGCCGGGACGCTCGTTCAATCAGGCAATGGAGGACGGACTGGAAACGGCAACCGTGCGCGAGGCGGCAGAGGCGGCAGATGTCATCATGATCCTCCTCCCGGATGAGCGCCAGACGCAGGTGTACAACGAAGAAATCCGTCCGGCACTCCGCGCGGGCAAGGCGCTCGTGTTCGCACACGGTTTCAACATCCACTTCAGCCAGATCGTTCCTCCGTCGGATGTCGACGTACTCATGGTCGCACCGAAAGGCCCGGGCCACCTCGTGCGCCGCACATACGAATCAGGCGCAGGCGTTCCGGCACTGTTCGCGATCTATCAGGATGCGACAGGCCAGGCGAAGGACGTGGCACTCGCCTATGCAAAGGGGATCGGCGCTACCCGTGCAGGCGTTCTGGAGACGACATTCCAGGAAGAGACCGAAACGGATCTGTTCGGCGAGCAGGCCGTCCTCTGCGGCGGCACGACGGCACTTGTCAAGGCAGGTTTCGAAACGCTCGTCGAAGCGGGCTACCAGCCGGAGCTTGCGTACTTTGAAGTCCTCCACGAGCTGAAGCTCATCGTCGACCTCATGTACGAAGGCGGCATGGAAGGCATGCGCTACTCGATCTCCGATACGGCGCAGTGGGGCGATTTCGTTTCCGGCCCGCGCATCATCACGGAAGATACGAAAGCGCGAATGAAGGAAGTGCTCGATGACATCCAGAGCGGCAAGTTCGCAAAAGGCTGGCTGCTTGAGAACCAGCTCAACCGTCCGGAGTTCAACGCGATCAACCGCCGGGAGTCCGAGCATCAGATCGAGAAGGTCGGCCGCGAGCTCCGCGCGATGATGCCATTTGTCAACGAAGGGAAGAAGCCGAAAAAGGAAGTGGTCGCCAGTGCGCAAAATTGACATCTTTGACACCACACTGAGAGACGGGGAGCAGTCGGCGGGAATCAACCTCAACACCGCCGAGAAGCTCGAGATCGCACGCCAGCTGGAACGGCTCGGCGCTGCGGTCATCGAAGCCGGATTCCCCGCCGCATCGCCGGGAGACCAGGACGCAGTGCGGCGGATTGCCGGAACGGTCAAGAACTCGATCGTGACGGGGCTCGCCCGCTGCCACAAAAAAGACATCGACGCTGCGTGGGAGGCGCTGAAGGGTGCGGAACAGCCGCATGTCCACATTTTCCTCGCCACCTCGCCGATCCATATGGCTTATAAATTGAAGAAGACGCCGGACCAGGTCGTGGAAGCGGCCGTCGAGGCGATCAAATATGCAAAGCAGTTCTTTCCGCTCGTCCAGTGGTCGGCGGAAGATGCTTCCCGGACGGAGCCGGAATTCCTCGCCCGCATCGCGGCGGAAGCCGTAAAAGCCGGCGCGACAACAATCAACATCCCGGATACGGTCGGCTACGCGACGCCTCAGGATTACGGTTCGATCTTCAAGTTCCTGAAAGAAACGGTTCCCGGCATCGAGAAAGTGAAGCTGTCCGCCCACTGCCATGATGACCTCGGCATGGCGACGGCAAACACGCTCGCTGCCATCGAGAACGGCGCGGACCAAGTGGAAGGAACGATCAACGGCATCGGCGAGCGCGCCGGCAACGTGGCGCTCGAGGAAATCGCTGTGGCGCTCCATATCCGCAAAGACCACTACAACGCCGACTCGGGCTTCACGCTGAAGGAGATCAAGCGCACGAGCGAGCTCGTGAGCCGATTGACGGGGGTTGCCGTCCAGCCGAACAAGGCGGTCATCGGCAAGAATGCCTTTGCCCATGAGTCGGGCATCCACCAGGACGGCATGCTGAAGAATCCGGACACATACGAAATCATCACACCGGCACTTATCGGCGACGCGCACACCGAGCTCGTGCTCGGCAAGCACTCCGGCCGCCACGCATTCCGCGACCGTGCTGTCCAGATGGGCTTCGAACTCGGCGAAGAGCAGCTGAACGAGGCATTTGCCGAATTCAAGAAGCTCGCCGACCGCAAGAAGGAAATCACGGAAGCCGACCTGCTCGTCATCCTGACGCACCGCCAGATCCAGGACTCGGAAACGCCGGTATACGAACTCCGCAGCTTCCAGATCCAGTACGGCACGGCGAACATTCCGACCGCGACGGTATCGGCCACGATGCCGGACGGAACGGAAGTGACGGAGGCGGCGAC
The DNA here is from genome assembly GCF_042432615.1 of Bhargavaea ullalensis. Taxonomy (NCBI): domain Bacteria; kingdom Bacillati; phylum Bacillota; class Bacilli; order Caryophanales; family Caryophanaceae; genus Bhargavaea; species Bhargavaea ullalensis. Next base: position 150,644 of record NZ_JBHLWY010000043.1, read on the forward strand.
CGGATCCGGATCCGTCGAAGCGATCTTCAACACGCTTGAGCGGATCGTCAAGGAAAAAGTCAACATCCTCGACTACCGGGTCACCTCGATCGGCAAAGGCCGCGACGCACTCGGCGAAGCCTACGTGAACCTCCGGGTGGCCGGCACGGAAATCGCCGGACGCGACGCTTCCCAGGACGTGCTTGAAGCAACGGCCAACGCTTATTTCAACGCCATCAACCGCAAACTCGTGAAAGACGCACAGCAACAGCCGGCCGGTGCCGTACCCGCGGTGAACTGACCGCCGGAGGACCCGATGCAGGAACAGAGCAGGACAAATGGCCGGACAAAGCCGGTACACCCCATCACATAAGGAGGAAGAGAACATGGAAAAGACAATTGCCGTATTGCCTGGGGACGGAATCGGCCCCGAAGTGACAAGTGCCGCAGTCAAGGTGCTGAAACTCATCGCACGCCGCTACAACCACACATTCAAGATGACCTACGGACTGATCGGCGGAGCGGCAATTGACGCCCTCGGCAATCCGTTCCCGGAAGAAACGGCGGAAGCCTGCCAAGCGAGCGACGCCGTGCTGCTCGGAGCGGTCGGGGGACCGAAATGGGATGACTACCCGTCCGGCAACCGTCCGGAGAACGGGCTTCTGGCCATCCGCAAGCATTTCGGCCTGTTCGCAAACCTCCGTCCGGTGAAGGCGGTGCCGGCACTTCTCGGAGCGTCGCCGCTTAAAGAAGAAAAAGCGGCCGGCGTCGACCTGATGATCGTCCGCGAACTGACGGGCGGCCTGTACTTCGGCGAACCGAAGCGCCGCACGCACGAAGGGGCGGTCGACACGCTGAGCTATTCCCGGCAGGAGATCGAGCGCATCGTCGAAAAGGCGTTCGAGCTCGCCCGTGTGCGCAGGGGCAAAGTGACTTCCGTGGACAAGGCGAATGTTCTGGAGACGAGCCGCCTCTGGAGGGAAGTCGTCGAAGAGAAAAAAGCTTCCTACCCGGATGTCGAGGTCGAGCATCAGCTCGTGGATTCCTGTGCGATGAAGCTGATCACGAATCCGGCGGCGTTTGACGTGGTCGTCACGGAAAACATGTTCGGGGATATCCTGAGCGACGAGGCTTCCGTCATCACCGGCTCGCTCGGCATGCTGCCGTCCGCGAGCATCCGGACGGACGGCTTCGGGCTGTACGAGCCGGTCCACGGATCCGGCCCGGACATCGCCGGCAAGGGAATCGCCAATCCGGCCGCGGCCATCCTTTCCGCCGCCCTGATGCTGCGCTATTCATTCGGAATGGACACCGAAGCATCGGCGATCGAAGAGGCGGTCCAGACCGTCCTCGAAGACGGGTTCCGCACGGCGGACCTGGCGGAGAAGGATGAGCGGGCACTCACAACAGATGAATGGACAGAGCGGATTTTGGAACAGCTGGACAGCGAGGCGGTCTCGGACCACATCCTGTTCGCGTATATGTAATTCGGGAGGCGGAAGCGCATGGCAAAGACAATCATCGATAAAATCTGGGATCAGCATATCGTCTACGGAGAACCGGGGAAGCCCGACCTCCTTTATATCGACCTTCATCTGCTGCACGAAGTGACCTCACCGCAGGCATTCGAGGGACTCCGGCTGAACGGCCGCAAAGTCCGCCGCCCGGATCTCTGCTTCGCGACGGTCGACCACAACGTGCCGACGCGCAACCGGGCGGAGATCAAGGATCCCGTCTCGCGAAAGCAGATCCGCACGCTCGGCGAAAACTGCGAGGAGTTCGGCGTTCCGCTTGCGGGCGTCAACCATCCCGACCAGGGCATCGTCCACGTGATCGGACCGGAGCTCGGGCTCACCCAGCCGGGCAAGACGATCGTCTGCGGCGACTCCCATACGTCCACCCACGGAGCGTTCGGTGCACTTGCATTCGGGATCGGTACGAGTGAAGTGGAGCACGTGCTGTCCACGCAGACGCTGTGGCAGTCCCGTCCGAAGACGATGCAGATCCGCATCGATGGCGAAATCGGAGCCGGCGTGACCGCCAAAGACATCATCCTTGCCGTCATTTCAAAATTTGGCACGGATGTGGGAACCGGCCATATCGTCGAATACACCGGAGAAGCGATCCGCAAGCTTTCGATGGAAGAGCGGATGACGGTGTGCAACATGTCGATCGAGGCAGGCGCACGCGCAGGCCTCATCAGCCCGGACGAGACGACGGTCGAGTACCTCCGCGGCCGGCGTGAAGTGCCGGAGGGCGAGGCGTTTGAACAGGCGGCGGCCGGCTGGCTCGCACTCGCTTCCGATGAAGGGGCGGAGTATGACACGACGCTTTCGATCCATGCCGATGAGATCGAGCCGTTCATCACATGGGGCACGAACCCGTCGATGGGCGCCGGCATTTCCGGACAAGTGCCGCATGCGTCCGACTTTGAGAACGAAATGGACCGCGAAGGCTTCCTCCGGGCGATTGAATACATGGGGCTCGAAGAGGGCCAGAAATTCACCGAAATCCCGGTGCAGCATGTGTTCATCGGTTCCTGCACGAACGCACGCCTGAGCGACCTCCGCGCCGCGGCGAACGTCATCGGAGGCCGCACGGTGCATCCGTCGGTCACGGCGATTGTCGTGCCGGGGTCGCGCACAGTGAAAAAGCAAGCCGAAGACGAGGGGCTCGACAAGATCTTCCTTGAGGCAGGCTTTGAGTGGCGCGAGTCCGGATGCAGCATGTGCCTCGCCATGAACGACGACATCGTTCCGGCGGGCGAGCGCTGCGCCTCCACGTCGAACCGCAACTTCGAAGGCCGGCAGGGAACCGGCGCGCGGACGCATCTCATGAGCCCGGCGATGGCTGCGGCCGCCGCGATCGAAGGCCGGTTCACCGACATCCGCACGCCATCCGCCGTCCACGCCTGAGCAGAAGAAGGGAGAAAGCCAGATGAAGCCGATCAACCAAGTGACCAGCATCATGACGCCGCTCGACCGGAGCAACGTCGACACCGACCAGATCATCTCAAAGGAATTCCTGAAGCGCATCGAACGGACCGGCTTCGGAAAATACCTGTTCTACCACTGGCGCTTTGACGCCGACGGCAAGCCGAAGGAAGACTTTGTTTTGAACGATCCCCGGTTCGCAGGATCCGAAATCATCGTCGCCCGGGAAAACTTCGGCTGCGGCTCATCCCGCGAGCACGCCCCGTGGGCCATTCTGGACTACGGATTCCGCGTCGTCATCGCCCCGAGCTACGCCGACATCTTCTACAACAACTGCATGAAAAACGGCATCCTCCCGATCCGCCTGCCCGAAGAGGAAGTGGAATCCCTTCTTGAGAAAGGCAAAGACCGGCCGTGGGAAATCGCCGTCAGCCTGGGGGCCCAGACCATCACCGAACCCGACGGAGCGGTGCACCGATTCGACATCGATCCGTACTGGAAGGAAATGCTCCTCAACGGCTGGGACGAAATCGCGCTCACATTCAAATACGAAGACCACATCACGGCATACGAAAAGCAACACGCCTGATAGATGGACTCACCGGCAAGCCCTCCGACGGATGGAAGGCTTGCCGGTGTTTTATTCTGAGGGATTGCAGGCCCGGGGATCGGAGCAACGCGGAAGTGATCGGAGAGAGGGGGAGACAGGAATAAGGAAGCTGATTTCGGAGTAAGGAAGGCGATATCGGAGTAAGGGAGACAATATCGGAGTAAGGGAGACAATATCGGAGTAAGGGAGACAATATCGGAGTAAGGGAGACAATATCGGAGTAAGGAGTCCAAAATCGGAGTAAGGAAGCCAATATCGGAGTAAGGAGGCGAATATCGGAGTAAGGAAGCCAATATCGGAGTAAGGAAGCCAATATCGGAGTAAGGGAGGGAATATCGGAGTAAGGAGTCCAAAATCGGAGTAAGGAAGCCAATATCGGAGTAAGGAGGCTAAAATCGGAGTAAGGAGTCCAATTTCGGAGTAAGGGAAGCAACTTCGGAGTAAGGAGCTCAATATCGGTATGGTGTCAGTAGTATTGTGTAAACTCCATCAGTCCGCTCACTTGCCGCGGGCGTCATCTCTGCGCTCTGCGGGATCTGTGCGGCTCAACGCTTCGCTTTTGAGCCCAGACGCCGTACTTCGCGACGGCGTCTACTGACGCTTTTCGCAGGTTTCTTCTCTTTCTGTATGAAATCACAAAGAGAACCGGACAGCAACGCTTTTTCTGCGTCCAAAAGCGAAGCGTTGGAAAGCATCTCTCCATGATTCCGCTCAACCCGGCAACGCGCTCACTCACGGCGCCTATGATTCCACTCACCAAGCCAACGCGCTCACTCAAAGTCTCTATGATTCCACTCACCCCCGATTCACTCTCTTACAATACCGGAGCAAGGCACCCATCACCCGAACACCTCTCCCCATCTCCACTGCAAAGAAAAAACTTCCGGGTTGACGCCGGCACGCCGAATCTGTTAAATTAATTTCTGTACTTCATTAATTCACCACGCTAAAGCATTAAAGCGAAAAGGTCGTGTCTTTTATGAACGCAGTCATTCTGGCCGTTGCGGTCATGCTCATTCTCAGTCTGCTCCGCGTGAACGTGGTGCTGGCGCTCGCAATCGGGGCGCTTGCCGGCGGGTTCACGGGCGGCATGTCCATACATGAAACTGTTGATGCATTCACCGAGGGGCTCGGCGGCGGGGCGACGATTGCCCTCAGCTATGCGCTGCTCGGCGGGTTTGCCGTCGCCATCTCCAAGACGGGGATTCCGGAAGTGCTTGTCCGCCTGATTCTCAAGGTCGTGGGGGAAGGCGAGGAAAAGCAGCGAAAGGGACTGGCGAAGGCGCTGGTCGTCGTCGTCCTCCTGCTTATCGCAATTTCCTCACAGAACCTGATTCCGATTCACATCGCCTTCATCCCGCTGCTCGTTCCGCCGATCCTTCACATCCTCAACATGTTGAAGATCGACCGTCGCCTCATCGCGTGCGTCCTGGCGTTCGGCCTGACGGCTCCGTATATCCTGTTGCCGGTCGGATTCGGGCTGTTGTTCCATGAAGTGCTGTTCAATCAGATGCAGCTGGCCGGCCTCACGATCGACATGTCCGACATTCCGAGGGCGATGGCCATCCCGGTCGGCGGCATGTTCATCGGCCTGCTCGTCGCCGTTTTCATTTCCTACCGGAAGCCCCGTGACTACGGTGAAGAGGAGGCAGACGCCGCGAAGGGCCCCGAAGCGGATGTGCCGAAGCGCAATATCGTCTTCACCGTGATTGCGCTAGCCGCCGCGCTAGCCGCCCAGATCGGAACGGATTCCATGATCATCGGCGCCATTGCCGGGATCGCCGTCCTGTATGCGACCGGTGCCGTCCGCTGGAAGGAAGCCGACGAGCTCTTGAATCAAGGAATGAAAATGATGGCATTTGTCGGCTTCGTCATGATTGCGGCGAACGGATTCGCCGGCGTCATCCAGGCGACCGGCGACGTAGAGTCGCTCGTGCATGCGACAAGCGGCATGCTCGGCGACAACAAGACGGCGGCTGCGTTCATGATGCTCCTCGTCGGCCTGCTCGTCACGATGGGGATCGGCTCGTCATTCGCCACCATTCCGATCATCGCGGCGATCTTCGTTCCGCTCAGCATCGAGTTCGGCTTCAGCACACTCGCCATCGTCTCGCTCATCGGCACGGCCGGCGCTCTCGGGGACGCCGGATCGCCCGCATCCGACAGCACGCTCGGACCGACCGCCGGCCTCGATGTCGACGGCAAGCACAACCACATCTGGGACACATGCGTTCCGACGTTCCTCCATTATAATATCCCGCTCATCGTCTTCGGCTGGATCGCCGCCATGATCCTCTGAACGAGATCTCAACCGTCCCCGTCTTTAATCAGACGGGGACGGTTTTTATATCAAGGGGGCCTTAACTTTCAAACATTTCCCTTCTCCCTTGCATCGGGAAGCACCACCCGTTATACTATGAAAGTCCACAAAAGAGGATTTCGCATTGACAGTTGCGGAGTTCTTTATTTTTGTGTATAATGTGGAATGTTGGTCATCTGACTGCGATGAAGCGGGAGGTTGCTGACACGCCCGGCCGCTTTGCCATGGCGGGCGTGCAGGGTATTTCCGTGGAGAACTGTCTTGAAAAAAGGCGAAAGGGAGGGAAAATAATGGCAAAACAAAAAATCCGTATCCGTTTGAAAGCGTACGACCACCGCATCCTCGATCAATCTGCTGAGAAGATTGTCGAAACGGCAAAACGTTCTGGTGCAAGTGTTTCGGGTCCAATCCCGCTTCCGACAGAGCGCTCGGTCTACACGATCCTGCGTGCTGTGCACAAGTACAAAGACTCGCGTGAGCAATTCGAGATGCGTACACACAAGCGTCTGATCGACATCGTCAATCCGACGCCGAAAACGGTCGATGCTCTGATGAAGCTAGATCTGCCATCCGGCGTAGACATCGAAATCAAACTCTAATAAAACCAATACAACTTACACAATGCAGGAGGTGTGACGAATGACCAAAGGAATCTTGGGTAGAAAAATCGGCATGACACAAGTGTTCGCTGAAAACGGCGACCTCATCCCGGTAACAGTCATCGAAGCGGCGCCGAACGTCGTCCTTCAAAAGAAGACGGCTGAAACGGACGGCTACGCAGCAGTCCAGCTCGGCTTCGAAGACAAGCGCGAAAAACTCGCGAACAAACCGGAAAAAGGCCACGCAGCCAAAGCAGAAACTGCGCCTAAGCGCTTCGTTCGCGAATTCCGCGGAGAAGACTCGGCCGATTACGAAGTTGGTCAGGAAGTCAAAGTAGAAATTTTCGCAGCAGGAGATTTCGTGGACATCACGGGCACGACTAAAGGGAAAGGCTTCCAGGGTGCGATTAAGCGCCACGGCCACTCCCGCGGACCTATGAGCCACGGTTCCCGTTTCCACCGCGCACCAGGTTCGCTTGGACCGGTTGACCCGGCACGCGTCTTCAAAGGGATGAAATCCCCAGGCCGCATGGGCGGAGACACAGTGACGATCCAGAACCTCGAAGTCGTCAAAGTCGACGCAGAACGCAATCTTCTTCTCGTCAAAGGGAACGTACCGGGCGCACGCAAGTCGCTCATCAAAGTACGCGCATCCCTCAAGAAATAAGGAAAGGAGGACAACACAATGCCAAAAGTATCCGTACTGAACCAATCGGGCGCTTCCGTAGGCGAACTCGAACTGAACGAATCCGTATTCGGGATCGAGCCGAACGAAGCCGTCTTGTTTGAAGCCATCATCGCCCAGCGTGCTTCGCTGCGCCAAGGCAACCACAAAGTCAAGCATCGCGGAGAAGTAGCCGGCGGAGGCCGCAAGCCGTGGCGCCAAAAGGGCACAGGCCGCGCACGCCAAGGTTCCATCCGTTCGCCGCAGTGGCGCGGAGGCGGTACCGTATTCGGTCCTGCACCACGCAGCTACAGCTACAAATTCCCTAAAAAAGTCCGTCGTCTTGCTCTTCGTTCCGCACTTTCCACGAAAGTCCGCGAAGAAAGCCTCATCGTACTGGAAGGCCTCGCATTCGACGCGCCGAAGACAAAAGCATTCATCCAAGTGATGAACGACCTGTCTGCAGGCAAGAAAGCATTGTTCGTCACAGCCGAGCCTGACGAAAACGTGGCACTGTCCGCACGCAACATCCCGGGCGTCACAGTCGTCTCCGCAAACGGCATCAACGTTCTCGATCTCGTCGGCCATGACAAGCTCGTCATGACGAAGTCCGCGGTCGAAAAAGTAGAGGAGGTGCTTGGTTAATGGATGCACGTGATGTATTGAAGCGTCCGGTCATTACCGAGCGTTCCGCTGAAGCAATGGAAGACAAAAAATACACGTTCGATGTGGACGTCCGCGCCAACAAGACGCAAGTCAAACAGGCTGTGGAAGAAGTCTTCGGCGTCAAAGTCGAGAAAGTCAACATCATGAACGTCAAAGGCAAGTTCAAGCGTATGGGCCGTTACGGCGGATACACGAACAAACGCCGCAAAGCCATCGTCAAACTGACGGCTGACTCGAAAGACATCGAGCTCTTCGAAGCTTAATAAACGAACTTCACCCAAAATACAAGAGGAGGGAAAACAATGGCGATCAAGAAGTACAAACCGACGACGAACGGCCGACGCAACATGACGGCTTCCGACTTTGCCGAGATCACAACGGACAAGCCGGAAAAATCGCTCCTCGCGCCTAAACACCGCAAGGGCGGCCGCAACAACCAAGGCCGTACGACAGTCCGTCACCAGGGCGGCGGCCACAAGCGCCAATACCGCATCATCGACTTCCAACGTCGGAAAGACGGCATTCCAGGACGCGTTGCCACGATCGAATACGATCCGAACCGTTCTGCCAACATCGCATTGATCAACTACGTAGACGGGGAAAAGCGTTACATCCTCGCACCAAAAGGCCTCAAGGTCGGCATGCAGATCATGTCCGGTCCTGAATCCGACATCAAAGTGGGGAACGCTCTTCCACTCGAGAACATCCCGATGGGTTCGACGATCCACAACATCGAACTCAAGCCAGGAAAAGGCGGCCAGCTCGTCCGTTCCGCAGGCACATCGGCACAGTTGCTCGGCAAAGAAGGCAAGTACGTCATCGTCCGTCTGCAGTCCGGCGAAGTCCGCATGATCCTCGGCACATGCCGCGCGACAATCGGCCAGGTCGGCAACGAGCAGCACGAACTGATCAACATCGGTAAAGCCGGACGTTCCCGCTGGATGGGCAAGCGCCCGACAGTCCGCGGTTCCGTCATGAACCCGAACGATCACCCGCACGGTGGTGGGGAAGGCCGCACGCCAATCGGCCGCAAAGCACCTGTCACTCCATGGGGCAAGCCGGCACTCGGCCTCAAAACACGCAAGAAAAAAGCCAAGTCGAACGATCTCATCATTCGTCGCCGCAAAAAATAATTTGGTTACTCTGCGGTTCACGGGGTGGGCCGTGGGGCAATCACGGAGGGAGGTACCAACATGGGTCGCAGCTTGAAAAAAGGACCTTTTGTCGATGATCATCTTATGAAAAAGGTCGAAACGCAAAATGCAAACGACAAAAAGCAGGTAATCAGAACTTGGTCCCGCCGTTCGACGATCTTCCCGAACTTCGTCGGCAACACCATTGCAGTCTATGACGGACGCAAACACGTTCCGGTTTACGTCACGGAAGACATGGTCGGCCACAAACTCGGTGAATTCGCGCCATCGCGCACTTACCGCGGACACGGAGCCGACGATAAGAAAACGAAACGCTAATTGAGAGGAGGTACCCCTGATGCAACAAGCAAAAGCCATCGCCCGCACGGTCCGTATCGCTCCTCGCAAAGTTCGTCTTGTCGTCGATCTGATCCGGGGCAAGCAAATCGGTGAAGCGGTCGCCATTCTTAAACTGACTCCGAAAGCCGCATCGCCGGTTGTCGAGAAAGTATTGAAATCCGCAGTGGCAAACGCCGAGCACAACTACGACCTGGACATCAACAACCTCGTCGTCAGCGAAGTCTTCGTAGACGAAGGCCCGACGCTCAAGCGTTTCCGCCCGCGTGCACAAGGCCGTGCAAGCAAGATCAACAAACGCACCAGCCACATCACTGTCGTGGTATCCGAGAAGAAGGAGGGATAATTCGTGGGTCAAAAAGTACATCCAAATGGTATGCGACTCGGAGTCATTCGTGACTGGGAGTCCAAATGGTACGCTGAGAAAGACTACGCAGCACTGTTGCATGAAGACTTGAAGATCCGTGAGTTCATCGACGAAAGACTGAAAGACGCTTCCCTTTCCCAAGTGGAAATCGAGCGTGCAGCCAATCGCGTGAACGTCACCATCCACACTGCGAAGCCCGGCATGGTAATCGGGAAGGGCGGTTCGGAAGTCGAAGCGCTCCGCAAACAACTCAACGCACTCACAGGCAAGCGTGTGCACATCAACATCGTTGAAGTGAAGCGTGCAGATCTTGATGCGAAACTCGTCGCAGAAAACATCGCCCGCCAGCTTGAACAGCGTGCTTCGTTCCGCCGTGCACAAAAACAAGCGATCCAACGCACAATGCGCGCAGGCGCCAAAGGGATCCGCACACAAGTATCCGGCCGTCTCGGCGGTGCAGACATCGCCCGTGCCGAACACTACAGCGAAGGGACCGTTCCGCTCCATACACTCCGTGCCGACATCGACTACGCTCACGCGGAAGCCGACACAACTTACGGCAAACTCGGTGTTAAAGTATGGATTTACCGCGGCGAAGTCCTTCCTGTCAAGAAGAAATCCGAGGAAGGAGGCAACTAATCATGTTGATGCCTAAACGTGTGAAACACCGTCGTGTACACCGCGGCAAAATGCGCGGTGAAACTAAAGGCGGCGGCGAAGTGATGTTCGGCGAATACGGCCTCCAGGCTGTTGAATCCGGCTGGATCACAAACCGCCAGATCGAATCCGCACGTATCGCCATGACCCGTTACATGAAGCGTGGCGGTAAAGTATGGATCAAAATCTTCCCTCATAAGCCATATACGAAAAAACCTCTTGAAGTCCGGATGGGTTCCGGTAAAGGTGCCGTCGAAGGATGGGTGGCCGTCGTCAAGCCAGGCCGCATCATGTTCGAAATCGCAGGCGTTCCAGAAGAAACTGCCCGCGAAGCACTCCGCCTTGCCTCCCACAAACTGCCGGTGAAGAGCAAGTTCGTAAAACGCGAAGAAATTGGTGGTGAATCGAATGAAGGCTAATGAAATCCGTGAATTGACCACTGCTGAAATCGAACAAAAAGTGAAATCGCTGAAAGAAGAGCTCTTCAACCTCCGTTTCCAGCTTGCGACCGGCCAACTCGAGAACACAGCTCGCATTCGTGAGGTGCGCAAGTCGATCGCGCGCATGAAGACCGTCATTCGTCAACGCGAAATCAGCGCCAACAACTGATAAAGGAGGCTGCAAGCATGGAAGAGCGTAACAACCGTAAATCGTATACGGGCCGCGTTGTTTCCGACAAGATGGACAAAACCGTCACAGTTGTCGTTGAAACGTACAAAAAGCACCCGAAACTCGGCAAGCGCGTCAAGTACTCGAAGAAATTCAAGGCACATGACGAAAACAATGTAGCCAAAATCGGCGACGTCGTCCGCATCATGGAAACACGCCCGCTGTCTGCTACAAAGCGTTTCCGCCTGATCGAAGTCATCGAAAAAGCGGTCATCATCTGATTGAGAACTCAACCCTGAGAGGAGGTAACCCTCAATGATCCAACAAGAGAGTCGTATGAAAGTCGCTGACAACTCCGGCGCGCGTGAAGTCCTCACGATCAAAGTGCTCGGCGGTTCCGGACGCAAGACTGCGAACGTCGGCGACATCGTCGTCTGCACGGTGAAGAAAGCAACACCAGGGGGCGTTGTCAAGAAGGGCGACGTCGTCAAGGCTGTTATTGTCCGCACAAAGAGCGGCGTCCGCCGGAAAGACGGTTCCTACATCAAGTTCGACGAAAACGCATGTGTCATCGTCCGTGACGACAAGAGCCCTCGCGGAACACGGATCTTCGGACCGGTTGCGCGCGAACTCCGCGACGACAACTTCATGAAAATCATTTCGCTGGCTCCTGAAGTCCTTTAATCCATAGGGTAGTGCCAACCAAGGAGGTGCAAGAGAATGCACGTTAAAAAAGGTGATAAAGTCCAGGTGATCACAGGAAAAGACAAAGGGAAAACCGGCGTCATCCTTGCTGCATTCCCTAAGAAAGACCGTGTGATCGTGGAAGGCGTCAACATCGCCAAAAAGCACACGAAGCCGAACCAGGAAAACCCGCAGGGCGGCATCGTGAGCAAAGAAGCTGCAATCCACGTATCGAACGTCATGCTGCTCGACCCGAAATCGGGCGAACCGACTCGTGTCAGCTATAAAGTCGGCGAAGACGGCAAGAAAGTCCGCGTCGCCAAGAAATCCGGCGAAATCATCGCCGATCCATTCAAGAAATAAGCGACTAGAGGAAGGAGGTACTCCTGATGAACCGCCTGAAAGAGAAATTCAAAAGCGATATCACACCTGCTCTCATGAGCAAATTCGAATATAAATCGGTCATGCAAGTGCCGAAAATCGAAAAAATCGTCATCAACATGGGTGTCGGCGACGCTGTCCAAAACACGAAAGCACTCGATGCTGCCGTAGAGGACCTCGAAATCATCGCCGGCCAAAAGCCGATCGTCACGAAAGCGAAGAAATCCATCGCCGGCTTCCGTCTCCGCGAAGGAATGCCGATCGGAACGAAAGTAACGCTCCGCGGCGAGCGCATGTATGATTTCCTCGACAAGCTTGTCTCCATCGCCCTCCCTCGTGTGCGTGACTTCCGTGGCGTTTCCACGAAAGCATTCGACGGCCGCGGCAACTACACGCTCGGCGTGAAGGAACAGCTCATCTTCCCGGAAATTGACTACGATAAAGTTTCTAAAGTACGTGGGATGGACATCGTCATCGTCACGACTGCAAACACGGACGAAGAAGCCCGTGAACTGTTGACTCAGTTCGGCATGCCGTTCCAAAAGTAAACGAAAGGGAGGCGAAATTGTGGCTAAGAAATCCATGATCGCAAAGCAAAAGCGCACGCCTAAATACAAAGTGCAAGAGTACACCCGCTGCGAACGCTGCGGACGTCCGCACTCTGTATACCGCAAATTCAAGCTTTGCCGTATCTGTTTCCGTGAACTTGCATACAAAGGGCAACTGCCTGGCGTGAAAAAAGCCAGCTGGTAATCCCCCATTCTGGGAAGGAGGTTAAACACAATGACTATGAGTGATCCGATCGCAGATATGCTCACACGTATCCGCAACGCCAACATGGTACGCCATGAGAAACTGGAAGTTCCTGCTTCCAACATGAAAAAAGAGATTGCCGAAATCCTGAAGCGCGAAGGGTTCGTCCGTGACGTGGAATACATCGAAGATGACAAGCAAGGGGTCATCCGGATCTTCCTCAAATACGGCCAGGAAAACGAACGCGTCATCACAGGCCTCAAGCGGATCTCGAAACCGGGTCTTCGCGTCTACGCAAAGACAAACGAAATCCCTAAAGTCCTGAACGGTCTCGGCATCGCACTCGTTTCCACGTCCCAGGGTCTCCTGACGGACAAAGAAGCTCGCGCGAAGCAAGTCGGCGGCGAAGTCGTCGCATACGTCTGGTAATCAGTTACAATCGAATGGAGGTGCAACAACATGTCCCGTATTGGCAATAAGCTGATCGAAGTGCCTGAAAGCGTGACAGTCACGATTGCCGATGACAACACCGTCACGGTTAAAGGCCCGAAAGGCGAACTGACTCGTACATTCAACGAAGACATCACGATCAACCAGGAAGGCAACGTCATCACACTGACCCGCCCGACTGACAACAAACAACACCGTTCGATACACGGCACGACCCGTTCGCTTCTGAACAACATGGTCGAAGGCGTATCGAAAGGCTTCGAGAAATCCCTCGAACTCGTCGGTGTCGGTTACCGTGCGCAGAAGCAGGGCAACAAGCTGGTGCTGAACGTCGGCTACTCCCACCCGGTTGAATTCATCCCCGAAGACGGCGTTGAAATCGAAGTTCCTTCGAACACGAAGATCACCGTCCGCGGCTACAACAAAGAGCGCGTAGGCGCACTTGCATCCAACATCCGCGCGGTACGCCCGCCTGAGCCGTACAAAGGCAAAGGGATTCGCTACGAAGGCGAACAGGTACGCCGCAAAGAAGGTAAGACAGGGAAATAATGCCGCATAGGCATCGAAAGGAGTGACCACGATGATTACGAAAAAGGACAAGAACGAAGTCCGGAAAAAACGCCACGCACGCGTGCGTTCCAAAATCAGTGGCACTGCCGAGCGTCCGCGCCTGAACGTCTTCCGGTCGAACAAGCATATCTATGCTCAGCTGATCGACGATGCAAATGGCGTGACACTTGCAAGTGCATCCACTATGGACAATGGCTTCGAGGCATCTTCCTCTTCCAATACGGAAGCTGCGGCAAAAGTCGGCGAAACTATCGCGAAGAACGCTTCCGAAAAGAATATCAAGTCTGTCGTCTTCGACCGCGGAGGATACCTCTATCACGGCCGCGTCAAAGCTCTGGCAGAAGCAGCCCGTGAAAACGGTCTGGAATTTTAATAAAGAAGGAGGGACTCTTTAATGCGTCGCAATGAAGTGAAAAGTGAGTTCGAAGAACGCGTAGTAACGATCAACCGCGTAGCGAAAGTCGTCAAAGGCGGACGCCGCTTCCGTTTCACGGCACTCGTCGTCGTCGGTGACAAGAACGGCCGCGTCGGTTTCGGCACAGGAAAGGCACAGGAAGTTCCTGATGCTATCCGCAAAGCCGTTGAAGATGCGAAGAAAAACCTCATCAACGTACCGATGGTGAACGGCACAACGCCACACGAAGTACTCGGACGTTTCGGTGCAGGTTCCGTATTCATCAAGCCTGCAGCGCCAGGTACCGGTGTAATCGCGGGCGGTCCTGTCCGTGCGGTGCTTGAACTCGCAGGAATCACGGATATCCTTTCGAAATCTCTCGGCTCCAACACGCCGATCAACATGGTCCGCGCGACAATCCAGGGCCTGACAGAACTCAAGCGTGCCGAGGATGTTGCAAAACTCCGTGGCAAATCCGTAGAAGAACTGCTGGGCTGAGGGGGGAAAACTAATGGCTAAACTCGCAATCACCCTTAAGAAAAGCGTGATCGGTGCGAAACCGGCTCAACGCAAAACGGTCGAAGCACTCGGCCTCCGCAAGACGAACCAGACAGTTGAGCATGAAGACAACGCGGCAATCCGCGGCATGATCAACACGGTCAACCACCTGGTCACAGTAGAAGAAATCTAATTCAATCCATAAACAAGGAGGTGCCAGTCAAATGAAACTGCATGAACTGAAACCTGCAACGGGATCCCGTAAAGAACGCAACCGGGTAGGACGCGGACCGGGCTCCGGCAACGGCAAGACATCCGGCCGCGGTGCGAACGGCCAGAAGGCCCGTTCCGGCGGCGGTGTGCGCCTTGGCTTCGAAGGTGGGCAACTTCCTTTGTTCCAACGCCTGCCTAAGCGCGGCTTCACGAACATCAACCGCAAGGAATATGCCATCGTGAACCTCGATACGCTGAACCGCTTCGAAGAAGGCACGGAGATCACTCCAGCGCTCCTTCTCGAAACAGGCATCGTCAGCAAGGAGAAATCCGGTATCAAGGTCCTCGGCAACGGCAAGCTCGAGAAGAAGGTCACTGTGCGGGCCCACAAATTCTCTGCATCCGCCAAGGAAGCAATTGAGAACGCAGGCGGCTCCGCAGAGGTGATCTGATGTTCCAGTCCCTCTCAAACTTTATGCGCGTCCGGGAAATCCGGAGTAAAATCTTCTTTACGCTGGCATTGCTCATCGTCTTCCGGCTCGGGACGTTCATCCCGGTGCCGAACGTCGATGCGTCAGCACTCCAGGCAGCCGACGACTTCAGTCTCATCGGCTTTCTGAATACGTTCGGGGGCGGTGCGCTCGCGAACTTCTCCATCCTTGCGATGGGGATCATGCCGTACATCACGGCATCGATCATCGTCCAGCTGCTTCAGATGGATGTTGTCCCGAAATTCGCCGAATGGGCGAAACAGGGCGAGGTCGGGCGCAAGAAACTGGCCCAGTTCACCCGGTACTTCACGGTCGTCCTGGCGTTTATCCAGTCGATCGCCATGTCTTACGGCTTCAACCGCATGTATGGCGGCACGCTGATCAAAGATGACGGCTTCACGACTTACCTCGTGATTGCGGTGGTCTTGACGGCGGGTACGTCGTTCCTTCTCTGGCTCGGTGAGCAGATCACCGAGAAAGGGGTCGGCAACGGCATTTCGATCATCATCTTCGCCGGGATCGTGGCTGCGATTCCGAATGCTGCAAACCAGATCTACGCCCAGCAGATCCAGGACGCGGGTGACCGCCTGTTCCTGAACATCCTGATTCTCATCCTGCTCGTTCTTGCGGTTGTCGCCATTACGGTGGGCGTTGTGTACGTCCAGCAGGCGCTCCGGAAGATTCCGATCCAGTATGCGAAGCGCGTAACGGGCCGCGGCCGCCAACAGGCCGGCCAGCAGACCCACTTGCCATTGAAAGTAAACGCCGCGGGGGTTATTCCGGTAATCTTCGCCGTCGCGTTCATCATAACCCCCCAATCGATCGCCTCGTTCTTTGGCCAGAACAAATGGACGGCCGCGATCATTGAGATCTTCGATTATACGAAGCCGGTGGGGATGATCATCTATGTGGCGCTCATCATTGCCTTCACCTATTTCTACGCATTCGTGCAGGTCAATCCTGAGAATGTCGCAGACAACCTGAAGAAGCAGGGCGCCTACATTCCGGGCATCCGCCCGGGCAACGACACGCAAAGCTATCTGACCCGCGTACTGTATCGCTTGACCTTCGTCGGTGCAATCTTCCTCGCAGTCATCTCGGTACTGCCGATCTTCTTCATCAATCTGGCGGGGCTGCCGCAGTCCGTCCAGATCGGGGGCACCAGCCTTCTGATTGTCGTCGGGGTTGCGCTCGAAACGATGAAAGGGCTGGAAGCACAGCTCGTCAAGCGCCATTACAAAGGGTTCATGAAGTGATTGCGTGAACCGGCCGCTTTTCCGGCCGGGTACAACACTGTAGGAGGGCAAGACGTATGAATATCGTATTGATGGGCCTGCCGGGCGCCGGAAAAGGCACCCAGGCGGACAGAATTGTCGAGAAGTACGAAATCCCTCATATCTCTACAGGCGATATGTTCCGTTCCGCCATTCAGGAAGGAACGGAGCTCGGTCTTCAGGCCAAGAAGTTCATGGACGAAGGGGCGCTTGTCCCTGATGAAGTGACCATCGGCATCGTGCGCGAGCGCCTGTCGAAAGAGGACTGCGAAAGCGGAGTCCTCCTCGACGGCTTCCCGCGCACCGTCGCCCAGGCCGAAGCCCTGGACAGCATCATGTCCGAGCTTGGCCGGAAGATTGACCATGTCATCAACATCCGGGTGGAGCATGACGAACTCGTCAAACGGCTGACCGGCCGCCGCATCTGCAAAGTATGCGGGACTTCCTACCACCTTGTCTTCAACCCTCCGAAAGAAGAAGGGATCTGCGACAAGGACGGCGGGGAGCTCTACCAGCGCGCCGACGACAACCCGGAGACCGTCAACAACCGCCTGGAAGTGAATATGAAGCAGAGCGAACCATTGCTCGCCTACTACGGCGACAAAGGCGTTCTGGCCAATATCGACGGGCAGCAGGATATCGATGATGTGTTCCTCGACATCGACCGGCTGCTGTCACGCAGCTGAGCCCTTGCCGGGGCAGCATGACGATCCTGCAATGCGGCATGTGAAGTCCGGACGTGCCGGCCATCGGCAGTTTTGCCGGATGCCGGGACACGGGCCATGCAATGCCCGCCGGAACAAGGTATAATGGGTACCGTGGATCCGACCGCCCCAGGGCGGGGAACCCGCACGGCCGGCCTTTCCGGCCGACCTCATCCCGCTTGGTGTGTTTGCAGGAAAGCGCCGGGCGGGTTCCCGGAAACGGGATCCGCTGGTAGTCTTTCGGACATCTCTCATGCAGACCGGTCATATGTTGAAAGGCAAGGCATAGCGGGATGAAGAGAGACCTTAAATTTTGACCTGAAGGGATGATGATGGATGGCGAAAGATGATGTAATCGAAGTGGAAGGCAAAGTCGTCGAGACCCTGCCGAACGCAACGTTCAACGTAGAACTCGAAAACGGCCACACGATCCTGGCTCATGTTTCCGGGAAGATCCGGATGCACTATATCCGCATTCTGCCCGGTGACCGGGTGACTGTAGAACTTTCCCCCTACGATCTGACCCGTGGCCGTATCACATACCGATACAAATGATCTGAAGCACTCCGGACGATAAGGAGGTTGTAATCCGATGAAAGTAAGGCCATCTGTTAAACCGATCTGCGAAAAGTGCAAAGTCATCCGCCGTCGCGGTCGGGTTATGGTAATCTGTGAAAACCCTAAACACAAACAACGTCAAGGATAATCCCCAAGGAGGTGCACGATAGAATATGGCACGTATTGCTGGTGTAGACGTACCGCGCGACAAGCGCGTAGTCATCGCGCTCACTTATATTTTCGGTATCGGGAAAACAACTTCCCAAAAGGTACTCGCTGATGCAGGCGTTTCCGAAGACACTCGCGTCCGCGACCTGACAGACGCCGAACTCGACAAGATCCGTGAAGAGATCGACGCACTGAAAGTCGAAGGCGACCTTCGCCGCGAAAACTCCCTGAACATCAAGCGTCTGATGGAAATCGGCAGCTACCGCGGAATCCGCCACCGCCGAGGCCTTCCTGTACGCGGACAACACACGAAGAACAACGCACGTACCCGCAAAGGTCCACGCAAGACCGTCGCGAACAAGAAGAAATAATAAGCAAAGGAGGTTGCTGAACAAATGGCACGTAAACAACAAACGCGCAAACGCCGCGTGAAAAAGAATATTGAATCCGGCATCGCGCACATCCGCTCCACTTTCAACAACACGATCGTGACAATCACGGACACTCAAGGCAACGCAGTTTCCTGGTCGAGCGCAGGTGCTCTCGGATTCAAGGGTTCCCGTAAATCCACTCCGTTCGCAGCACAGATGGCAGCAGAAACTGCAGCCCGCACTTCCATGGAACACGGCATGAAAACACTTGAAGTCACTGTTAAAGGTCCTGGTGCAGGACGCGAAGCCGCAATCCGCGCACTTCAGGCTGCAGGCCTCGAAGTAACTGCAATCCGCGACGTGACTCCAGTGCCTCACAACGGCTGCCGTCCTCCAAAACGCCGCCGCGTATAATGGCTGTCCGTCCATTTGATTGAGAAACGAGATTTACGGATAAACTGGTTTGTGATCCTGCAATCGTTGTCTTGTAAGTTCGATTTCCAATAGGAACCGCCATGCATGGACGTTTTGAGGGAGGGTGAATTGAATGATCGAAATAGAAAAACCGAGGATTGAACCTGTAAAGACGGAAGAAAACAGCTACGGGAAGTTCATCATTGAACCGCTCGAGCGCGGATACGGAACCACGCTGGGGAACTCCCTGCGCCGGATCCTCCTGTCTTCGCTGCCGGGTGCAGCAGTCACTTCGATCCAGATTGACGGGGTCCTCCATGAGTTCTCCACCGTTGAGGGAGTCGTCGAAGATGTGGCGACCATCATCCTGAACGTGAAGCAGCTCGCCCTGAAAATCTACTCGGATGACGAGAAAGTCATCGAAATCGACGTGAAGGGCGACCAGGCGGTCACGGCTGCCGACATCACCCACGACAGTGATGTAGAAATCCTCAATCCGGATCTCCACATTGCGACCGTCGGCAAGAACGGCCACCTGCGCATGCGCATGTATGCACAGCGCGGACGCGGATACGTTCCGGCCGACCGGAACAAGCGTGAAGATCTGCCAATCGGCGTGATCCCGATCGACTCCATTTACACCCCAGTCTCACGCGTCAATTTCCAGGTGGAAAACACACGTGTCGGGCAGTCGTCCGATTACGATAAATTGACCCTCGACGTCTGGACCGATGGCAGCATCGGGCCGCAAGAGGCGATTTCGCTCGGGGCCAGAATCCTGACCGAGCACCTGAACATCTTCGTCGGGCTGACGGATGAAGCACAATCCGTCGAAATCATGGTGGAGAAGGAAGAAGACCAAAAGGAAAAAGTTCTGGAGATGACCATCGAGGAACTTGACCTGTCCGTCCGCTCCTACAACTGCCTGAAGCGTGCCGGCATCAACACGGTGCTGGAACTCGCGAACAAGTCCGAAGAAGAGATGATGAAAGTGCGCAACCTCGGCCGCAAGTCACTCGAAGAAGTCAAAGCGAAACTTGAAGATCTCGGGCTCGGCCTGCGCCACGAAGATTGACCTCAACGGCTTCGGCCGATCGATATCCACAAGAAGGAGGGAAACTCGATGAGCTACAGAAAACTCGGACGTACAAGCTCCCAGCGCAAAGCGATGCTGCGTGACCTTGCGACTGACCTCATCATCAACGAACGTCTGCAGACGACTGAAACGCGCGCGAAAGAGCTCCGTTCCGTCGTTGAGAAAATGATCACTTTGGGGAAACGCGGTGACCTCCACGCACGCCGCCAGGCTGCAGAATTCATCCGCCGTGAAACCGTCGCGAAAACCGACGAAGAAGGCAATGAAACCACCGTTTACGCAATCCAGAAGCTGTTCGACGATGTTGCGCCACGCTACGCTGACCGCCAGGGCGGCTACACGCGCATCATGAAAGTCGGCCCGCGCCGCGGCGATGGTGCACCGGTCGTCATCATCGAACTCGTCTGATCTGACTTTGACCTGAAGGATAAGGGCGTGCTGTTTACTGAGCATGGACGGCACCCCTTTTTCTTCTATCCGGTTTATACGACAATGAAAAAGCAGAGCGTTACGATGGGCGGCGCATTCCGCGTCCGATCCCGTCTAGCTCTACGCACCCCAATCGGTGCCGGCGGCGTGAGCACCCGCCGGAAACGCCATACGACAAAAGCGCAGTCACCGTTTGGGGTGCGCGCTTTTTTTTTACCAAAAGACGGAACCGGGGTGCGGAACGGCAGTATCCGGCCGAACGTTGATTGTATCCGTGGAAACGTTGATTATATCCGGCGAAACGTTGATTGTATCGGCGGAAACGTTGATTGTATCCGCCAAAACGTTGATTGTATCCCCGAAAACGTTCCTGTTCCGCCGCAATGCCGCCGTACCCGCCTCGTCCGGCAACCGGGGAACGCACCCGCGGCCGGACGACAGAAGAGCCGGTTTCCGTTAGAATAGACAGCAGAGTGGAGCAGAGGAGGAATGACGATGGAACGGATTCTGTCCATGGAGGACATCCGTTTTACTTATACACCGGATGAGCCGGATCAACCTTACGCCGTCGACGGCGTGTCGCTCGGCATGCAGCAGGGCGAATGGATCGCGGTCGTCGGCCACAACGGTTCGGGCAAGTCGACGCTCGCCCGGCTCATGATCGGTCTTTTGTTCCCGCAGGAGGGGACGGTCGGCTTGTTCGGCGACACCCTGACCGAAGAGAACCTGTGGGACAAGCGGTCGCAGATGGGCATGGTGTTCCAGAATCCGGACAACCAGTTTGTCGGCGCGACCGTGCAGGATGACGTGGCGTTTGCACTGGAGAACAACGGCATCCCGTTCAAGGAGATGACAGTCCGGGTCCAAGAGGCGCTCGCCCAGGTGAAGATGGACGGTTTCATGGACCATGAGCCGCAGCATCTCTCGGGCGGCCAGAAGCAGCGCGTGGCGATCGCGGGGGCGCTTGCCCTCAAGCCGCGGCTGCTCATCTTGGACGAGGCGACGTCGATGCTGGATCCGCAGGGACGTGAGGAAGTGATCAAGGTCATCCTTGAACTGAGGGAAAAGACGGGGCTGTCCGTCATCTCGATCACCCATGATCTTGAGGAGGCGCTGCTCGCCGACCGGATCATCGTTATGAACCGGGGCCGGAAATTCGCCGAGGGGACGCCCGCAGAAGTATTTGCAAAAGGGGAAGAGCTGACGGCGCTCGGCCTGGACCTGCCGTTCGCGGCGAGGATGACTGCCCTTCTCCGGGACCGGGGACTGCCTCTCCGGGAAACCATGTCGGAACGGAAGTTGGTGGAAAGTCTATGGACATCACGCTCGAACGGGTAGGCTATACATACGCTGCGGGCACGCCGTTTCAGAAAAGGGCGCTCGAGGATGTCAACATCCGCATTCCGTCCGGTTCCTACACGGCCATCATCGGTCATACGGGGTCCGGGAAGTCGACCCTCCTTCAGCACCTGAACGCGCTCCTGAAGCCGACGGAGGGCGTTGTGCGCGTCGGGGACACGGAGATCACCCGGCAGACGAAGGGCAAGCAGCTGCGCCCGGTCCGCCGCAAAGTCGGGATCGTCTTTCAGTTCCCGGAGCATCAGTTGTTTGAAGAAACGGTCCTGAAAGACGTCATGTTCGGCCCGCTCAACTTCGGCGTGCCGGAAGAGCAGGCAAGGGCGCGCGCTTTGGAACTCCTCGGACTGCTCGGTCTTCCGGAGGGGACGGCGGAGAAATCTCCGTTTGACCTGTCCGGCGGCCAGATGCGCCGCGTGGCGATCGCGGGGGTGCTCGCAATGGATCCGGACGTGCTCGTCCTCGATGAGCCGACCGCCGGGCTCGATCCATCCGGGCGCAATGAAATCATGGACCTGTTCCGCCGGCTGCACGACGAGCGGGACATGACGACCATCCTGGTGACCCACAGCATGGAAGACGCCGCCCGCTATGCCGACCACATGATCGTCATGCACGGGGGCACGGACGTCATGCAGGGGCCTCCAGAAGAGGTGTTCGGCGACGAGGAGCGGCTGGCCCGCTGGCGGCTCGGCGTCCCGCGCACCGTCGCCTTCCAGCGCGAGTTCGAACGAGGGGCAGGACTGCCTCCATCACCGCCCCGCCTGACGGAAGAACAGCTCGCCGATTATCTCGCGGCGGCCGTCGGGAAAGGGGGCGGCGCCCGATGATGGAGAAAATGGTATTCGGTCGCTACATCCCGGGTGATTCATTTGTCCACCGGCTCGATCCGCGGACGAAGCTCATCTTTGTCTTCATCTTCATCGCGGCGGTGTTCCTTGCGAATAACACACTGTCATATGGCTTGCTGCTGGCATTCACGCTGTTCTCGATCCTCGTCTCCAAAGTGCGGATCGGCTTTCTCATCGGCGGCCTGAAGCCGGTCATCTTCCTGATCGCCTTCACTTTCCTGCTTCACATCTTCTTCACGAAGCAGGGCGACCTGCTGTTTGAGCTCGGCTTCATCAAAGTGTACGAAGAAGGGCTGCGTCAGGGGATTTACATCTCCGTCCGCTTCCTCGTCCTCGTGCTCATGACGTCGCTGCTGACGTTGACGACGTCGCCGATCTCCATCACGGACGGCTTGGAAGTGCTGCTCGGCCCGCTGAAGAAGATCCGGTTCCCGGTGCATGAGCTCGCCCTCATGATGTCGATTTCTCTCCGGTTCATCCCGACGCTCATGGACGAGACCGACAAGATCCTGAAAGCCCAGCTCGCCCGGGGATCGGACATATCATCGGGGACGATGAAGGAACGCGTCAAGGCCGTCGTTCCGCTGCTCGTCCCGCTTTTCGTCAGCGCCTTCAAGCGCGCCGAAGACCTCGCCGTCGCCATGGAAGTGCGCGGCTACCGAGGGGGAGAGGGCAGGACGCGGTACCGGCAGCTCAAGTGGGACTGGCGCGACACCGTGGCCATGCTCGTGCTGGCCGCCCTGATTGCGGGACTGTGGCTGCTGAGGGGCTGAACCCCCGCTTGGCGGCAATGAAGGAGGGAAGCCGATGAGGCGCATCAAGGTGATCATCTCATACGACGGGAGCGGCTTTGAGGGCTACCAGATCCAGCCGGAGGGACGGACCGTGCAACAGGAGCTCGAGGCGGCGCTCTTGGTCATCCATAAAGGCTCCGCCATCCGGGTGGCGGCATCCGGACGCACCGATGCAGGCGTGCATGCGATTGGCCAGGTGCTCCACTTCGACACGCCGCTCGGCATCCCGGGCGACCGGTGGCCAAAGGTGCTGAATACGCGCCTGCCCGCCGACATCCGCGTGCTGCATGCGGAAGAAGTGCCGGAGAGCTTCCATGCCCGCTTCTCGGCGACCGGCAAGACGTACCGGTACATCTGGGAGCTTGCTGAAGTGCCGAGCCCGTTCCGCCGCCACTTCGCCTCGCCGTCCCGCGGCGGGGTGCCCGACATCGGCCGCATGAAAACCGGTGCGGCGCATCTCGTCGGCACGCACGACTTCACGAGCTTCTGCTCGGCGAAGACGGACGTCGCGGACAAAGTGCGCACGGTGGAGGAGATCCGGTTCGAGGAGCACGGCGACGAGCTCCACATGGTCATCACCGGCAGCGGATTCCTCTACAACATGGTGCGCATCATCGCCGGCACGCTCTGGGCGGCGGGCACCGGACTGCTGGATCCTGCGGACATCCCGGGGATCCTCACTGCAAAAGACCGGACGCAAGGCGGTAAAACCGCGCCGCCGCAAGGGCTGTACCTGGAAAAAGTGCACTACGGGGAATGAAACAACTTTTCCTGGCGTTTTCGGGAAAATGGTTGACTTCCCCATCGATCCACGGTATGATGATAAACGGTATTTCAATAACCCCACTAAAGAATGCCCCGGTAAGGTTTCTTTGTGTTAGGGATATAGAAACGGAACTGATTGAACGAAATATAGGAGGACTACCACATGCGTACAACTTTCATGGCGAATGCCCAAAACGTTGACCGCAAATGGCTCGTCATCGACGCGGAAGGCAAGACGCTCGGCCGTCTCGCTTCCGAAGTCGCATCGATCCTGCGCGGCAAGCACAAACCAACGTACACACCGAACGTAGACACTGGCGACCACGTCATCATCATCAATGCTGAAAAGATCGAACTCACGGGCAACAAGCTCCAGGACAAGATCTACTACCGTCACACCGGCCACCCGGGCGGCATCCGCAAGCGGACTGCCGGCGAAATGCGCGACAAGTACCCTACGCGCATGCTCGAGCTTGCCATCAAAGGCATGCTTCCAAAAGGCCCGCTCGGCCGTCAGATGTTCCGCAAGCTGAACGTCTATGCAGGCGCTGAGCATCCGCACCAAGCACAACAACCGGAAGTCTACGAACTTCGCGGGTAATTTAGAGGAGGAACCAACTTGGCACAAGTTCAATACATCGGCACCGGCCGCCGCAAGACTTCCGTTGCCCGCGTACGCCTCGTACCCGGCGAAGGCAAAGTCGTCATCAACGGCCGTGACGCAGAAGACTACATCCCGTTCGAAACTCTCCGTGAAGTCATCAAGCAACCGCTTGTTGCAACGGAAACACTCGGCAGCTACGACGTTCTCGTCAACGTCAACGGCGGCGGCTTCACCGGCCAGGCCGGCGCAATCCGCCACGGCGTAGCACGCGCTCTTCTTCAAGTGGACCCTGAATTCCGCCCTGCGCTCAAATCTGCAGGTCACCTCACGCGTGACGCACGCATGAAGGAACGGAAGAAATACGGTCTCAAAGGCGCACGTCGGGCACCTCAGTTCTCGAAGCGCTAATCCGAACCATCATAGCCTCTTCCCGGTTTTCCGGGAAGGGGTTTTTTGTGCTCTTCTCCTTGGAACGATGGACTTCGTTGACCGTGAACTTTAAACTGAGATTAAAGCCGGAGTCCAAGGAGAGAAAAAAAGGATGAATGCACAATGAAGATCGTTTCGGCATTTTTCATCTTCTTCCTCGTCATCATTGCGGGCCTTGTGACCGGAAGAATTCTTTACAAGAAAGCACTGCGCAGGCAGGAGTGGTATGAGACTTCTGGGCTCACTCTCGTGTCGGATGATTGTCCGCATCCGGTGGAAGTGCCGTACGGTCAAGCTTCCTCCCTGACTTGGAAAAGAAGGGAGATCCGTGTGAGAGCCGGTGTTTTCGGCAAACAGAGACTGTACAAGAAAGTCCGATACCGCATCCGCTGCGAAACGTGCGGAAGAAAGCACAGCTACCGGATCGTGGAGACGCCGGAGACCCTCCGCTTCAATCGTCTCGGCGTCATTTATACACTGGGCACGCTGATCTGCACGATGCTCATTTTCGGGCTGGTCATCGCGCCGGTGCTGAACTACCTGTTTGGTTTTTAAACGCCTGCGCCGGTCGGACATAAAATGGTTTCCGGCCTGCGGGAAACGCGATACGATAGAAGGCAGCCGATGTGAAGGAGGGAACGAAAATGACAAAGCAACATGGGGTAAGACGGGAGTTGCAGGCCGGGGAGCAGGAGGAACTGCTTGCCGTGCTGAAGAACCGGTTTGAACAGCATTCCGGACGCCACGAAGGCATCCGCTGGGAAGAGGTGCAATCCAGGCTGGAGGCACGGCCTGACAAGCTTTGGTCGCTTGGCGAGATGGAGCGGACCGGAGGCGAGCCGGACGTCGTGGGACGCGACGGAGAGACGGACGGGTATCTCTTCTATGACTGCTCCCCCGAGAGCCCGAAAGGCCGCAGGAGCACCTGCTATGACCGCCTGGCACTCGAGTCGAGGGCCAAAAACAAGCCCGAGACGAGCGCGGAAGAAATGGCGTCCGCGATGGGGATCGAACTGCTTTCCGAAGACGAATACAAACACCTTCAAACGTTCGGGCCCGTAGACCGGAAGACGTCCAGCTGGATCCGGACGCCGGGCGACATCCGTGCGCTCGGAGGCGCCCTGTTCTGTGACTGGCGCTACGGACATGTCTTCGTCTATCACAACGGCGCTTCCTCTTACTATGCCGCACGCGGTTTCCGGGGCAAGCTGCTCGTCTGACCGGGAAGAGGGTCCGGTAAAACGGCGCATTAAAAAGCATGGGAAGCTTCGGCCTTCCATGCTTTTTTCACTTGAACCGGCGCAGGCCCTTCCTTTGACTTCGAGCTGCTCGAAGGCGATATACTGGAATATAAAAAGGGAGGCCTTTTCATGAAGCAAACAATCACCGAGAACATGAATGGAACAGCTGTCATTGTCGGCGCCTCGCTTTCCGGACTGATGGCGGGGATTGCACTCGCGCAGGAGAACATACAGGTCACCATTTTGGACAAGGTCGGCGAAAATCGGCCCGGCGGCTCCGGCCTCCGGGCGGATGGCGGAACATTTGGCGTGTCAAAAACAGAAAAGATCCTAAAGAACCTCGTCTCGGACGGAAAAAGCAAAGTCCTGCTCTGGTCTGCGATAGAGAACCG
Organism: Bhargavaea ullalensis; assembly: GCF_042432615.1. Lineage (NCBI taxonomy): Bacteria > Bacillati > Bacillota > Bacilli > Caryophanales > Caryophanaceae > Bhargavaea > Bhargavaea ullalensis. The sequence goes on from NZ_JBHLWY010000043.1 coordinate 177,418, forward strand.
CCTGCGCCAAGAGGCGAAAAGCGACCCGAGGATCCGGCTGCAATATCACAAGCGTGTCCTGACGGTCGGCCAGGATGAGGAAGCGGCCTGGGCTGTCGTGGAAGACGGCGGAATGTTCAAGGGAGATGTCCTGATCGGAGCCGACGGCCACGGCAGCCGGGTGCGGGCATCGGTCGCTCCGGATCATACTGAAGCCGAATACGCGGGATACATGGCATGGATCACTTCGATCGGTGAAGATGAATTGCCCGCGGCCATGAAGCCGGCGGGGAGAAGCGGCAAGGTGGATATGTTCGGCGCTGACGGGGGATTCAAGTTCGGATCGGTCCTTGAGACGGACGGAACCGGCGGACAGCCTGTGGACCGGCGGGTCGGCTGCACCTGGTATGACAACACCCGGAGCGGCCTGCTGCGACGCCTCGGCTGCGTGGAAGGGTCGGTCGTGCACCGCACGCTGCAAGGGAAGGAAATACCCGATGAGTTCCTGGATGTACTGGCGGATGAAGTGTCCGGGCAGTTTCCGGAGCCCTGGCGCACTGCAGCGCTCCGTTCCATCAGAGACCGGACGGTGATCGGCATCCCGATCAAGGAGTATGTGCCAGACCGCCTTGCAAGGGGGAGAATCACCATCGTCGGGGACGCCGCCCACGTTCCGGCGCCGATCACCGCCAGCGGGTTCAATGAATCGCTACAGGACGTCGTAACGCTTGGCAAGTGCGCATCAAAGGGAATCCGGGGACAGAAGTCTGCTGAAGCACTTGCCCGCTACGAAGCGCTCCGTCTTGAAACCGTTCGGCGGATGGTGTTGTCCGGCCGATCTTACAGCCGGGCGTACGGACGGCCGTGAATCAGCCGAAAATGACTGCCCGGGACCTTTTGAAGTTTCCGGGCAGCCTTGTTTTCAGAGGTGCATTTCCTTGTCCAGACAGATGAAGCGGAGGTCCCGCTCATCTTTGAAATCCTCAAGCCGGAAAGGCTGAAGGTTGATGTTGTCATGGCATTTGACGGTGTAGGATTTTTTTGAAGTATCCATGACTGCCGTATACAGCGTCTTGTCCCGGTATCCGCTTTTTTCATCGATGACCGCCCCGTCCGGGATATCCGACTGGGATAAAATCCGGAATGCCTGCAGAATGGCGGCCGGGCGGGCAAGATCCCTTGGTGTCGCGGAAACGAAGAAAGCAGCGCGGACGAACCGCGAAGGCGGTGTGAAATCTCCGGGCAGGCCGGCGAGACCGGTTCCTTCTCCAAACTTGGAAAGGACCGCTCCGTTCCAGGTTCTCTGTTCAATGTTCTCCGGCTGAAGCTGCAGGTAGTTCCTCAGGTTCGTCACATGCCATGGGAATTCAGGAGAATTGGTCAAGACGCCATACGGATTATCGAAAGCCTGAAGCTGTCCGTGCTTGGGTTCCAGGACGACGCGGTTTCCGTCTGCATCCATGAAGAAAAAGTGCATTTCTCCGGAAGGGGTGCCGCTTGCCGCGCTTCGTGCAGGCAATGAAAGTTTTGTTGCCTCTTCCTTCACTTCCTTGATGTTCTTGCACCGGCTCAGCAAATAGTTGAAGGCATTGGCTGTCGTCAGATTGATCTTTCCGTCCACGGCATGATCTGCAAAGGACGCACAGCCGGGCAACAGATTGCTCGACCCCATCAGTCCCATTTCGTTGATCCCGTCGCCGAACGCCGCCATATCCATGAAGGCCGTACCGATGGTCGCATAACGTGCGTCATACGCGGCCCCGTCTTCTTGGATGAATCCTTTGTATCCGGCCGGGACGAAAAGCACCTGATTGTCCAATTCGACTCCCATCTCAAGCGTCCGTCCAAAAACAAAGCCGTCCCGGCAGGAAAATCCGACTGTTGTGCACATTTGAAACACCTCTTTCTTTTCGTTTAGGAATGATCAGGGCATGGCCGCCTGGATCCGGGTCACAACCCCTATAGAAATACACTTCCCTGTAATCCATCTCCGGAACCCGATTTTGAAAGGAGGCGAATCGATGCGCACTGTGAAAGAAGTGGCGGAGCAGCTCGGCTTTCCCGAGCACACCATCCGCTACTATACAGATCAAGGACTTGTGCCGGACCTCAAGCGCGACCAAAACAATATCCGGCTGTTCGATGAAGGTGCGGTTTCCTGGCTGCTGTGCGCCAAGCACCTGAGGCAGTGCGGCATGTCCATCGATGACATCCGGACATACATCAACCTCTGCAGGCAGGGCGAAGCCACCATAGGAAAGCGTTATGAAATCATGAAGAAACAGCGGGAAACGGCGCTTGCCCAGCTGGAGGAAGCCCGGCAACGAGCCAAGTATATTGCAGAAAAGACAGAGCAATATTCAGATTTTCTAACCGGGCGGAAAGCTGAATTGAAAGGGTGATTATTGTTTTAGCCGTCGCCGGTTTCCGGTGCTTATTTGTACATATCCCAAAACATTTCCGCTTATGGGTTGAACCTTACGTTACGTCATGAATTATAGTGGAAACACAGACGAAGCGGGGAGGAGATTCACATAGGAAACCAGATCATCAAAACACTCATCCACGGCGGGCAGATCCGCTTGTATGTATTGGACAATACGGATCTTCTGAAAGAAGTATATGAGATGAATCAGTCCGTTGCCGGCTTGCCGAAGCAACTGCTGGGAAAAATGATATCGGTAATGAGCATCCTGACCGGAACGCTTAAAGGAACCGACCGGATCAGCCTTTCCGTGACACTCACAAACCGATCTCAAAAGCTTTTCACGGAGGCGGATGCCGGAGGGAATGTGAGGGGCTATATGAACGGGGCGCTTGCGGAATTTCCTTGTGACGGTGAAACCGGTGAAGAGAAGATGATAGGCGGCAATGGGACCATCCGGGTAATCAAGGGCACAGATCTACATCAGTTCACGAGTATTACGGACATGCCGAACAGGGAGATTACGAAGGACCTTGAAAACTATTTCATGCAGAGTGACCAGACGGCCACCCATCTTGCAGCGCTCATCCGCACAGGAGAAGACGGCATGCCATTGTCGAGCCATGCTTCCTATGCCCAGCTCCTCCCGGGAGCCCCCTCACACTTGCTGGAGGAAGTGAAGGAGGTCTTGCGTTCCCGTCCAGAGTTGCCTGCCGGCATCAATGCGGGTAATCTCGATAAAAGTTTACACTCTCTTCGAATGGCTTTTCCCGGGCTGCAGTTCCTCGGAACAAGCGAATGCCGTTTCTTCTGTGGTTGTACAAAAGAAATGTTTCTGGGCATGCTGCAGTCTCTCTCTGCAGAGGAGGTCGAAGAAATGATCGCACAATCGGAGCCGGCAAAGGCGGTCTGCCATGTGTGCGGCCGTGAGCATCTTTTGGAAACGGAGGATCTGCGAAGGTTGGGCTCGGCATAAAAAACATGGGGAAGGAGTGGAGCCATTGAAAGAAACCTGGAAGGTGGGGGAGGTTGCGGAGCTCACCGGCTTGACCGTGAGGACATTGCGTTATTATGACCAGATCGGGCTGTTTTCTCCGTCCCGGCATACCGAGTCGGGCCATCGCCAGTACACAAAAGCCGATCTGGCCAGGCTTCAGCCGATCATCTCCATGCGGCAAATGGGCGTCCCGCTGGAGGAAATCCAATCCTATACAGAACAAGGCAGCCGGCACTCGATCGCAGAAATCCTGGAAGTGCAGATCGAGCGCTTGAGGAGTGAAATCGCCGTGCAGCAGCAACTGCTGGAAGAACTGGAAACAGCTCTGTTCACCGCCCGCGCACGGGGAGAAATGCCGTTTCAGGATATCTTAAATATACTGGAGGCACTGAGGTTGAACCAGGAGTTATATTTCTCAAAACAGAATCTGGATAGGATGAAAGAAAGCGTTCAAAGGATTGACGTTGCCGAAGCTGAGCGGCTCGAAAAAGAATTCAAGGGATTGATCGATCGCCTTCATGCAGAATATGAAAAAGGAACATCCGCTGAAAATGCCGAAGTGCGGAGCCTGGCCGGACGATGGAAGGAAATCATCGGGACTTTTTCGGGCGGCGAGCCGGAATTGTGGAGCCAGGCTGAGCAATTTCATGCCGGGAATCCGGGCAATGAACTGCAATACGGCGTCCATGAAGAGCTTTATCGGTACATTGCTGATGCGCTGGAGCCGTGAAGCATCATGCTTGAAACAAGCCTGCAGGCCGGAATGCGGTCTGCAGGCTTGTTTTTTATCGGCCGATAGGATCTGTTCAGACTTTGTCTTCCTCGTCTTCGCGGTCGAACCACAGCTTTTCCTGGTCTTCCTCGTCACCGTTGTAGTTGATCAGGATTTCCTCTCCGGCTTGGATGTCGGTGTAGGCGTAGAAGTCGAACGTGTGCTTTTCGAAGCTGATCTCGTACGTGGCGTTCGGATGGTAGGAGTGGTTGAACAGCATCCCGTAGCCGAGGAGCATGGCGGTATGGTTGATGCCGTATTCAAATGCATAATCTGCGAGCAGCGTCTTTTCGATGTGCTCATGCTGGTCGTTCGGATAGGCGATCACCGGCGCTTCATGAATCAATTCGCCTTTTTTGATGTCGCGCGTGGCGAACACGCCGCGGTTGAATTCGCCGTCGCTCAAAGCGGAAGTTCTAATTTCGATCAAGTCACTCACCTGCTCATTTCCAATGATGGGATCCATCAGTTTTTTCACAGTATACAGGAATTCGGGATGAATGAAAAAAGACTGCCAATTGATCGGGCACACGAAAAAAGAGACCATGCATTTTCTGCATGGCCGGAAGCGTTATTTGGCGGTCTGACCGCCGTCCACGGCAAGATTCACGCCTGTAATGTAAGAGGCACGGTCGGAGCAGAGCCAGACGGCGGCCTGTGCTTGTTCTTCCGGACGGCCCATCCGGCCGAGCGGAATGTCGTTCTCGACATATTTCGCCTGTTCGGGCACTTCCTTTGCCCACGCTTCCACGGCAGGGGTGAGCGTCATGCCGGGACAGATGGAGTTGACGCGGATCCCTTGCTTGGCGTATTCAAGCGCCACGGATTTCGTCAGGCCGTTCACCGCCCATTTCGCGGCACTGTAAGTCGCCAGGTTTTCAGAACCGAGCAGCCCCGAAGTCGAGGCAGTGTTCACAATGGCCCCCCCGCCGGACTTCAGCATCGCTGGAATCTGATGCTTCAGGGACAGATACAGGCTCGTCTGGGTGATCCGGATGCAACGGTCCCAGTCGGCCGTTTCGGTCTCGGCGATCGGCTTGGAAGGAGCACCGATCCCTGCGTTGTTGTGGGCCCAGTCAAGCCGGCCGTAATGACTCACCGTTTCCTCCACCAAAGCGGCAATCTGGTTCTCGTCCGACACATCACATAAAACGAAAATGGCATCACCGCCGCTTTCCCGGATCAGCCGGACCGTTTCATGGCCCGCTTCCTCACTGATGTCGGAGACGACCACCTTTGCTCCTTCCGCCGCGAAAGCCTTTGCGCTTTCCCTGCCGATTCCACTGCCTCCTGCCGTGACGATTCCCACTTTGTCCTGCATGAGCAATCCGCTCATAACTCTTCCCCCTTCCCGTTATCTTCTAAATGTTCTGCACACACGGGCATGGAACTCCTTCCCGCGTCGCCGTGCGAGACTTTATTTCAAGTAAGCGGCCATAAGCGATATAATAGACATCATGTTGTTTGCAAGCCGGCCGGGCCGGTTCTGATACGGACGGAGGAGAGGAATACATGGAATACGTTTTTCCAAAAGAAGCGATGCGCGTCCTGAAAGAGACGAGCCGTACTTTCTATATACCGATCACCTTTTTGAAGAGGCAATTAAAGCATTCCGTGGCGTCCGCTTATCTTGTTTTCCGGGCAATCGATGAAATTGAAGACCACGAAGAGCTGGACAATGAAACGAAACACCGGATGCTGTCCGAAGTGGCCGCACTGTTCGCGGAGCCGTTCGACAATGAGCGCTACATGGAAATCCTCGGCGAGACAAAGGACAGGATGCCGGAAGTGACGCTCCGCCTTGAGGAGTGGCTGCAGGCCTGCCCGGGAGATTCCCGCCGGATTGTCGCGGACGCGGCCCGCGAGATGTCGGAAGGGATGGCCGAATGGGCGCGCCGGAACTGGGAAGTCCATACGCGGGAAGACCTGGATGACTATACTTATTACGTGGCCGGCCTCGTCGGCGTCATGCTGTCGGATCTGTTTGAGCTGTACGCCGGCGAGCAGACCGACCGGGACCTGGCCATCGGCTACGGCCGCGGGCTGCAGGCCGTCAACATCCTGCGCAACGAACAGGAAGATCTCGATGAGCGGGGGGTCTCGTTCGTCCCGGACGGCTGGACACGTGATGATCTGTTTGCCTACGCCGAAGAAAACCTGGCAAAGGCCGATGAATACATGAAGTCGCTGAGGAAGAAAACCGTCCTGCTGTTCTGCCGCCTGCCGCTCGCCCTCGCCCACAAGACGCTGAAGGCCATGAAGGAAGGCCGCGACAAGATGACCCGTGCGGAAGTGGAGGAAACGGTGGCCGAGATCGATATCGATTGATGAAAAAAGACAAGGACACTGACGGCTTTCCCGGAGGGAGCTACAGTGTTCCTTGTCTTTTTGCTTTCACGTGGCACATTACGGGAAGGTTCTCGGCGGCATTGTTTTTTCGGGTGATCAGCCTTTCGATACGGGGCCTGTTATACCTTTGGATGAAGATGAACGGAAGGTTGGCGGCGAGTGCATAGACGATCATCATCCATCCGGCCCAAGGCGGATTCCACAGAAAGAAAAGAAGGGAGGGGGGGATGAGGAGCCAATGCGTCCACTCTGCACGGCGGGATTCAAGGACAAACTCATCCAGATCATCCGGGTGTGCGGAAAGCAGCTGTTTTTTCTGAAAACCAATGCCAAGAACCGAATTTCCATCCGGAAGGCGATCTTTCCAACTTTTCACCCGCAACAGCCGTTGCCAAGTTTCCCCTCCTTTTTCCCATCCCCTGATTCTGGTAAGGAATGAAGTCCGGGCAAAAAAATGGCCGGGCAAAAAGAACAAGAAAAGTGAAACGGAAAGATGAAGGACGGCCCAGGCGGCAATGTCGGTCAGGACCAGCCAGGCGGCCGGAAGCTCAATCAGTTGCATGCGCAATTGCCCTCCGTTTCAAAGCTTGATGGTCCGGCCTCTCCAAGACACACGGCGCCGAATACGGACGAAATAAAGCGACCGCAGGAAAATAAAAGTAAAAAACAATAGATGAAACGGATAAAGGAGGATCAGCAATGGGTTGAAATTACCGGCCAGCCGGGCCAGCCGGTGAATCTGCAAACCGTAGACTGCATACATCAAGCCGCCGGCAATTGCCCAGCCCGGATTACCCGCCCAGATAGCGAAAACGATCATAAAGAGAGGAAGCAATGCCCCGGTGATCCAAGCATTGATGAGCAAGGTCACAGCGGGATGAGTGGAAGAGGCACCGGTGCCGATGCTCTTTGTCCAGCCGTCCATGAGCGAGCGCAGGCCGTCCGGGTACATGCGGAGGTCGATGAGCCCTTTGCCGCCCACTCCGTGTACAGGCAGGCCTTTCGATAGAAATGCCTGGCCAATCGCCAGGTCGTCCATCAGGGCCTCCCGGATTGCCGCGTGGCCGCCCGTGGAGTCATAATCTTTTTTATTGCACAGAATACAGGCCCCGAATGCGCCGGCCGGTTTCAAACGCCAGCCGGAAGGCACGAAAAAGTTCATCCCGGCCACGACGACGACATTGAAAACAGCGGACAGATTCTCAAACGGCCGCACAATCCGGTGGAACGGTTGCACAGACAGCAGCCCTCGCCGGCCGAGTGCCCGGTAGGCGGCGGCCAGCCGGGCAAGACTATCGGTTGAAGTGAGCCGCGTATCCGCGTCAAGAAACAACAACCATTCTCCGGATGCTGCATCTGCACCCGCCTGGCAGGCAGATGATTTTCCGGCCATTGCTTCTGAAGAGCCACCGGATTCAAGCACCCGCGCACCGTATGACCGGGCCACATCTGCAGTCCGGTCGGAGGAGTTGTCGTCGACAACAAGAATCTCCAAAGCGGCGGGCGACTGTGTGTGAAGCGATTCGAGAAGCGGCCGGATGCGGGATTCCTCGTTCCTCGCCGGAATAATAACTGTCATCGGGGGGATTTCACTGTTGCCGGGAATGGCCGGGACAGTTGACGGAAAGCGGAAAAGCATGAGGATGCCCGCCGTTAATCCGGTTAATGAGAGGAACAGGGCCACCACCAAAAGCAACTCCATTTATTTCGCCTCCATTCTGGCGCCAAGGGAACAGATCACCCATGATCGGCTTCAAAGATCTTGTTCGCCACCTGCTGGCCGCTCAGCGTCACCATCGGCATGCCGCCGCCGGGATTGACGGTACCGCCGGCGAAATACAGATTGGAGAAAAGCTCGCTCTTTTTCGGGTGCTTGAAACCGCGGTTCTTCTTTTTGTCGGACAAGGTTCCGTAAATGGATCCCCTGTCCGATCCGTATACCCGCCTGATGTCTTCCGGTGTCCACATGTCTTCTGTGACGATGTGTTCCCGCACCCCCTCAAGGCCCATCCGCTCAAGCTTTGCGAGAACACGTTCGCGAAACGCCCGGTAGTCCTCCTCCGTGAACGGAACATCTTGTATGTGCGGGATGTGGGGGAGGATCTTCAGGTTTTCATGGCCGGGCGGGGCCTGGGCCGGATCGGTCTTATTTGGATTCACGAGATAAATCGTAGGGTCTTCCGGAAGACGGCCATGATGGAAAATATCCTCCATGTTGCCTTTCAGATCTTCGGAGAAAAAGAAGTTATGATGGCGCAACTGCGGGTATTCCCGGCTGACGCCCAGGTGAAGCACGAGGCCCGATGCAGAAGGCTCAAACCGCTTTTCAAGTTTTCGGATGTACTTCACATCCACGTCCAGAAGCTTCTTGTACAGCGGAATCACTTCCATGTTGGAGACGAACCAGTCAGCGGTGCGGCTCGGACCGTCGGACATTTCCGCTGCCACGACGCTGCCGCTGCCGTCATCCGTAAGTCGGGTGATGCGGACGCCTGTATGGATCTCGACGCCGAGTTCACGGGCGAGCCGGCCGAGTCCTTCCGCGATGCCATGCATGCCCCCCGGTACATACCAGACGCCCTGATCATGCTGCATGGAAATCATCATGTTGAGGACGGCAGGCGCATCGTACGGGGAGGAGCCGACATATTTGATGAAATAGGAAAGCATCGTGCGAAACTTTTCATTGCTGATGCGCTTCTCGATGCCTTCGTACATCGTTGAAAACAGGTCGAATCCCCTGATCGAGCGAATCGGACCATGATGACGGATCACTTCGGCCGTTGTATCCAATCCTTCGCGGAAATAGCCCTGCTCCGTGATTTCATAAATCTTGCGGGAGTAGTCGAGCAGCTCTTTGTATTCACGGATGTCCTGCTCCTCCAGCAGGTCATTCTGCCGGAGCATCTGCTGCAGATCACCGTATAGGTCGATTTTCGAGTTGTCCGGAAAAAAGGAGCGCCATTCAAGACCGAGCCTGGTGGTGGGGATATAGTCTGCCATCTGTTTGCCGCTGCGGGTGAAGAGCCGCTCAAACACGTGGGGCATCGTCAAGATCGACGGCCCGAGATCAAATCCGAACCCGTCCTGTTCTTTTCGGTTCAGCTTGCCGCCGATGTGTTCATTTTGTTCGAACAGGCTGACACGGTAACCTTTTTGAGCGAGCGAAATGGCCGACGACAATCCGCCAAGTCCTCCTCCGATGATAAGTACAGACTTTCTGCTATCCTTCATGATTCCGCTCCTCCGAATTCTGTCCGCGGAAGTCCGCCGGAATCCTCTGTTGCCGCCGCTTCATCCAGGCAGGCCAGGTTAGTTTGCACCATGAGATAGATGCTCGCTTTTTCTATCTGACCGACAGACTGCTTTCTTCTGAAACAGTCATAGCCATTTTTTCTGACGGCCGCCAAAATTCCGCGATAAATACGGGCAGACAGCAAGACCGGCAGCCTGCTGTCGGGATCATAGCCGGTGATCTGTTGTTCAAAGCGATCATAGAGGGTTTCTGCCCGTCCGGCGATTTCTTCCCAAAGAGAAATGAATGCAGGGTTCACTGAGCCGGCACCGAGCATTTTCATTGAAAAAGAGTGCCGCTTCATATTTGCAGCAGGCAGATAAACACGGTTGTTCTGCCGGTAATCCTCGCCGATGTCACGCAATATATTCGTCAGTTGCATCGCGACACCGAGGTCGACGGCCTGCTGCCTGATATCGGCTGAATCCGTCTGTGAAGCGATAATTGGCAGCAAAGCAAGACCGACGGAACCCGCAACGAAATAACTGTACTTCTCCAGCTCGGGCAATGTGGAGGGCTGGCGGAAGTGAAGATCCATCCGCTGTCCGGCAATCTGGTCGCGAAATGGACCGATGTCCATCGGGAACCGGTTGAACACATCACGCAGGGCGCGCCATAGAGAGGTGTCCGGTTCTTGTCCGCATTCGAACAGGTTCAGCTCCTCCTCCAGTTTCTTGAGGGAAGCCATCTTGCGGGCCCGGCTGCCCTCCCGGTCCACAATGTCATCCGCCATCCGGCAGAATGAGTAGATGGCGTAAACGGCTTGCGCCTTTTCTTTCGGCAGCCTGCTGAATGCATAGTAAAAGCTTTTTGAGTGCCGCTTGATGATCGTTTCGCAGTAAAGGTAATCATGCTGAAGGCGGCGGTCTTGAGCTGGTGTCATGGCGGATCCCTCCTTGAACGTATCATGTGCCCGTTGCGTCGGCAGCCGCAGCAGTCTGGTTGCCCGGTTTGCATGCCGCCGTCACGGTGCCCCGGTCATCCAGCAACAATTCCTCCACCGCGATTTTTGCGGATAAAAGCACAATCGGAACGCCTGCGCCGGGATGGGTGCTGCTGCCGGTGAAGTACAGATTTTCACAGTTTTTCGCCTTGCTCTGCGGACGGAGATGATTGCTTTGGGCCAAGTTCGGCCGGAGACCGAAACAGGCACCGTTATAGGCATTGAAACGGGATTCAAAGTCCGGGGGAGTCATGAAGGACTCGGAAACGATATGGTTTTCCACATTGCCGAAACCGGGCACTTTTTTCAGGGCGTCAAGGATGAGTGTCCGGTAATGGCGGATGGTTTCTTCGTCCCATTCATACTTTGAAGTCGAAAGCTCGGACACCGGGACAAGGATGTATAGACCGTCTTTTCCTTCCGGGGCGAGCGAGGGATCCAATTTAGAGCCGATGTACACATAAAAAGAAGGGTCATCCATCCGGTTTCCCGTGAAAATGTCGTTCAGATTAACTTCCAGATCCCCGCTGAACACGAAGTTGTGGACGTTCGGGACTTCTTCGAACTTCTTGTCCATCCCGAGGTAGAGCAGAAAACATGAACAGGAATATTTCATGCTGTCGATTTTTTGATCGGTATATTTCCCCTTCGCTTTCCGGTCATTGACCAGGTTTTTCATCGCATACGGGAAATCGGCATTGCAGACGACAAAATCAGACTCAACCCTGTCTCCGCGCGCCCGGACCCCCCTGGCCTTTCCATCTTCGATGAGAATTTCGTCCACCGGGGCGTTGAGCCGGACTTTGCCGCCGAGTTCCCGGAACAGCCTTTCCATGGCGGAAGCCATCGTGTACATTCCGCCTTTGATGAACCAGACACCGTACAGGAATTCAATCATCGGGATCATCGTGTAGAGGGAAGGGCCGTTATAAGGCGAAACACCGATATAAAGGGTCTGGAAGCTGATCATCTGTTTCAGGCGTTCGTCTTTCAAATGCTTGCTGATGAAGCGGTCCGCGCTGTCGAATGTCTTCAGTTTCAGCGCCTGCCTCAGCGTAGACGGATTGTAGAAATCAGAGGGATTGCGGAAAGGCCGCTGAATGAAATGTTTTTTTGCAACGGTGAATCGTTCGTAGATTTCCCCAAGGTAATTCAGGAAGCCCTGGGCATCTTCTTCGCTGATCTCCTCGAGCGTTTTCATCAGCTCGACAAGGTCTGAGCGGATTTCGTAATGATCTTCCTCCCTGCTGCCGAAAAAGACGGAATACATCGGGTCGAGCCGCTCCATGGGAATGTAGTCATCAGGATTGCGGCCGGCAAGTTCGAATACTTCACGGTAAAGCTCGGGCATCATCACGATCGTGGGGCCAAGGTCAAATTTGAACCCATCCTGCTCGATCTGATGCATTTTTCCTCCGACCATCGATTCCTTTTCATAGATTTCCACTTCATATCCTGCATGCTGCAACCGGATGGCGCTGGCCAAACCTGCCACACCGGCTCCGACGACGATCACTTTTTTGCCCATCTGCAAGCTCCTTCCAGAAAGAAAGTCCAACCCGCCGGAATATACGAAAGGCTGTACACGGATCCTTTCTTTTGTATAATGTTGATTGTACAACATTGTACAAAAAGAACACAAGCAATATGAAAATATAAAGGTTTTTCAAGAGTTGATTGTATTTGAGGGGTTTTGTATATGGTTTTCTGTCTTAACGTTGTACAACACTTACTGAGCGACTATAATGGGGGAAGAAGAAAAAAACGGTTGAGGGACGAGCGCTATGGAGAGGGCAAAACGTTATTACGTCAAAGAAGTGGCTTCTATTACCGGGCTGTCTGCTCAAGTGATCCGAAAGTGGGAAGATCGTTATGGCATTGTCCGGCCGGAAAGACTGGACAATGGCTACCGTGTCTACAGCGAAGCTGATATTGCGAAACTGATGAGAGCGAAATCTCTCCAGCTGGAGGGGCACTCCTTGCTGAAAGTCGCGAAATTGCTTGAGGGGAGTGCTGAAACGGATAGCGGCGAGCAGTCGGTCATCCCGTCCGAAAAGAAAGTCGGGCATACAGCCAAACTTTTGGAAGCGGGCAGCAGATGTGATGAGGGCGAGCTGTCCCTCATACTCCGGCATGCCTACAATGAACTTGGCCTGAGGAGTTTTCTTGACGATGTAGTCATTCCGTTTCTTGAGGAGGTCGGCAGGAAATGGGAGACGGAGGAGTGGGGCGAGTTCCAGGAATCGTTTTCAAGTTTGGTGATCCGGGATTTCCTCATCAATCTCCGGCGAAATTACAAAGCGCATGAAGAGGCGCCACTTGTGATCGGGGCATGCTTCCCTGGAGAAACGCATGAAATACCGGTCCATATCATTTTGCTGAAACTCATGCTGGAAGGGTATCAAACTCATCTGATCGGTGCCTCGCCAGCACCGGGTGTGATCGAGGCAATCACGGACAGGCTGGATCCGGCAATCGTTTTGTTGTCGGCAGCGACTACCCTGCCGTTTATCCGGCATCCGGAAGTTTTGCCTGCACTGGACCGATTCGCTGCATCGCGTCCGGAAATCCGGTTTTATGCAGGGGGAGAAGGGACGATGCTTTACACGGCTTCTCACCAACCGGTGATGATCCGGGTTACAAATGATGTCGAAGAAATCGGACCGCCGTCCGGCAATTGAAACACTCTCACCATCCATTTTGGCGAGGGTGTTTTTGGCGGAGGCGGGCATGTAAACCGGCTTATGGTATAATCTGCGGAACATGCGGATCCATTCCGGGGAAGGTGCAGGCAGGGGAAGACCTGACCGGATCCGGTAAACCGGAGTGTACCAGAAAGTGGGCGAGATCATGGCAGAAACAGAAACGTTCGATTTCAGAAAGAATATTCCGCTGTTCGCCGTCCTTTTATCGGGCGCGTTCATCACAATCCTGAACCAGACACTCGTCGCGACTGCGCTGCCGCCGATCATGCATGATTTCGGCATCACCGAAAGCACGGTCCAGTGGCTGCAGTCGGGCTTCATGCTCGTGAACGGGATCATGATTCCGATCACGGCGTTCCTGATCCAGACCTACACGACTCGGAGGCTGTTCCTGAGCGCGATGGGCATCTTCGCCGCCGGGACGCTGGTCGCGGCGCTCGCCCCGAATTTCCCGGTGCTTCTCGCCGGCCGCCTCTTGCAGGGAGCGGGGGCCGGGATCATGATGCCCCTTCTCCAGACGATCATGTTCCTTCTGTTCCCGCTTGAGCAACGGGGAAAGGCGATGGGCATGTACGGACTCGTCATCGCCTTCGCTCCGGCAATCGGGCCGAGCCTGTCCGGCTATCTGGTGGACCAGTTCCCTTGGCGCAGCATTTTCTATGTCGTGCTGCCGGTAGCCCTTCTGATCATCGTTGCCGCCGCCTTCCTGCTGAAGAACGTCACCAAGCAGACATTTCCGAAGGTGGACATTCCGTCGATCATCTTGTCGACTCTCGGCTTCGGCGGGCTGCTCTACGGGTTCAGCATCGCGGGGAGCGGCGGCTGGCTGCAGGCCCAGGTCGGGATTGCCATGCTGGTCGGCGCGGTGACGCTGTTCCTCTTCATCCGCCGTCAGCTGCGGCTGGAGCAGCCGATTCTGGAGATGCGGGTGTTCGGGAATAAAATCTTCGCCGTGACGACGGTCCTCGGCATGATCGTGTTTTCCTCGATGATCGCCGCGACCGTCATCCTGCCGATCTACATGCAGACGATGCACGGCTTCACCGCCTTCCAGTCGGGCCTGATGCTGCTTCCGGGCGCCGCCATCATGGGGCTGATGAACCCGGTGACGGGGATCCTGTTCGACAAGTACGGAGGGAAGTGGCTGCTGCGTGCGGGCTTTGCCATCCTGACCGTCACGACGTTCATGTTCACGAGCCTGACCGACGAAACGAGCTTCGTTTATCTGGCGGTGCTGAACGCCGTCCGGATGTTCGGCATTTCGATGGTCATGATGCCGTCGACCACACTCGGCCTCAATCAGCTGCCGGCCACCCTCATCCCGCATGGAACCGCCGTCAACAACACGTTCCGGCAAATGTCCGGTTCGGTCGGGACGGCCATCCTCGTCACGGTCATGGCGACCGCTGGACTCCACGACGGCACCGCACTCGGCGCCATCCGCGGCGTGAACTTGTCCTTCGTCGCGGCCGGCTGGATCGCCGTCCTCGGCCTGATCCTCACTTTCTTCATCAGGGACCCGAAGAAAGAGGGATGAATCAAATGCAAACAGGCCTTCCCGGCAGAATCGGGAAGGCCTGTTTTGATGAGCGTTATCTTTATCGGGAGAAGCGTTATCTTTAACCGGGGGAGCGTTATCTTTATCGGATGAAACGTTATCTTTATCTGAAAACCCATTCTCAGATCCCTTCCGCCGCGTCCTTCAACAGTTCCATCGACCGCTTCTGCGATTCCAAGTCAAAGATCGGGGAGACGGCCATCACTTCGCCGAACGGCACGCGCCGGGCAAGACCGGCGAGACGGTCCCGGACGTGCCCCGCCGAACCGATGAGCCAGGAGCGGCGCACCGTCTCGATCTCATCCCGCTCCTTTTCGGTTTTCACGTCGCCGAGCGCCTGCCGGGGAGGCGGCAGCTTCACCTGGCGGCCGCGATGGGCCCAGAACTGTCCATGCAAGGCGCTTCCGGCAATGAACTCCGCTTCATCGCCGGTCTCTGCAACGAACGCGCGCATGGCGACGATCACCCGGGGCGTGCCGGCGTGTCCGGCCGCCCGGAAGCGGTCCGCATACAGGCCGGCCGTCTCCGCCATCTCTTCTTCATCCGAATTGATGAAGTGGGCGAAGGCGTACGGGAGCCCGAGTTCCGCGGCGAGCCGTGCGGAGGAAGGGCCGGTGCCGAGGATCCAGACGTCCGGCGCTTCCCGGACGGCGGGGCTCACCCGGAAGTGGCCGCTGAACGGGTGGTCTTCCGGCAGGTCGTCCGCGAGGTATTCAAGCAGCTCGCCCGTCATTTCAGGAAAGCGGTCCGTTTTCTTCGGCCCCCAGTCGTCGAGCGACCGGCCGCCGGCGAGGAGAATCGTCGGCAGGTGCGTGCCGCCGGGCGCCTTGCCGATGCCGAGGTCGACGCGTCCGGGTGCGAGGGCGCCCATGACGCGGAAGCTCTCGGCCACTTTGAACGGGCTGTAGTGCGTCAGCATGACGCCGCCCGTGCCGATGCGGATCCGTTCAGTCTTCCCGAGCAGGTGCGCCGCAAGGATTTCCGGTGCGGACCCGGCGAGCGTGCCGGATCCGTGGTGCTCGGACACCCAGTAGCGCTCGAGCCCGGTCCGGTCCGCATGCCGGGCGATTTCAACCGTCCGCGCAAACCCGTCTTCCGGAGTCATTCCCTCCATCAGCTGGGTCTGGTCCAGCATGCTCACTTTCATGGCTTGCCCAACTCCTTCCTTTGCAAGTACTTTAGCGGAGCGCGGGGAAGCGTTCAAGCGGGATGCCCGGACCTTCCGACGACCGCTCCGCAAATAAAAACGCGCGCCGTTCCCTTTATGCGGGAGCGGCGCGCGTTGTTTTCACTTCAGTCCGTCCAGGTATTCCAGCACTTCTTCGCCGGAGGCCATCGACAGGATGTCGCCGATCCGGGCTTCCATGTCGGCTTTGGACGTTTCCGCAAGCTTGGCGCGGGCCTTCAGGATCGAGGAAGCACTCATCGAAAACTCGTCGAGCCCCATGCCGAGCAGGAGCGGGACGGCGCGTTCATCGCCGGCCATTTCGCCGCACATGCCGGCCATCTTGCCTTCGCGGTGCGCGGCATCGATGACGTTCTGGATGAGCCGCAGGACGGCCGGGCTGAACGGCTGGTACAGATAGCCCAGTTTCTCGTTCATGCGGTCGGCGGCCATCGTGTACTGGATCAGGTCGTTCGTGCCGATCGAGAAAAAGTCCACTTCACGCGCAAAGGCATCCGCCATAAGGGCGGCGGCCGGGATTTCGACCATCATGCCGACTTCGAACCCGTCGCTCACCGGGACGCCGGCCGCCTTGAGCTTGTCCCGCTCGTCGAGGAGAACCGCTTTCGCGCGGCGGAATTCGTCCACGGTCGCGATCATCGGGAACATGATCTTCAGCTTGCCGTGCACGCTCGCCCGGAGCAGCGCACGCAGCTGGACGCGGAACAGATCTTCTTCCTGGAGGCAGAGCCGGATCGCCCGGATGCCGAGGAACGGATTTTCCTCCTCGGGCAGCGGCATGTAAGACAGCTTTTTGTCTCCGCCGATGTCGAGCGTGCGGACGATTGTCGGCCGTCCGTCCATCTGTTCGAGGACGCTCCGGTAGGCCTCATATTGTTCATCCTCGGTCGGCAGGGCGTCGCGGCCCATGTACAGGAACTCGGTCCTGAACAGGCCGACGCCCTCGCCGCCGTGCTCCAGCACTTTCGCCGCGTCGGCCGGCGAGCCGATGTTGCCGGCGATTTCAACCCGGTGGCCGTCTGCAGAGATGCTCGGCTCGGCCGCCAGCCGGGAAAGCTCTTCCCGCTGCAGGCCGAGCGTCTGCTGTTTTTCCGTGTAATCGGCGACCGTCTGATCGTCAGGCCGCACGATCACTTCGCCGGCGGAGCCGTCGACAATGAGGAGGTCGCCTTCTTTGACCGTTTCCATCGCGGAGCGGCTGCCGACGACGGCGGGGATTTCAAGCGTCCTGGCGAGGATCGCCGAGTGGGACGTGCGGCCGCCGATGTCTGTGATGAACCCTTTCACGTAAACGGGGTTCAGCTGGACGGTGTCGGACGGCGTCAGGTCTTCCGCCACGATGATCACTTCTTCTCGGATGAGCGAGGGATTCGGCACCGTCACGCCGAGCAGATGGGACAGAATGCGCTTCGTCACGTCGCGGATGTCCGCCGCCCGCTCTTTCATGTAGGCATTGTCCATCGACTCAAACAGGGCGACGAAGCCGGACGCGGTCTCGTCGAGCGCATGCTCTGCGTTCACGCTATCGGTTCGAATCTTGTCTTTCACCGGGCCGATCAGTTCCGGGTCGTCGAGCACGAGCAGGTGCGCGCTGAAGATCTCGGCCTCCTCTTCGCCGATCTCTCCGGCGGTCCGCTCGCGTATTTCTTCCAGTTCCCGTCGCGAGGCGGCCAGTGCTTCGTCCAGCCGGGACAGTTCGGCCCCGGTGTCCGTAATCCTTCTCTTCTTCGCCTCAAGAACGGGGTGCTCCAGCCGGAACGCCTTGGCGACTGCGATGCCGTCGGACGCGGCGATGCCGCTGAGTTTGGCTGCCATGTTACTCAGCCAGCCCTTCGGATTTCATGACTTCCTCGACCTTGGCGATCGCTTCGTTTTCATCACTGCCGTCTGCGCGGACCGTCACAGATGAGCCGGGCGCGACGCCGAGCGACATGACTCCGAGGATGGACTTCATGTTGACGGTCTTGTCTTTGTAAATGAGAGAGATGTCCGACTGGAACGGTGCGAGCGAACCGACGAGCTTGGATGCGGGCCGAGCGTGCAGGCCTTCTGAACCGCTGATGACAAATTGTTTTTCGATCATATGAAACGCCTCCGATTGAATCCGGCAGAGCCGGTTGAATGTTTTTGATTGTTTATGATAGATTATGATGGATTTGTGAAGCGTTTTCAAGTAGAATGAAACCAATCTATGAGAGTGAAGGAGTTGCGGCCATGCTGACGGCGGAAAGACACGATCTCATTATGGGCCTTCTGAAAAACAGGCAAACCGTGAAAATCGCCGATCTGGTTTCACAAACGGGGGCATCTGAGTCGACGATCCGGCGAGACCTCACCGAGCTGGAGGACCTGGGGCTTCTCGAGCGGGTCCATGGCGGCGCGACGACCCGGGAGCGGAATATCCAGGAACTCAGCGTGTCCGACAAATCGGTCAAAAACGAGCAGGAGAAGCTGGCGATCGCGTCTTACGCCGCCTCGCTCGTCGAGGAAGGCGAGTATCTCTTTCTCGACGCGGGGACGACGACGTTCCGGATGATCCCCTTTTTGAAAGACAAGCAGGCGGTCGTCGTCACGAACGGGCTTTCCCATGTGGATGCGCTCGTGGAGCACGGAATCACCACTTACCTGACGGCCGGTTATGTGAAGGCAAAGACGCTCGCACTCGTCGGCCCCCAGGCGACCGAGTCGCTTTCCGGCTACCGGTTCGACCGGTGCTTCCTGGGAGCGAACGGCTTTCATCCGCAGTCGGGGTTCACGACGCCCGACCCGGAAGAAGCGGCAGTCAAGAAACTTGCCGCCTCGCTTTCCC
The DNA here is from genome assembly GCF_042432615.1 of Bhargavaea ullalensis. Lineage (NCBI taxonomy): Bacteria > Bacillati > Bacillota > Bacilli > Caryophanales > Caryophanaceae > Bhargavaea > Bhargavaea ullalensis. Next base: position 196,436 of record NZ_JBHLWY010000043.1, read on the forward strand.
GCAGACCCTATGTGCTGGCCGATCATACGAAATGGAACCAGGTGAGCTTCGCACGGGTCTTCGGCCTGGAGGAGGCAACGCTCATCACGGGCGGACTTGGGGCATCGGTCCGCTCTGCGCTTGAAGAAAAAACGACCGTGGAGGTGGTGTACGGATGATCTACACTTGCACGCTGACCCCGTCACTTGACTATACCGTTTATCTTCCCGAGTTCACAGCCGGCAAACTGAACCGCTCGGAGGAAGTGTACTATTATCCGGGCGGCAAGGGAATCAACGTCTCGCGCGTGCTCAAGCGCCTCGGGACCGACAATGTTGCGATGGCGGTCGCCGGCGGCTTCACCGGTGATTACATCGGACAGTTTCTCCGCGGGGAAGGGATCCGGACCGATTTCATCCCGACCGCAGACACGACGAGGATCAACGTAAAGATCAAGTCTGCCGAAGAAACCGAGCTGAACGGGCCCGGGCCGGAATTGGCGGAAGAAGCGCGGCAACAGCTGCTCGGACGGGTGCGGCGGATGAAATCCGGCGACTGGCTCGTGCTCGCAGGCCGCATCCCGGGCTCGGACGGAGCGGCATTTGCCGTGGAACTGGCCGGGGCGTGCCAAAGCCGGGGCGTCCGGCTTGTCGTCGACTCGTCGGGCCCTGCGCTGAAGGAGCTGGCGAACATGCGCCCTTACCTGATGAAGCCGAACGGGGAAGAGCTCGGCGAACTGTCCGGAAAAGAGATTGAGACACGGGAAGATGCCCTGGAACAGGCGCGCGGACTCGTGGAAAAAGGCGTGCAGAACGTCATCGTCTCACTCGGAGGAGACGGGGCCCTGTTCGTTTCGCAAGAAGTGGAGGCGTCTGCGGAAGCGCCCCGCGGCAAAGTCGTGAACACGGTCGGCGCGGGCGATTCGCTCGTCTCGGGCTTCATCGCCGCTACCGGGGCAGGGGCGACTCCGCTTGAGGCGTTCCGGCGCGGCGTCGCGGCGGGGAGCGCCACGGCGTTCCGGTCGGATCTCTGCCGGAAAGAAGATGTGGATGCACTGGCCGGACAGGTCACGGTCACCCGGCTGGAAGGAGGAACGGAAAGATGAAGATTACTTCTTTGCTGACAAAGGAAACGGTTCTGCTGGACCTGAAGGCCGGAACGAAGCCGGACGTCCTCTCGGAGCTGGTCTCCGGACTGGACGCCGCCGGCAAGCTCAATGACCGGGAAGCGTTCGCCGCGGACATTCTCGCCCGCGAGGAACAGAGCACGACGGGGATCGGGGACGGAATTGCGATTCCTCACGCGAAGTCCGCGGCCGTCCGGGTGCCGTCGATCGCGTTCGGCCGCTCGGAAGCCGGGATCGACTATGATTCGCTCGACGGGCAGCCGGCGCACCTGTTCTTCATGATCGCGGCGAGCGACGGGGCGGCGAACGACCATCTCGAAGCGCTGTCCCGGCTCGCCACGTTCCTCATGGACGCCAACTTCCGCGACCGCGTCATGAATGCCGAAACGGCGGACGATGTGCTCGCAGCGGTGAACGACAAGGAAGCGGAACTCGACGGGCCGCAGGAGACAGAGCCGGCGGAAAAACCGTCCGTTGCCGGAGAGGCCGGCGTTAAGCCGGGCTTTCAGATCCTTGCCGTCACGGCCTGTCCGACCGGTATCGCGCACACTTATATGGCCGCCGAGAAGCTGAATGAGCGGGCAAAGGAGCTCGGCATTCCGATCAAAGTCGAGACGAACGGCTCATCCGGCGTGAAGAACCGGCTGACGCCGGAAGAAATCAGCAGCGCCGACGCCATCATCGTCGCGGCCGACACGAAAGTGGAGATGGCCCGGTTTGACGGAAAGCCGGTCATCCAGACGAAGGTCGGCAAGGCCATCCATGAAACGGATGCGCTGCTCGATCGCGCCGTCCGAGGCGAAGCCCCGGTTTACCGTCATGAAGGAACCGGCGGCGAACAGGCGGATGCCGGCGGGGAAAAGAGCGGCTTCTACAAGCACCTCATGAACGGCGTGTCGAACATGCTGCCGTTCGTCGTCGGCGGCGGAATTCTGATCGCACTGTCATTCTTCTGGGGCATCCATTCAAGTGATCCTGCCAGCCCCGAGTACAACGCGTTCGCCGCGATGCTCAACACGATCGGCGGCGGCAAGGCGTTCTTCCTCATGGTGCCGGTGCTCGCGGGCTTCATCGCCTCGAGCATCGCGGACCGTCCCGGATTTGCGCCGGGCATGGTCGGCGGGCTCATCGCGATCACGGTTTCGGGCGTTGAAGGGGCGGATGGAGGCTCGGGATTCCTCGGCGGCCTGATCGCCGGGTTCCTCGCCGGATACGTGACGCTGTTCGTGAAGAAGGCGTTCTCCCGCCTGCCGCAGTCGCTGGAAGGCCTCAAGCCGGTGCTGTTCTACCCGCTGTTCGGCATCGCCATCACCGGTCTCGTCATGATGCTCATCAACCCGCAGCTCACGAAGCTGTACACCGGCCTGTCCGCATTCCTTGAAGGCCTCGGCGGCACGAACACCGTGCTCGTCGGGCTGCTCATCGGCGGCATGATGGCGGTCGACATGGGCGGGCCGGTCAACAAGGCGGCCTACACGTTCGGCATCGCCATGCTGGACGCGGGCAACTTCCACTTCATTGCGGCCGTCATGGCAGCGGGCATGGTGCCTCCGCTCGGCATGGCGCTTGCGACGACTTTGTTCAAGAACCGGTTCACGAAGCCGGAACGCGAGGCGGGCAAGACGGCTTACGTTCTCGGCGCCTGCTTCATCACGGAAGGCGTCATCCCGTTTGCCGCGGCCGACCCGGCGCGCGTCATTCCGGCGTCGATCGCCGGGGCGGCGGCGACGGGGGCGCTCACGATGCTGTTTGACATCAGCCTCCGGGCGCCGCACGGCGGGATTTTCGTCATGGGCCTCGTCGAAGGCGGCCTCGCGAAGATTCTCCTGTACGCGGCCGCCATCCTCATCGGTGCCATCATCACCGCCGTGGTCGCCGGCCTGCTGAAGAAAAAAACCGTGCAGGCGGCTTAAACAAAGAAAAGTTCTGCCGGACACAGGGAGACCCGAGGTCCGGTATTTTTATTGCCGCCGTGATTTCAGAATAGTTAATCTTGTGTTGCCGTCTGCTCTCTTTTCGTGGTATGATGGGTCTACAAAATGAAAGCGGTCTCATGTGACTGATCCGATCAGGCATGGGAGCAACTGCGGAAGGACTCCGGTCCCTCCGCTCTGCTCCCATGCTTTTTGCATTCCCGCCCGTACAGGAGGGGAATGCAAGCAAATCCAATTTAGGAGTGATGAACATGCCGTTTAACCTGTTCAAGAAGAAAAGCAATGGCCCGCTTGAGGTGAAGGCACCCGTCAGCGGGGAAATCGTCGGGCTTGAAGACGTTCCGGATCCGGTGTTCAGCCAGAAGATGATGGGGGACGGGGCCGCCGTCATGCCGTCCGGCGGACCGGTCGTGTCACCGGTCGGCGGGACGGTCGTGATGGTCGCCGGAACGGGCCATGCGGTCGGCATCAAATCAGCCGGCGGCACGGAGTTTTTGATCCACGTCGGGCTTGAGACGGTGTCGCTCAAAGGGGAAGGATTCAGCGTCAAGGTGAGCCAGGGGGATGAAGTGTCGGCAGGGCAGCCGCTGATCGAGGCGGACTGGGCGTACCTGAAGGAACATGCGCCGAGCATCGTGACGCCCATCGTCGTGACGAACGGGGAAGGCAAGACGGTCAGCCGGTCAGCCGCCGGTGCGTGTGCGGCCGGCGAGACGGTGATTTTCACGGTTTCCGGGGACTGATGCTGCCGGGCCGGCCATGAAACAGGGGGAGTGCCCATGAAGATCAAGAAAATCCTCAACAACAATGCCGTCATCGCGGTGGAGGGGGACCGAGAGAAGGTCGTCGTCGGGCCGGGGATCGCCTTCGGGCGCAAGCGGAATGATCCCATCATCCCGGACAAAATCGAAAAGACGTTCATCATGACGGAAAACGACAAGCTGGCAACGCTGCTCGGCCGGATTCCCGAGGAACATTTCACCCTTTCGGAGAAGATCATTTCCCGCGCGGAGCAGACGTTCGGACTGAAGCTCAATGAACATATCCATCTTGTGCTGACGGACCATCTGTCGTTCGCCATCGAACGCACGATCGACGGCATCCATGTCCACAACAAACTCATGGACGAAATCAGGCTGCTGTACCCCGATGAGTTCGCGGTCGGGCTGTGGGCGGTCGGACTCGTCCGGGAGGAACTCGGGGTGGCGCTGCCGGAGGACGAGGCGGCATTCATCGCACTCCACCTTCATACGATGAAACCCCAGGGCAGCGACCTCGGCGATACGATCCGGCAGGCGACGATCCTGCGGGACATGCTGCAGGCCCTCCGCCGGTGCATCGGGCGCGACATGTCGGCGGGCGACATCGCCTATCAGCGGCTTGTGGCCCATCTCCGCCTGGCGGTCGGCAATTTTGACCGGTATGAGTTCCATGCATTGGATGAGGAAATGTGCACACTCATCCGGCGGAAGTATGCCGAGGCATACGGATGCGCGCGGAAAATGGCGGAAGCGGCCGCACAGCTCCACGGCATCCGGATTCCCGAACAGGAACTCGCCTACATTACACTTCACATCGAGCGGATCCGGAATCCGGGCAAACGCGTGTGAATCTTTGACAGACCTGCCAATCAAACAAAAGGGGATGAAGAAATGAAAAAGTATTTCCAGAGGCTCGGCGGCTCGCTCATGCTTCCGGTCGCGGTCCTGCCGGCTGCGGCCATCCTGATGGGGATCGGGTACTGGATCGACCATGACGGCTGGGGGTCCGGCAACGTCATCGCAGCCTTTCTCATCACGGCCGGCGACGCGATCCTGAAGAACATCCCGATCCTGTTCGCGGTCGGAGCGGCGATCGGCTTGTCACGGGAAAAAGACGGCGCCGCCGCACTGAGCGGTCTCGTCGCTTTCCTCGTCGTGACGAACATGCTGTCGAAGGATTCGGTCGCACTGTTCACCCAGACGGATCCGGATCAGGTTGACATGGCGTTCGGCCAGATCAACAACGCATTCATCGGCATCATTTCGGGGATCATCGCGTCCGTCATGTACAACCGGTTCAGCCAGGTGAAGCTGCCGGACTTCCTTGCGTTCTTCAGCGGGAAGCGGCTCGTGCCGATCATGTCGGCCGCGGCGATGCTCGCTGCATCGGCCGTGCTGTTCTTCGTCTGGCCGGTCGTCTACGGCTGGCTTGTCTCGTTCGGCCAGACAATCCTGAATCTCGGAGCGGCCGGCGCCGGGCTTTATGGCTTCTTCAACCGGCTGCTCATCCCGACCGGCCTTCACCATGCGCTCAACGCCGTGTTCTGGTTCGACACCGTCGGGATCAATGACATCGGCAAGTTCTGGGCGAGCGAAGGCACGAAGGGGATCACGGGCCGCTATCAGGCCGGCTTCTTCCCGATCATGATGTTCGGCCTTCCGGCTGCCGCGCTCGCCATGTACCACACGGCGAAGACGAAGCGCCGGAAGCAGGCGGCCTCCCTCATGCTTGCCGCCGGCTTCGCCTCGTTCTTCACGGGCGTCACCGAGCCGCTTGAGTTTTCGTTCATGTTCCTCGCGCCGGCGCTGTATGTCGTCCACGCCGCGCTCACCGGCATCTCGCTGTTCATCGCGGCCACGTTCCACTGGACGGCCGGCTTCGGATTCAGCGCCGGGCTGATCGACTATGTGCTGAGTCTGAGCATCCCGATTGCGAACATGCCGGTCATGCTGCTCGTGCAGGGCCTGTTCTTCGCTGTGGTCTATTACTTCCTGTTCCGCTTCCTCATCGTCAAGTTTGACTTGAAGACGCCGGGACGGGAAGATGAAGAAGCGCTCGAAGCGGAAGAAGGCGGGCCGGTTTCCGGAACGGCGCCTGCTTCGAAGGATGACAAGTTCAAGGCGATGGCCGCCACCATCTATGAAGGGCTCGGCGGCGGGGACAACGTCGTCTCCGTCGACAACTGCGCCACCCGCCTCCGGGTCGAAGTGAGGGACATGGACAAAGTCGACCAGGCGAAGATCAAGTCCACCGGCGTCCCGGGCATCAACGTCATCGGCAAACACAACATCCAGGTCATCGTCGGCACGAGCGTCCAGTTCGTCGCGGACGAAGTGAAAAACCTGCAGCAGGGGAAGTAATCCCTTCATGGACAAGGCCACCCGATCTTTCAAAGGAGCCATTATGATGAAAAAGACATTCAGAATCACCGCAGCCGAAGGGCTTCACGCCCGCCCGGCCACATTGCTCGTCTCGGCCGTCAACCAGCTTGATGCGGACGTCCGGCTCGTCCACGGCAACAAGCCGGCCAACCTGAAGTCGATCATGGCCGTCATGGCCGCCGGCATCCCGTCCGGCGCGGAAGTCACCGTCACCGCGGAAGGCGCCGATGCTGCGCAGGCGATTGATAAAGTCTCCGAGGTCTTCGCTTCGCAGAAACTCGGGGAAGAATGCTGAGGAATCAAAATAGCAGGCGCGGGACCGGTGAGGTCGTCCGTGCCTGCTTTTTTTGATGGGTTTCTTGCACATCCGCCCGTTGAAGGGCCACAATGGGGACAAATCATCCAACAGACCTAGGGGGAGCTCGTCCATGTTCATCAACCAGCCATTCGATTCATTTCTCGGATTCCGATACGACCGCCTGTCGGACGACCGGGTCCGGGTGACGCTGCCGGTGCAGGATCTGTACGTCAACAGTTCGGGGGTCATCCACGGGGGCATCATTTCATCGCTCGCCGACGTGGCGATGTCGAATCTGGTGCCGGCGGACGAAGAAGGCGTCCAGCAAATGGTGACCGTCGACCTCGGCGTCTCGTTCCTGCGGGGGGCGACCGGCGGGAGTCTCCGGGCCGAAGCGGAAATCGTGAAACACGGGCGGACGCTTGTCCATGCTGCCTGCACCGTATACGACGAAGAAGACCGCGCCGTCGCCACGGCGAAGGGCGTATTTTTCCGCAAATAGGGAAACCACAAAATGCAGTGGGGTTTTCAGGTTTAATTACTTTAACGTTAAACAATAAGGTGCTAAAATAAACTCATCAGTTAAGGAGGAATGCAACATGGCCGGACGATTGGAAGGAAAATCAGCGATCATCACGGGAGCCGGCGGAGGCATCGGCCGCGGGATGGCGCTTGCCTTCGTCAAGGAAGGCGCAAAGGTCGCGATTGTCGACATCAACGAGGACCTCGGGAAACAGACGGAGAAGGAACTGCAGTCGTACTCGCCGGATTCGTTTTTCATCATGGGTAACCTGATGGACCACGAAAATCTCGGAGGCCTCATCGAACAGGCCGTCGCGAAATTCGGCAAGCTGGACGTGCTCGTGAACAATGCCCACGCTTCCACACAGAAGCCGTTCATCGAAACGACCCAGAAAGACCTGGACCTCAGCTTCGGAACGGGCTTCTATCCGACGTTCTATCTCATGCAGGCGGCCTATCCTCACTTGAAAGAGACGAAAGGTACGATCATCAACTTTGCATCCGGTGCCGGCATCAACGGCCAGGTGAACCAGGTCGCCTACGCAGCCGCAAAAGAAGCGATCCGCGGCACAACACGCGTAGCGGCGAACGAGTGGGGCAAAGACGGCATCAACGTCAACCTCATTTCGCCGATCGCGAACTCGCCGGGCATCCGCCAGTGGAAAGAACACGAACCGAAAGCATACGACGAGATGCTGGAACGGATTCCGATGCGCCGCCTTGGCGAGCTTGAGGAAGATATCGGCCGCGTGGCGGTGTTCCTCGCAAGCGACGACGCCTCCTACATCACCGGCCAGACAATCATGGTCGACGGCGGAGCGACGATGCTGCGCTGATCTCCGGCAAACCCGGAAAGACAGCAGTCGGCAAACGGAGGGGTGGACATGGAAGAAACGGATCTGTTCGAGCTGATCCATTCGGCGGAAGCGGTCACGAATGAAATGCTCATCCGGTGGACAAAGGCATTTGACCGCAACATCGGCGTCTCGCCGGTGCTGGTCTTGTCGGAACTGGCGGAGCAGGGTCCGCAACCGCAATCGGCGCTCGCCGCCAAGCTCGGTTACACGGCAGCGGCCATCACGAACATCGCGGGCAAGCTTGTGCGGGAAGAGCTCGTGGAACGCCGGACGAACGAACAGGACCGGCGCCATGTGCTGCTCGCCATCACCGCAAAGGGCATGGAAGTGCTTGAGGCGGCACACCGGACAGGCACGGATCTCCGTGTCCGCATGTTCCGTGCACTGTCAAAAGAAGAAATCGAACAATACATCTCAATCAACCAAAAACTGCTGGACGCCCTCACGTCCGGCGACGAATAACGAAGGGAGCGATCCTCCATGACAGGACGCGTACAAGACAAAGTGGCATTGGTGACCGGAGGCGCCTCGGGCATCGGCCTGTCGGCAGCAACCTTGATGGCAAAGGAAGGCGCAAAAGTCGTCATCGCCGACTTCAATGATGCCGGCGCAAAAGAAGAAGCACGGAAAATCACCGAAGCGGGCGGAGAAGCGAAAGGCATCTTCCTCGATGCCGGCGATGAGCAGTCGATCCGGGATGCCATCGATTTCACGGTAAATGAATACGGGAAAATCGATGTGCTCTACAACAACGTCGGCCTGACGAACCTCAAGAAAGACCTGGATGTCGTCAACATGGACCTCGACGAGTGGGACCGGCTCATGAACGTCAACCTGAAAAGCGTCTTGCTCGGCAGCCGATTCGCCATCCCGCACATGATCAAAGCGGGCGGCGGCTCGATCATCAACACCGCTTCGATGGCCGGCTTCGCGGGCGACTCGACCCGCTCCGCTTATGGTGCATCCAAGGCGGGCATCGTCAACCTGACCCGCTATATCGCCACCCAGTACGGCAAAGATAACATCCGCTGCAATTCGGTCGCACCGGGCCTCATCCTCACACCGGCCGCGAAAAACAACATGCCCGATGAGGTGCTCGACATTTTTGCCAAATACAACGCGTTGCCTTACCACGGCGAGGCGGACGACATCGGCTATACGGTGCTGTTCCTCGCCTCCGACGAATCCAAATTCATCACCGGCCAGACAATCCAGGTCGAAGGCGGCCACTATAACACGAACCCGTCCATCGCCGACTTCCAGGCGTACATGGAACAGGCAGGCAAATAAGAAAAGCCGCAACTTCCGGCAGGACCGCCAATCAAGTACAGAAAGAGCCAACACTCATCGTGTTGGCTCTTTCTCATGTGCTGCGACATTCACAGGGTGAATCCCGACATTCGGGGAGTGTATCCCGACATTCGGCGCCTCTATCCCGACATTCACCCCGGGACGGCTCCTATCCCGACATTCGCAGGGTGTATCCCGACATTCGAGGGCCGTATCCCGACATTCAGCGCCTCTATCCCGACATTCACCCTGGGACGGCTCCTATCCCGACATTCGCAGGGTGAATCCCGACAATCGGGGAGCGTATCCCGACCTTCGGGGCCTCTATCCCGACATTCACCCCAGTGCGGCTCCTATCCCGACATTCGCAGGATGAATCCCGACATTCGGGGGACGAATCCCGACATTCGGGGCCTCTAACCCGACATTCACCCCGGGACGGCTCCTATCCCGACATTCGAGGGGCGAATCCCGACATTCGGGGCCTCTATCCCGACATTCACCCCAGTGCGGCTTCTATCCCGACATTCGGGTCACCGTAGCCGCGTGGTATAATGAATGTTAAGCAAGCATCACCGACCGGGAAGGGGAGGATGGAAATGGAGGAACGGACGATCCACTGGGCATGGCTGCAACACGGGGAATGGCGGTTTCTCGTGGCGGCAGTATCGGAGGGGCTCTGCTATATCGGTTCGCAGGACGGAAATTTGGAAGAAGTGGAGCGGTGGGCCGTAAAGCGGATGCCGGGGAGCCGGCTGGAAGAGGACCGGGAAGCGCTCGCGCCGTATGTTGCCGAACTCATTGAATATCTTGACGGCAACCGGACGGCATTCGACCGGCCGATTGCGCTCGGCGGAACCGTGTTTCAGCGGGAAGTTTGGCAGGCGCTGCAACGCATCCCGTGCGGAGAGACGGTCACTTACTCGGATATCGCGTCAGCCATCGGGCGTCCGGATGCAGTACGCGCCGTCGCTGCTGCCATCGGGGCGAATCCCGTCCTCATCCACATCCCTTGTCACCGCGTCATCGGCAAGAACGGCAAGCTCACCGGCTTCCGCGGCGGACTGGACATGAAGCGCCGGCTGCTGGAGCTGGAGTCGGAGCCGGCTGCTTCCGTCAAGTGACCGGCGGAGCGGGCCGTCCCGACGGGGAACCGCGGCTTTTCTTCCCTGAAATAGTTTGCGGGGTCGGCCGGTTCCGTGCTATCCTATTATCCCTCTCTTTTTCAGCCGTCGGACGGAAAAGAGCAAAATGAAGCGCTTCCAATTTCATCCTTCTCCCAATTGTGGGGGAGGGTTTTTGTTTTGCCGAAATGTAGGAGGAGGAAATTTCATTTCTTCAATAAAAATCCTGAAAAACTGCTTGCCTGGCCCCCCGGCACCCCGTATGATAGAAAAATGTGATGGCCGGGCGCCGTCTTAATTTGGAAAAGGGAGAGTGGCATGATGGGGAAGTTGACGCGTGATGATATTTGGAGATTTGTCGAGGAAGAGAATGTGAATTTCATCCGCCTCCAGTTCACGGACGTGCTGGGAACGATCAAGAACGTGGAGATCCCGGTCAGCCAGCTCGACAAGGCGCTCGACAATAAGATGATGTTCGATGGGTCCTCGATCGAGGGATTTGTGCGGATTGAGGAATCCGATATGTACCTGATCCCGGATCTTGACACGTGGATGGTGTTCCCGTGGACGACCGGAAAGGGAAAGGTCGCGCGGTTCATCTGTGATGTCCACCGGTCCGACGGCACGCCGTTTGAAGGGGATCCGCGCGGCAACCTGAAGCGGGTGCTCGCCGAGATGGAAGAGATGGGCTTCACTCATTTCAACCTCGGGCCGGAGCCGGAATTCTTCCTGTTCAAGCTTGATGAGAACATGCAGCCGACGCTTGAGACGAACGATAACGGCGGCTATTTCGACCTGGCGCCGACCGACCTCGGCGAAAACTGCCGCCGCGACATCGTGCTGGAACTCGAAGAGATGGGCTTTGAGATCGAGGCGTCCCACCACGAAGTCGCTCCGGGTCAGCATGAGATCGACTTCAAATATGCCGATGCGCTCACCGCGTGCGACAACATCCAGACGTTCAAACTCGTCGTCAAGACGATTGCACGCAAGCACGGCCTGCACGCGACGTTCATGCCAAAGCCGCTGTTCGGCGTCGCAGGGTCCGGCATGCACTGCAACATTTCCTTGTTCCGTGACAGTGTGAATGCGTTCTTCGACGAATCGGGCGAGCTGAAGCTCAGCAACACGGCGTACAAGTTCATGGCGGGCGTGCTCAGCCACGTGCGCAACTTCACGGCCGTGACGAACCCGACGGTCAATTCCTACAAGCGGCTCGTACCCGGCTATGAGGCCCCGAGCTACATCGCGTGGAGCGCGCAGAACCGGAGCCCGCTCGTGCGGATTCCGGCATCGCGCGGACTGAGCACGCGGATTGAAGTCCGCTCGGTTGACCCTTCCGCTAACCCGTACCTCGCGATGGCGGTCATCCTGAAGGCCGGCCTCGACGGCATCCGGAACGACCTGGACGTCCCGGCGCCGGTGGACCGCAACCTGTACGAAATGACGCCGGAAGAATTGGCGGAAGCCGGCATCGGCACACTGCCGACCGATCTTGACCATGCGCTCAGCGCACTGGAGTCAGATGAAATCGTGAAGTCAGGCCTCGGCGAGCATATTTACCGCAACTACATGGACGCAAAGCGGATGGAATGGGAGCAGTACCGCGTCACCGTCCATCCGTGGGAGCGCGAACACTACATGAAGATGTACTGAGTTCCGTGCTTCCGTGTTGCCGGAATGCCCTCCGGATTTTATAATGGAAGCAACCAGGCAAGCGACGATTCCCACGGGAGGGACGATGATGAAAGAGATTTCGACGAAGGAACTTGAACTCCGGCTCGCTGCAGGTGAACAGGTCGCCATGATCGACGTCCGGGAACCTGAGGAAGTGGCGGCCGGCATGATCTCGGGTGCCGTGCACATTCCGCTCATGGAATTGCCTGAACGCTTCGGCGAGCTGGACCGCGACACAGAGTATGTTCTCATTTGCCGCTCCGGCGGCCGCAGCACGATGGCCGCCGAATTCCTGGAAGGCCAGGGCTATGACGTCGTCAACATGACCGGCGGCATGCTCGACTGGCAGGGCGAGACGATCGCTTAAGGTTGTTCGAACAATCCCCGGCTCCGGGGCAGGCGGAAATGAATTTCAAGTCGTTCCGGGCCGTGAAACGGAGATGGGCGACGTCTCTTTCATTGAATAAAAAGAGCTTCCGGCAACTCAGTTTCCACTGTGTTTCCGGGAGCTTTTTCAATTGGTTTCACATTTTCTTGCTTTGCTGAAGCAGTTGGGAGACACCGGTTTTTTCCCATTGTTCCACAGTCTCGTAGGCTTTTTCGGGAGAATAGCCTTTCCCCACCAGAACCCCCATGAGAATAAATTCCTGGAGGATGTGGGTCGAATTGATTCCTCTTTTCACGTCCTCCAAGCCTTCATTCACTAAAAACTCCGTGTATCGTATCCACTCATCGGGAGTCTTGCCGCCAATCCTCACTTCTTTTCCCGCTTCATGTCCGCTTTGCCGCATTCTTGCCGCAGCATCCGCTTTTGACGGATCCACCGTATTGAACGGGTGATTGGGCGGAGCGTATATCGAGTAAAGCTTCATGGGGGTGTTGCCTGTGTTGACCACATTGTGCCAGGTGCCCGCAGGAACCATGATGGCGGAGTCGTCATGGACCGTTTTGACAAAGTCCAGTTGGTCCTTCTTTTTGCCCATTTGAACAACACCGGTGCCTTTTTCAATGCGCAAAAACTGATCGACCACGGGGTGTATTTCCAGTCCGATATCTTCACCGGGGTTGATGGACATTAAGGTTACCTGCAAATGGGGCCCGGTCCACAGGGTGGTGCGGTAATTCCGGTTTAGCCGGGATGCCCGGTTGATATCAATCGTGAACGGTTCAGGCCCATGATCGGTCAATGACACGTCGGTCTTTCCCTGGCTTCCCGGATGGGATGCGGGAGGGAAGGCGCAGGTGCATTGGGGAGGACTGGCGCGGCAATACGGGGTCTGCGTATAACAGACCGGATAAAGAGCCTGGTGGTATGCCCAGGGCTGAACATACATGTCTTTCAATCCCTTCACTTAGACTTGGGTACATCATATGCCCGGCCTATGTGTTTGAACCCATAAATAGGCGGAGTTTGACCGGCCGGTGTGTCCGATGGGGCTTGATTGAGTCCCAAATCATCCGATCTGACGCGCTTTCGTGCCGCGTTCGCCTTGCCGGGTCGTTCATAGTCGTCCACTTTCCGGCGTATAGTGGGGAAAAAGGCGGTGACGGAAGAGTTGAGCGTATGGCGAACTTTTAGAAGGCGGGTGTGGGTGCTGGCCTTCGTGCTGGTGGCTTCCGCCGCGGTGCTGGCGTACGAGACGTTTGCGTCGGACCGCGATTTCTTCTTGCCTGAGCCGCTCGGCGGGGTGAAGGTCGTCATCGATCCGGGGCACGGCGGACCGGACGGCGGCGCGGCGTCGGGCGAGGTGGTCGAGAGTTCGATCAACCTGGCAATTGCGCAGAATCTCGAGAAAGAGTTGAAGAAAAAAGGCGCGACGGTCATCATGACGCGCACGAAGGAAGGCGACGCACTTGCGGAGCGGAATCCGGGGGAGAATTTCCCGAGCATCCGTGCCAGGAAGATGGCGGATTTGAAGCTGCGCGAGGAGATTGCGCTCGATGAGAAGCCGGACATGTTCCTGAGCGTGCATGTGAATGCAGTCCCGGAGGAGAAATGGCGCGGTGCCCAGGTGTTCTACCATGCGGAGGGCCACCCGGACAGCGAGCGGCTCGCCAAGGCCGTCCAGGCTTCGTTCACCGAGACGATCGAGACGGACCGGGAGGCGCTCGCGGTGCGGCAAGTGTATTTGCTGAAGAAAGTCCCGACGCCGGCCGTCCTCATCGAAACTGGCTTCATTTCCAACCCTGAGGAGAAGGCGCTGCTGACGGACAAAGCGTATCAGAAGAAAGTCGCCGCGGCGATCGCGGACGGGGTTTCGGCCTACATGGATGAAGAGCTGCAATGATCAGCCCGTCGCCTGCGCGATGGGTTTTTCTTCGTGCGGCGCCGCTGAGCGGAGTGGGCGAAACCGGCCGTTCCCTATGGTATACTGTAGGGAGAATTGACCGGATTGGGAGTGTCTGAATTGATCAATGAACAGCAAGTACGCGAGCTGGTGGGGCAGCTTCAGGACCCGTTCCTCCACCGCACGCTGGCCGAGACCGGCGGCATCACCGAGGTCTCGATCAAGGAAGAAAAAGCGCATGTGAGCGTCAAGCTCGCCATCGCGAAGATCAACAACGCCGAGCAGATGCAGCTTCAGATGAAAGTCGTCGACGTGCTGAAGAAAGCCGGCGCGAACACGGTCGGCATCCGATTCGAAGAACTGCCGGCGGAAAAGCTGGAAGAATTCCGCGGTACCGCAACACCTGCCGAGACGCAGGATTTGCTCTCGCCGCTCAATAAAGTCGAGTTCATCTCAATCGCATCCGGGAAGGGCGGCGTCGGCAAATCGACCATTTCCGTCAACCTCGCCGTTGCGCTCGCCCGGCTCGGCAAGAAAGTCGGCCTGATCGATGCCGACATTTACGGGTTCTCGGTGCCTGACATGATGGGCATCCAGCAGAACCCCGTCGTGCGCGGCAACAGCATCATCCCGGTTGAGCGCTTCGGCGTGAAGGTCATCTCGATGGGCTTCTTCGTCGACCAGAACGCACCGGTTGTCTGGCGAGGTCCGATGCTCGGCAAGGTGCTTGACCAGTTCTTCCGCGACGTGGAGTGGGGCGACCTCGATTATCTGCTGCTCGACCTGCCTCCGGGCACGGGCGACGTGGCGCTCGACGTCCACCAAATGCTCCCGCACTCGCGCGAGATCATCGTCACGACCCCGCACCCGACGGCCGCATTTGTCGCCGCCCGCGCAGGCGCCATGGCGATCAAGACCGACCACGAAATCCTCGGCGTGATCGAGAACATGTCCTGGTTCGAGTCGAAGAAAACCGGCGAGCGCGAATACGTCTTCGGCGAAGGCGGCGGCCCGAAACTCGCCGATGAGCTCCGCACTGAACTGCTCGGCCAAATCCCGCTCGGCCAGCCGGACTGGAACGAAGAAGACTTCGCTCCGTCCGTCTACCTCGAAAGCCATCCGACAGGCAAGCTCTACGACGACATCGCCCGGAAGGTCATCGAAAAGGAAAGCGCGGACAAGCCGGCCGCCAACGAAGGCCCGGTCAGCCCATTCGACCCGCGCCAACAATCATAAAATGAACGAACGCCGCATCCCGGGTAGTCGGGATGCGGCGTTTTTATTGGTGGGCAGTGAAGTTTATTAAGAACTGGACTCTATTCGGAATCAACTCGCGCCACTCGCGGGCCAACTCGCGCCACTCGCGGCTGAACTCGCGCCACTCGGAGCCAAACTCGCGCCACTCAAGGCCAAACTCGAGCCACTCGCCCCAGTCCCTCCAAGAAAAAGACGATCCCGGAACCGCGATGCTCGCACGCAGTTCCGGAACCGTCTTTTACGGCGGCTCAGGACCCGCCGCCCGCACCTTTGTCTTTTTCATCCTTCTTGTCCCCGCCGCCTTCACCTTCGCCCCCGCCGCTCTTCTCATCTTTTTTCCCGCCGCCGCTTCCGCCCTCGCCCGCTTTCTTCACCATCTCCTGCCACTTCGGCACGAGGAGCGGGGAGTCGATCGTTTCTTCGACGATTTTCTTGATTTCTTCCCGCATGTCCGATGACTTCATCGCGTTGCCGAGGTTTTTCTGCATCTCCGCCTGGCCGAAGAACTCCTCCATCTGTTTCTGGAACGACGGATCGCCCATGAGCTGCTTCATGACTTCTTCCTGTTGTTCCTTCATGCTCTTGGCGAGTTTCTCCTTGAACTTCGGATCGTCGAATTGCTCCTTCCAAAATTCCTTGCCCTTGTCGGAAAGGAGGGTTTCTTCCACCGACGTTTTCACGTCCTGCTGCTCAAGCACCAGCAGCTCCCGGAACTGCGGATCGGCCAGAAGCTGGCGCATCGCCTTTTTGCCGTCTTCCGTCTGGAGTGCGTCGGTCATCATTTTTTTCGTTTCTTCGTACGAAGGGGTTGCCGGGCCTGCGGCGCACCCCGACAGGACGAGGAGCACGAGCCCGGCGGGTAGGAGCCGCTTCACGCGCATCATTTCCTTTCCTGCCGTCGTTTCAATTATTGTTCACATTTCCGCCGGGTTTATTCGTTCGGGCGCCGGTGAAATAGATTTTTTGCGCCATCGTTGGTACACTAATGGATGGAAATGAAAAACGGAGGCTTCTGATCGTGACAATACGAAACTGGTTTAAATTTTTCCTGAATGCGCTTTTGATCGGCGGCGGCATCACCGGATTCGTCGGCCTGCTCGTGCGCTGGAATGATACATTTTATCCGTTCATCCAAAACGGTGAAATCGGTGAATTCATCGCTGCGTTCCTCTGGATGGTGTTCCTCGGATTCACGATGAGCGTCGTCGCGCAGATGGGCTTCTTTGCCTATTTGACCGTCCACCAGTTCGGCGTGAACATGTTCCGCTCGCTCACGCTCTGGAACTGGGTCCAGACACTGCTCATCGCGGTCGTTTTGTTCGACCTCGTCTTTTTCCGCTTTGACCTGACGAAGGCGGACACCGGACGCACCATGCTTTACATGGTCCTGCTCTTCTTCCTGCTCGCCGTACCGGCGCTCACGGCATGGCTGAAAGTCAAAATGACCGGCAAAAAACACATTCTCATCTCAGCGCTTTTCTTCATGATCGTCATCACGACGCTCGAATGGCTGCCGGCACTCATGGTGCGGAGCGGCAACATCGACCAGTGGGTCACAATCCTATTGTTCCCGCTGCTCGCCGTCAACATGTACCAGCTCCTCATGCTGCCGAAATACAACGCCAAATCCGAAGAAGACCTGAAAAAACGCCAGGCCCGCCGCGAAGCACGCGGACAAGGTGAACCCGCCGCCAAAGGCAAAACGAAAAAACGCACGGCCCACTGATCGATCCGGGCTGTGCGTTTTTTTCTTTTTACGGCTTCACGGAATTGACTTTTGGCGGACCTCCATCCCGAACAGCACATCCTCGATTGTCATGAACTTGCGGGAAGCCTGCAGCCGCCCGATCTCCTCGGCCGAAATCCGGTGCTCCCGGTGATGGGGGACGGACAGGATCTCCCCGGACTTCTCTTTCGGGATCTTGCCGCCTTCCCAGCGCCGGGTTGAGCCAAGCGCATTGATTTCCTGTTCAAACAGCCGCTTTTTCAGCTCATCGGGAAACTGTTCGTCCGCCGTCCGGAAGTAAAGCGGCTTGCGTCCGAAGTGTGACTCGAACGACCGGATCCCCTCATCAAGCAGCTTCGGATCCTTTTCATAGCGTTCGCCTTCCGCCCCGAGCAACCCGACCGGAATATTCTTCTCGACGATCAGCTCCACGATATCCGGCGACCGCCCGAGCCAGTCGGGATCCACGAACAAAAGCGGATACGGCTCGGAAAGGCCTGCGACCCATTCGCGGATTTCCGAATCCCCGAACGACACATCGACCGTGAGCGCGGCTCCCTGGCTGCCCTTCACCAGTACGTCCGGCTCCGCCGTGATGCGGAACACGGGCACGAGCGGCCCCTTGCCGCCCGCGGACTGGACGAGCACCCAGGCCGTGAACAGCGCAAACACCGACAACAGCATGAACTTCTTCAAAAAGGCGCCCTCCCCAGACGGATTGCCGGCACCGGCTTTTAAATCGTATGAATAAAAGCCACGGGACATGCGCACAATGAACTTGCCAAAAAGGTGCTTGCCTGGGCAGGAAGCATATTGTATAATGGGTTTTGTCGAAAGAAAACACTTTCACTATTCCGCAGTAGCTCAGTGGTAGAGCAATCGGCTGTTAACCGATCGGTCGTAAGTTCGAGTCTTACCTGCGGAGCCATTTTTACAATATGGTTTGCTTCCATAGCTCAGTTGGCAGAGTGCATCCATGGTAAGGATGAGGTCGCCGGTTCGAGCCCGGCTGGAAGCTTATACGAAAACGTCTGTCCCTCGGGGGCGGACGTTTTCTTTTTTGTTCTGCAATGTGCTTACCGGTTTTCAGATTAGGGAATGAGAAAGGTGGAAACGCTTAATGGACATCATGAATGAGTGACGGGAGCATGACATATGGAAAATAACCTATCAAAACTGGATGAGGTCATCCATGCGCTGAACAGCCGGTTTTTTGAGCGGGAAGCTGAGATCGAAGCGATCCTCATCGCCGTTCTGGCCCGGCAGCATATTCTGATGATCGGACCGGCCGGCACGGCAAAATCCGCGCTGGTCGTCGAGCTATCGAAAATGGTCGATGGCGCCAAGTACTTTCAGTGGCTGCTCACGAGGTTCAGCACGCCGGAAGAACTGTTCGGTCCTCTGTCTTTGAAAGACTTGGAACATGGGGTGTACAAGCGGAACACGAAAACGAAGATGCCGGAAGCGGATCTTGCCTTTTTGGATGAGATTTTCAAGGCCAACAGCGCCATCCTCAACAGTTTGCTGACGATCCTGAACGAGCGCCTTTTCTACAATGACGGTTCGCCGGTGGAAGTGCCGCTCATGTCGGTCATCGGTGCGTCCAATGAATATCCGGAGGAAGGGGAGGGGCTTGAAGCGCTGTTCGACCGTTTCCTTCTCCGGTTTGAAGTGGATTATATCGAGGATGATTCGAATTTCATTTCCATGATGAAAAATGAAGGTGATGCTGAACAGCCGCCGGTCATGACGATGGAGGACCTGGCGGGCCTTCAGGAATTGACGGACCGCATCGACATCCGGGAAGACGTGTACACGGCGATCTCCAAGATCCGGAAAGACCTTCAGGATGAAGGGATCCGGCCGTCCGACCGCCGGTTCAAGCAATCGCTGAGCCTCCTGCAGGCAAGGGCGCTCCTGCAAAAAAGGGAAACTGTCATCGAAGACGATCTCATCATCCTGGAAAATTCACTTTGGGAGACCCCTGAACAAAAAGACGCGGTTTCCGCCATCGTGCGAAAGCATGCGCGTGACGAAACGGTCCGCAGGCTGGATTCAATCCGCACGGAAGCACAAGAGGTGTACGAACAGGTGAAGCAGGACCGCTCGGAAGAATTTGGTCTGGAGGCGTCCCAGAAGCTGAAATCACTGGAGGCCGATCTGAAGAAAATGAACACCGTCGATACGGACCGGAAATCCGAAGTCGAGGCGCTGCTTCACCGGGTGAATGCGATGCAGCAGGAAATGGCGCAAAACTCGATGTACGACGACGATTCAACAACGGGTCCTTCCGGGATCTTCTACCGGATGTAAAGGCGGTGAGGCGGATGCAGATGGAGGAAAATCTGTCGGTCCTGAACACGGACCGATTCGACAAAAGGCGTTTCAACGAAATGATGGAACTGTCACCGGAGCTCCAACAGCTCAGAGACGGAGCAGCCATGCCCATGTTCGAGCCGTTGCTCGGCGACATGTGGGCTTCTTTTTATAAGATGAAACCGGAAGTTCTGGAGGAAGTGGCGGAGTCGCTTGAAGTCAATCGGATGATCATGGACGTCATCATGGAAGATCCGGGTTTTGAGGAGCACCGGAAATCCACCCGTTTGAATGACTGGGCATCTGCCGCCGGGACGATCATGACCGGAAAAAAAGCACACGAATGGCTGATCCGGAAGTCCGAGAGAAACGAAGGCCTCCGCGGGCTCATGGAACAGATGGCGGCCCGGGCTCAGGAGGAGCAAAGCCGGGAAAGCGACGACGCCGACGCCTCCGAAGCGGAGAGCGAACTGTCCGGTAAGCTGGAGGAGACCCTCCGGGAAAATCTCGACAGCTTCAAGGAAGAGATGGGCCGGGCACACGAAGAGGCCCGGCAGGCGGAAGACGGCGTGAAATCGATGCTTGGCGGACTGGACGCCGGCAAGGCGGATGCCGAGCTGAAAAAAGTGCCGCTGCGGGACAAGATATTATTGGCCGAAAAAATTGCGACCGACCGCCGGATGAAGGAAATCGCGGACTGGGCGGGGAGGTTCAAGGAAGCGGCCGTGCAAAAGCAAAAAGCGAAGCAGCGCCGCTCCGAATCCAAAGAAGGCGTGACGATCGGCACCGACATTGAAAATCTTCTGCCGAGCGAATTCAGCCTGTACACGCATCCGCTGACGAAAACGGATTTCCTGCGGCGTTTCTCGGAAGGGGAAACGATGCAGTTCGAGCAGAAAGGGCCCGAACAGCTGAACAAGGGGCCCGTCGTCCTTTGCCTGGATCAGTCGGACAGCATGAGCGGCCTAGATGCGCAGTCGAAAGGGTTCGCGCTCGCCCTCATGTCGATCGCGAAAAAACAGAAGCGGGACTTCTGCTTTGTTTTGTTTTCGACCAAGATTCAGGTCTTCAAGTATGAGCGCGGGGAAATCGGTGCCTCAGAGATCATCCGGCTGGCGGAGACCTACCTGAGGGGCGGCACCGACTTTGAACTGGCGCTCGGGGAAGCGCTGGACGCGATCGGCGACAGCCGGTTAAAAAAGGCGGACCTCCTGTTCGTGACCGACGGGGAAGACCGGCTCACCGATTCGTTCCTCGAGCGCTTCAGACGGGAGAAAAAAGAAAAGGCGTTCCAGGTGCTTTCTCTCTTGATCGGCACGAATCGGGAGACGGTGGAAACGTTCACCGACCGGGTCGTGCAGGTGAAGGATTTCGATGATGAAGGCGGTTTTATCGCATTCGACGTGTAGCCGGATCTTCTTCCGTGTATGCCGTCTCCTCTTTTTGAGAACCCTTTAGGCAGTAGACCAAGGAGGAGGAGAAGGCATGCTCAAGCTTCAAACGGAACTGGAAGGACGAATGGCCTCGTTCGGCAATGCAAGCGAATGCGTTCGCGGTCTCGGCTATCATATGGGCGGTAGCTGGGATTATGACCAAGGCTGCTTTGATCGCATCTTGTACCAGGAAGGCGGCGAAACGATCTATCTCCGCCTGCCGTTCGCCGTCATGGATGGCCAGCTTGACCACTTCAATGCAGGCATCCGGTTTGGCACCCCGTACGTGATCAAGCATGTCGTCCATGTCGGCCTGGACCGGGACGGGGGCTCGCTGCTCGACGCAACCGGTTTCAGTCAATTCCAGGAGCCGATCGACCGCGACGGCCACATCGAGAACAAAAACAAATGGGTCCATGCGGGTGAGGAGGCCATTGAAAAACTGATGGACTGCCTGAATGAGCAGGGATTGCTGAGGACGGGTTGACGCGCCGAGTCGCCAAAAACTTGGCGGTTGCGCAGCGAACGTCTGGAACAACTGGCTTGACTGATGAAAACACGCGCCGGCCCCAAGGGCAGCCGCGTGTTTTTCATAGGTTGAAAGCTATTTTATGACATTCCGGATTTTCTCCCGGTTGTCCGTAGCAGCTCATTCACTTCCATCCCACTCTCTCATAAACTCATCCAAAAACTCTTCCATAAACCGGTGCCGGCCTTCCGCAATCCGCTTCGCCCCGTCGGTGTTCATCAAATCCCACAGCTTCAGCAGCTTTTCATGGAAGTGGGCGACCGAAGTCCCGGTCTCCGCCGCAGGATCATGGATCGCCTGTCCGCGGCTGCCGCCGAACGCGAATGTGCGGGCGATGCCGACAGCGCCGATCGCGTCGAGCCGGTCGGCGTCCTGTACCACTTTGCCTTCCAACGTGGACGGGCGCCGGCTGCCGTTTTTGCTGAACGAGACCTCGCCGATGATCGTGCAGACAAGTTCCGCCGTTTCGGCCGGAATGCCGTGCTCCGCCATGAATGACCGGGCATTCGGCAGGCCTTCGCCCGTGCCGAAGAGCTTAGGGTCATCCGCATCGTGGAGCATCGCCGCAAGCCCCGTGAGCTCCCGGTCGGCGTCTTCCTCCTCCGCAAGGCGCATCGCCGTCCGGTACACGCGCAGCGTATGGTGGACGTCGTGGCCAGTGGCGTCTTCTCTGAACAGTCCGCTGATCCATGCCAGGGCCGCCTCGTATAAATCGGGATTCATTTGCAGATCCCCTTTCGTGAGCAGTTCTCTCCATTCTATCATCGATCAGAAGTAAACTGGACATACGAACAGGGAGGGATGAAGATGAAAAACTTTCAGCGTGAAGTGAATGACCATTGGCGGGTCCGCTATCAAAATCCGGGATTGCCGCACGCGCAGCAGGGCTGGGTGCTGCCGCCGGGTCGGGAGGAAGCGTTTGATCCGTTCATCCTCATGGCGGACGACTGGTTCAAGCGGGGGACGTTTTCGGACCACCCGCACCGCGGATTCCAGACAATCACCTACGTCATCGACGGCCGGCTGGAGCATATCGACAATGCGGGCGGCCATTCGGTGCTTGACGCAGGGGACGTGCAGTATATGAACGCGGGATCGGGCGCGCGCCATGCGGAAGAAGCATACGGCGACGACCTGATCCACACGCTCCAGCTTTGGCTGAACTTGCCGGAGAAGCTGAAAGGATCCGAGTCGTTCTATCAGAATGTCCGCCTGGAAGACGCGCCCTCCGTGTCTGTCGACGGCGGCACGGTCCGGGTCTATTCCGGCGACATTGCGGGCGTGAAGGGGCCGATGGACAGCCTCGTTCCGATCACGATGGCGGAAATTTCTCTTCGGGAAGGCGCGGAGTATACGCATGTCCTGCCGGAGAACCACAATGCGTTCCTTTATGTGCTGGCGGGTGAACTGGAGGCGGGGGAGGCGGGCACCGTGCTTGCCAAGACGGACGCCGCGACGCTCACTTTCCGCGAAGACGGCGAACAATCCCGGCCGAGCGAATTGAAACTGCGTGCAACCGGCAGAACCCGGCTGATCATCTATTCCGGCGTGCCGCTGCGGGAAACCGTCGTCGCCCGCGGCCCGTTCGTCATGAACACGGAAGAAGAAATCATGCAGGCATTCCAAGACTACCGGTCCGGCAAATTCGGCCCGCCTGCGGTGAAATAAAGCAGCCGGAAGCGCGCGGAAATCGGCTGTGTTTTCACATACCATGCAACCGCCAACAAAAAATATTCAGACTTCAAAAAATGGCTTGCATGGCCTGTTTTTCTTTGCTAATATAAACGTTGTCCTCTTGAGGACGCGATGGCCCCTTGGTCAAGCGGTTAAGACACCGCCCTTTCACGGCGGTAACACGGGTTCGAATCCCGTAGGGGTCATATTTTTTCGGAGGGGTAGCGAAGTGGCTAAACGCGGCGGACTGTAAATCCGCTCCTTCGGGTTCGGCAGTTCGAATCTGCCCCCCTCCACCATTGATGTTTATTCCCGGTGAAACAGGGCATAACTATGAAAGCAATCCAGCCATGAAAATGGTGAGGAGCAAGCAGGTCAAGGAAGCAAATGAACGAAAGAGGGAGCGTACAAAACGTACGTGACCGAAAGAGTGAATGCAGCTGACGCAGAGATGCGCCGCTCATCGCCATTTTCATATGTTGGGGTATAGCCAAGCGGTAAGGCAACGGACTTTGACTCCGTCATTCGTTGGTTCGAATCCAGCTACCCCAGCCATTTTTTTATTTTGTTGAGCCATTAGCTCAGTTGGTAGAGCATCTGACTTTTAATCAGAGGGTCGCAGGTTCGAGCCCTGCATGGCTCATCACAAAACGCCTTCCCATTCCCGGGAAGGCGTTTTTGCTTTGTCCGGCATTAGTCTTCCATGCTGCCGGTTTTCCGGTTTTGGCGGTCCTTTTCATCTTCCCGCCCTTCCTCGGGATCGCGGTCGTCCGGCGAAGGGTTTTCCGGTCTCTCCGGATCATCCTCCTCACGGTGGTCTCCGAGTTGCTTCCCGTCCTCATCTTCCCGCTCCTTCTCCCGTTCGCGCTTCTTGTCCTCCTCGCCGACATCACGGATTTCTTCCTTCTTCTCCTCGATCTCTTCCATCTGCTCTTTGTACTCCTCCTCGACCTCCGACGTTGAAGGGATGAACGGTTCATCGTTGTAATCCGTCCGTTTCCCGTACCGGAGCATCTCATAGATGAGCATTCCGTTGTTCGGCATCCCGTTCACCGTCTTCATCGGCACAATGTCGAACAGCACATAATAGAACTGATAAAAGATGAACCGGTTCCAGAACGTCTTGAACTCCTCCAGCAGGCCGTTTGCAAGCATCGCATTGATCGTCAGGCCGGTGACCGCATTGATCAGGATCGGTCCTGAATAGATGGCGATGTAAATCCATTTGTTTTTATGCTCCAGTTCATCATAGGAATACCAGCTGTATAAATGGTAATAACGGCGGACATCCAGCATCCCGTACTTGAACACCCGCGGCCCCGAACCGATCGTGATCCGCGGCTTCTTCACCCCGAACAGCCAGCTCACCAGCAGATAGCCGAGTTCCCGCATGAAAATGACGACCGGCAAAATGATGAATGCCGAAATGATGAGCGAAATCAGGTCCTTCAGGCCAAACATGGACAACCTCCTCCAGTTCCGCAGCCCCTGCATCGTATGTCTTTACCCGATTTCATAAAAATATATCTTTTCAACAGCTGGAAAAAAGCACCGTCCGGATGGTGATAAAAGAAGGGGGCGCCTGTCCGGTGCAGGGCCGGGCCCCGTTCCGCTATAATAAATGAAGAATCCGAACAGGAGGTGGGGACATGACGGTTCTGGAACTAAACGGCGTCAGGCTCCGTCCGCTCGTGCGGACGGACTATGAAGCACTGTGGGGATTGTATTCCCCCGATGTCTTCTTTTTCATGCTCAACAAGGTGGAGACGAAGGAGAAGTTCGACAGCTGGCTTGAATCCGGAGTCCTCGCCATGGAGACGGGGGACAGCTGCCTGGCCTTCGCGGTGACGGACGGCCAGACGGGGGAAATGATGGGCACCACACGGATTTTCGGCATCGATCCGTTCAACAGGCTGTGCGAGATCGGCTCGACGTTCTACGGGGAGGCGTACCAGCGCACGCATGTCAACACGACCGCGAAATACCTGCTGCTCCGCCACTGCTTCGAGGAGCTCGGCATGATCCGCGTGCAGTTCAAGACCGACTCTGAAAATATCCGCTCCAAACAGGCGATCGCCCGTCTTGGCGCCAAGCTCGAAGGTGTTCTCCGCAACGAGCGCATCCGCTCCACCGGAAAACCGCGCGACGTCCATCTGTATTCCATCATCGACCGCGAATGGCCGGCCGTGAAGAAGCATCTGGAGGAGTTGATCCGACGGGGCGGCGGGAACAGCCGGCCAAAACGGCGAGTCGAATGATTCCGGGCCTGAGTCGAACGATTATGGGTTTGAGTCGAATGATTCAGGCTCCGAGTCGAATGATTCCGGCCGTGAGTCGAACGATTCTCCCGGATGCCGTCCGCACAGCTTTTATTTCTTTGGTGATGAATAAATATTACAAAACTTGTCCGGTTGAGCCATTCCCGCTTTCCGTTCCATAATGGAGAGGTAAACAGCGAAAGGGGAATGGGATTATGAAGGACAAACAGATTTCAATCATCGGGGTTCCGGCGGATTTCGGCCAGAGCCGCCGAGGTGTAGATATGGGACCGAGCGCAATCCGCTATGCGGGTGTTGAAGAACGGCTGCAGGAACTTGTACAGGAAATTCGCGACGAAGGGGATATCCCGCTCGACAAGGATCTGCCGCGCGACCAATCCGGCACGAACCTGAAAAACCTTCCGGCCGTGACCGGCGGAAACAAAAAACTGGCCGCAGAAGTTTCGGAGACGGTCAAGGAAGGCCGGTTCCCGCTCGTGCTCGGCGGCGACCACAGCATCGCGATCGGCACGCTTGCCGGGCTGTGCGAACATTACTCGAACCTCGGGGTCATCTGGTATGACGCGCACACCGACCTGAACACCGCGGAAACGTCGCCGTCGGGCAACATCCACGGCATGCCGCTTGCGGTCGCGATGGGGCTCGGCCACGAAGATCTGACCTCGATCGGCAACGGCCCGAAAGTGAAGCCGGAGAACATCGTCGTCATCGGTGCCCGCTCCGTCGACCCGGGCGAGCGCGAACTCGTCCGAGAAAAAGGCATCAAAGTGTACACGATGCACGAAATCGACCGTGACGGCATGAAGGCGGTCATGGAGGATGCGATCCGCTACCTGGAGTCCCGCAATGTCGACGGCGTCCACCTGTCCCTCGACCTTGACGGACTCGACCCGCTTTACACGCCGGGCGTCGGCACGCCGGTGCAGGGCGGCATCAGCTACCGGGAAAGCCACCTGGCGATGGAAATGCTGCATTCCTCCGGCAAGATCACGTCCGCGGAGTTCGTCGAAGTGAACCCGATCCTCGACGAGCACAATAAAACAGCAGACGTCGCAGTCGGCCTCATGGGCTCGCTGTTCGGCGAAACATTGATTTAAAGGCATTTTCGGCCGGTTCCGTTCTTCGGGGCCGGCTTTTAAAATTTGCAGGATTTTTAGATTTTCCTTTGCTACAATGGAATGAAGAAAAAAATGAAACCATCCTGCATGGTCGTGCGTATATGAGTTAGCCGCATGGAGCGGAGGGAAGACGGAAAATGGAAGACCTTATAAAAAAACGGATCAAGCAAGTCCTGAAGGGGGACCAATCTGCATTCGAAGAAATCGTCTCCCTTTATCAAAATCGGCTTTATCAGGTATGCTACCGGATGCTCGGCAACAGGCATGAAGCGGAAGACATCACCCAGGAAGCGTTTATCCGGGCTTATATCAACCTGCATACATTTGATCAAAAGCGGAAATTCTCTACTTGGCTGTACCGGATTGCGACGAACCTCTGCATCGACCGAATCCGGAAGAAAAAGCCCGATGCCTTTTTGGATGCCCCGGTTCCGGGAACGGAGGGGCTTGACCACTATTCAAGCATTGCGCATGATTCGCCGCTTCCGGAAGAGGAAGTCGAACGGATGGAACTCCAGGACCGCGTCCAGTATGAAATCGGGCGGCTTCCGGACAAATACCGTTCGGCGATCGTCCTCCGGTACATCGAGGAACTGCCGCTGCAGGAGATCAGCGAAATCCTTGAGCTGCCGCTCGGAACGGTGAAGACTCGCATACATAGGGGCCGCGAAGCCCTTAGGAAACAAATGAAGACTTTGTAGGAGGGACCAGGGATGAAACCGTGTCCGGAAGAAATCGTCCGTTATATGCATGATTATCTGGATGGGGAAATCACCCGCCGGGATGAGCAGATTTTAAAGGACCATTTGGAGAAGTGCCCCGAGTGCCAGCAGCACATGGACGGGCTCAGCCGTTCCGTCGCGTTTCTCAAAAGTGCGGCGCCGGTCGCCGCACCCGAAGGCCTGTCGAGCAGCATCATGGCGGCCTTGCCGAAAGAGCGCCAGGGGGCGGGTGTCCGCCGCTGGTTTGGCCGGCATCCGATGCTCGCCGCCGTCGCTATGTTCGTTCTGCTGGCAGGCGTGGCCCTGCTTTCCAATTTCCATACAGAAGATCAGTTCGCCGTCTCCAGGCAGCCGAACCTCGTCGTCGAAGGCAATAAAGTCACCGTCCCCGAAGGCCAGACGGTGAAAGGGGACCTTGTCGTCAAGAACGGCGAGCTCCACATCGAGGGCGAGGTCGAAGGGAACGTCATGGTGATCAACGGCTCGAAATACATGGCTTCCACCGCCGTCGTCACCGGTCAGGTCGAAGAGATCAACCAGGCCTTCGAATGGCTCTGGTACAAGATCAAGTCCACCGTCAAAGACAGTGTGTCCTTTATCAAGGGAGACAATGGGAACGGGGAAGAATAACTGAGCGAAGATCCGCCCCGGCCGGGACGGATCTTTTTTAATGCCGCGGGAGGGGCGGGAACGGATAAAGATAACGCTACGCGAAATAAAGATAACGTTTCGGAGGATAAAGATAACGTTCACCCGGATAAAGATAACGCTCTCACGAATCGGGACAATGCCCCGCCGTGCCCCGGCCGGTTCACACAAGCGCCGGCGGCCGGCGGTGTGCTATAATGGACGATATGCAACCGGAAGAAAAGGCGGGGATGCCTGTGTCATTTTTTGAACGTTTCACGGACCTGTCCATCTGGGAGGTACTCACCAACATCGTTGATATCCTCCTTGTGTGGTTCGTGCTGTATAAACTGATCGCCATCATCAAAGGCACGAAGGCCGTCCAGCTGCTGAAGGGCCTTTTCGTCATCATCATCGCCTGGTTTGTCACGAAGGAACTCGGCCTGAGGACGCTCTACTGGATCATGGAGCAAGTGCTCAGATGGGGGTTCCTGGCGGTCATCGTCATCTTCCAGCCGGAACTCCGGCGGGCGCTCGAGCAGATCGGGCGGGGCAAGCTGTTTTCGCGCGGCACGCTCCAGGAAGAGGAGGAACGCAATCGGCTTGTCGAAGCGGTCACGAAGTCGGTCGGCTATATGGCGAAGCGGCGGATCGGCGCCCTCATCTCGATCGAGCGGGAAACCGGCCTCAGCGAATATATCGAGACGGGGATCCCGATGCATTCGGACCTGACGTCGGAACTGCTCATCAACATCTTCATTCCGAACACACCGCTGCATGACGGGGCGGTCATCGTCCAGCAGCAGCGCATCTCGGCCGCGGCCTGCTATCTGCCATTGTCTGAAAGCCCGTTCATCTCGAAGGAGCTGGGCACCCGCCACCGCGCGGCACTCGGCCTGAGCGAAGTGACAGATGCCATCACGGTCGTCGTCTCGGAGGAGACGGGCGCCGTCAGCCTCACGGCGAACGGAGACCTCCACCGCAACTTGTCGACGGAGGAGTTCGAAACGCTCCTCCGCAAAATGTGGTTCGGCCCGGTCCAGGAACCGCAGGCCAAATCGAAGCGGAAACAGGGAGTGAAGAAAAATGGATAAGTTCATGGACAATCCATGGTTTCTCAGGGGCATCGCCTTCCTTCTCGCCGTTCTCCTGTTCCTTGTCGTCAAAACCGAGGAGGATTCGGCAGGCAGGGCGGCGGCGGGCACGGACATCGCCGTGCTCCAGGACGTGCCGGTCGAAGTGTTCTATGATGACGAGAATCTCGTCGTCACCGGCGTTCCGGAATCCGTCACCCTGACGATCGAAGGTCCGGCGAACATCGTCCAGACAACCCGGGCCCTGAAGGATTTCACCCTGTTCGTCGACTTGCGCTCGCTCGTGATGGGGGCGCACACGGTCAAGATCCAGCACGAAAACCTGTCCGACAAGCTGGATGTCCGCATCGAGCCGGACACGGTCGATGTCGTGATCGAAGAGCGGATCACACGGGAATTCCGGGTCGATCCGGAACTGAATGAACGGCTTCTCGCCGACAATTACATGATTAATTCCATCGAAACGGACCCGTCGACCGTCATGGTGACCGGCGCAAAGAGCATCATCGACTCGATCAGCTTCGTGAAGGCGTCCATTTCCGCTGAAGGCGGCATCGACGGTCCGATCGAACAGCAGGCAAGGGTCCGTGTGCTCGACCGCGAGCTGAACAAACTCAATGTCGACGTCGAGCCGGCGGAAGTGACCGTCAAGGCAGACATCGCCCAGTATACCCGCTCGGTGCCCGTCACCCTCCGCGGAACCGGCAAGCCGCCCGAAGGCGTGACGGTGAGTGAGATGGTGCCGTCATCCGATACGGTCAAGGTGTCCGGTCCGAAAAGCGTCATCGATAAGCTGGAGTACGTTCCGGTCGATGTCGATTTGGCGAAAGTGACGGGCACCGGCAAGCTGACAGTCGACGTGCCGAAGCCGTCCGGTGTCACGAAAGTGTCTCCGGGCAAGATCGACGTCAACGTGACGGCAAGCTCAAACGGGAACGAAGAAGCGCAGGCCGGAGCGGAAACAGATGAGGAGCCGGAAGGGGATAAGGACACGGCGGAAAATCAGCCGGAAAGCGACAAATCCGATGATCTGGCCGCCAAGCCGCCTGCCGAACCGCAGGAAACGCCCCCGGCTGCCGCACCTGAAGAAGGAAATCCGTCGCCTGAAGTCGAAGAAAGTCAGGAACTCAGCGGAATGGCGGTTGAAATCCGAGGACTTGTGGAAGGTAAAAAGGGGGAAATCGTCCAGCCGCCTAACGGTCAGGTGAACCTGACGCTCAAAGGCAAACCGGCTGCGCTCGCCTCTGCGGCGAAGAAGGACTTTTCCGTCTTCGTCGATGCGGCGGGCCTCCCGGACGGAGAATCCTCGCTGAATGTCCAGGTCTCCGGGCCTGAAGGCATCAGCGCCGTCCCTTCCGTGAAGCGCGTGACGGTCCGCATTCTGACTGCTTAAAAGACAAAGTTGAACTTCTACACGATGAAGGAGAGAGATCGATGGGAAAACATTTCGGAACAGACGGGGTCAGGGGCGTGGCAAACGCCGAACTGACGCCTGAACTTGCATTCAAGCTCGGCCGCTATGGCGGGTATGTACTCACCCAGCACGCAACGGGCAAACCGCAGGTGCTGATTGGGCGCGACACGCGGGTCTCGGGCCATATGCTCGAAAGCGCGCTCGTCGCGGGACTCCTGTCGATCGGTGCGGACGTCATGCTGCTCGGCGTCATCAGCACGCCGGGCGTCGCCTACCTCACCCGCGCGATGAGTGCGGATGCCGGTGTCATGATTTCCGCATCCCACAACCCGGTCGAAGACAACGGCATCAAGTTCTTCGGCGCAGACGGATACAAGCTGAGCGACGACCAGGAAGAAGAGATCGAAGCCCTGATCGACAAAGAATCGGATGACCTCCACCGCCCGACCGGCGCCGCACTCGGCACCGTCACCGATTACAAAGAAGGCGGACAGAAATACATCCAGTATCTCAAGCAGACGGTCGACGAAGATTTCACCGGCATCCACGTCGCGCTCGACTGCGCACACGGATCCACTTCTTCGCTTGCGACCCACCTGTTTGCGGACCTCGACGCGGATCTGTCCACGATGGGCTCCTCGCCGAACGGCCTGAATATCAATGATGGCGTCGGCTCGACCCATCCGGAAGCGCTCGCCGCTTTCGTGAAGGAAAAAGAAGCCGACATCGGCCTTGCCTTCGACGGCGACGGCGACCGGCTCATCGCCATCGACGAGAACGGCAACATCGTCAACGGAGACCAGATCCTGTTCATCCTGGCGCGCCATCTGAAAGAGGAGGACCGCCTCACAAAGAGCACGGTCGTCTCCACGATCATGAGCAACCTCGGCTTCTACAAGGCGCTTGATGCCATCGGCGTCACGAGCGTCAAGACGGCCGTCGGCGACCGCTATGTCGTCGAGGAGATGAAGAAAAATGACTTCAACCTCGGCGGCGAGCAATCCGGCCACATCATCATGCTCGACTACAATACGACCGGCGACGGCCTGCTCACGGCCATCCAGCTCGTGAACGTCATGAAAGAAACCGGACGCACCCTGTCCGACCTTGCCACGGATGTCCAGATGTTCCCGCAGGAGCTCATCAACATCCGGGTGACGGACAAGAATGCCGTTGCGGGCAACGCCAAAGTCGCCGCCGCGATCAGCGACGTCGAAAAAGACATGGCCGGCAACGGACGTGTCCTCGTCCGCCCGTCCGGCACCGAACCGCTCGTCCGCGTCATGGTCGAAGCGCCGACCGAAGCCGATGCCTCCCGCTGGGCGGAACGCATCGCCGATGTCGTCCGTGCCGAAATGGGAACAGAACAACCATCCTGATCCACGATGCACCAAGCCCGTCCGGAATATTCCGGACGGGCGTTTTTTATTTTCCGGCGGCAGAAAAAACGCGGTTCATCGCCGGGTAACGGAATGAGGGGAGGGTAAACAAGGGGAAAAGGAGGGAACCGGATGAAGCTTCAGCGAAGTGCATGGCTCGCGCCTGCCGCCTGTCTGCTCCTGCTCGGGGCCTGCAGCGGGGACCGGGCAGCCTCGCCACCGACGGAAGAAGAGGGGACAGCCGAAACCGATGCCGGCCAAAACGCATCGGGGGAAACGGACAGCAACGAGAAGCCGGACAGCAGTGTCCCGGATAGCGCCGGGAAACCGGATGACGGGGAATCCACGGACGCCGGACAGCCGGACGGAGGAGAAGACCCGGCGGGACAGCGGGCCCATCTCCTCTCTGAAATCAGGGAAAAGGTGGAGACGGCGTCCGACATGGAACCGGTATTGCCCGACGTCCCGGCGGCTGAAGGGAAATATTTGGGGGCCGAAGTCAATGCCGATGCAGATCAATACAAAGTGACTTACTACGAGACGGACAAGCCGTACGGACTCAATGCGGAAGAGCTGGACGGTTTGTCGCCTGCCGCCGTCTCGGAAGCGCGGATCTATGAATCGCCCGGTTCCGCCAAGGCCGAAGCGGGCTACGAACAGGAGCCGGAGGGAAAAGGCAACGTGAACCTCGGGTATGGCATCACCGGCTTTGAAGATGCGGGCGCCGGCAGCGTCTTCCTCACCTGGCATGAGGGAAGATGGTCCTTCTCGATGCGCAACCAGAACATCGACAATCCGGGCGGCGGCGATGAGATGGCCGCGCTCGCCAAGAAAATCGTCGCCAAGCTGGAAGACCGGATGCTCCCGCCGCCGGAAGAAGTCGGCGCCGGCAAGTTCGACATGTCCTCGGACACCTACAAACTCACCTGGCAGCGCGGCGCCGTCCTTTATTCCGTCTCATCCGGCGATCCGCTCGGCCTGATCGACCAGGTTGCCGATTTATCGGAATGAATGTTGAGCCCCGTCCGGAAAGTGCTCCGGGCGGGGCTGTTTTGCGCGAAACGGAACCTTTGTGGGGGTTGCTTGACATCTTGAGAACAAAAGTTTATATTATAAACAAATGTCATATACTTTCGAAGGAGGCCTTCCATGACGGACAAGGAATCGGCGATCGTCGGGCTGCTCCGGCAGAACCCGTACCTCACCCAGCAGGAGATGGCGGAGCAGCTCGGCATGTCGCGGCCGGCCCTTGCGAACCTCATCTCCGGGCTCACGCGCCGGGGCATCATCAAAGGCCGCGCCTATGTGCTTGCCGAGGAGAACCGCGTGACGGTGATCGGCGGGGCGAACGTCGACCGGAAGTTCCACTTGAAGGCGCCCGTCCAGGCCGGCACGTCGAATCCG
The DNA here is from genome assembly GCF_042432615.1 of Bhargavaea ullalensis. Lineage (NCBI taxonomy): Bacteria > Bacillati > Bacillota > Bacilli > Caryophanales > Caryophanaceae > Bhargavaea > Bhargavaea ullalensis. Next base: position 229,646 of record NZ_JBHLWY010000043.1, read on the forward strand.
GCGACGGTCTCGGTCTCGATCGGCGGGGTCGCGCGCAACGTCGCGGAGAACCTCGGCCGGCTCGGCCATCCGGTGAGCCTGCTCACCGTCGCCGGTCGAGACGCCGACTGGCAGCGGATCGAAGAGGCGTCGGCCGGTCACATTGACCTTTCCCATGCTGCGTTGCTTCCGGGCAGAACGACCGGCTCCTACTCCGCCGTGCTCAACCCGGACGGGGAAATGGCCGTCGCCCTTGCGGACATGGCCGTCTACGACGACCTGACGCCCGATTACATCGACGCCCACCGCGCGGCACTGGCCGGCAGCGCACTCATCGTCATCGACTTGAACTGCCCGGCGGACACCGTGCGCCACGTGCAGCGGATCGCCCGTGAAAACCGGATCCCGCTTGCCGTCGTCCCCGTCTCCTCGCCGAAGATGGACCGCATGCCGGACAGCCTGGACGGCGTTTCCTGGTTCATCTGCAACCGGGACGAAGCCGAGACGTATACCGGCATCCCCGTCCGGGACGATGCATCCTGGCGGGAGGCTGTACGGATTTTATTGAATAAGGGCTGTGGCTCTGTTGCCGTGACGGCCGGTCCCGGCGGCGTGATGGCCGGGGAGCAGGGCGGAGAGGTCCGCCGATTCCCGGCAGTGGCGGATGTGCGGGTGGAGGACGTGACGGGCGCGGGGGACGCGTTCGTTTCGGGCGTGCTGCACGGGCATCTCGCCGGCCGCCCGTTCGAAGAAAGCATCCGGCTCGGCCTTGTCAATGCCGCCAAGACGCTCGGCTCACTGCATACGGTGCGGCCCGAACTGACAGAAGACCAACTCAAATCCGAAACGGAGGAACTCCAATGATCAACCAATATCTCGACTTTTCCGCAGAAGTGAAAGAAGCCATGGACGAGGGACGGCCGGTCGTCGCGCTCGAATCGACGATCATCTCCCACGGCATGCCGTACCCGCAAAACGTCCGGACCGCCCGCGAAGTGGAGGAGATCATCCGCGAGAACGGGGCAGTGCCGGCAACCATCGCGCTCATCGACGGCAAGATCAAGATCGGCCTGTCCGACGAGGAACTTGAAATGTTCGGCAATGCGGAGGGCGTCGCGAAGGCGTCCCGGCGCGACTTGGCGTGGCTGCTCGCGACCAAACAGCTTGGCGCGACGACGGTGGCCGCGACGATGATCTGCGCGGACCTCGCCGGCATCCGGATTTTCGTCACCGGCGGCATCGGCGGCGTGCACCGCGGCGCTGAAGAGACGATGGACATCTCCGCGGACCTCGATGAACTCGGCAAGACCAACGTCGCCGTCGTGTGCGCGGGCGCCAAGTCGATCCTCGACCTCGGCCTCACGCTTGAGTATCTGGAGACGAAGGGCGTCCCGGTCGTCGGCTACGGCACAGACGAGCTTCCGGCGTTCTTCACGCCGCGGAGCGGGTTCCCGCTCGGCCTCCGGGCAGACGGTCCCGAGGAGATCGCCGGCATGCTGAAGGCGAAATGGGACCTCGGACTTGAAGGCGGCGCCGTCATCGCCAACCCGATTCCCGATACGGATGCACTCGATGCCGACTTCATCAACGGCATCATCGAGAATGCTCTGGCGGAAGCCGCCGCAAACGGCATCAAAGGCAAAGACACGACGCCGTTCCTCCTCGCGAAAGTGAAGGAGCTCACCGAAGGCAAGAGTCTGGAAGCGAACATTGCGCTTGTGAAGAACAATGCGAAGATCGGTGCGGGGATTGCCGTGGCGTTCAATAAATATTGATTGATGGAAAAAGCCGCCCGGCGTGGGCGGCTTTTTCGTGCGGGAAGAAAGGACCCCTGGATGTTAAGAAAGAATTGAACTTCCTTCTTTCCGGGGAGTCCGACGGAACATCCATGCCAGCACTCCGCCATAAAGCAGGTGCGCTGCGAGCCACACGCCGAGCGCTGCCGGATCCCCGATCTCCGGCGTCCGTTCCGACAGCGCGGTCACCGGCCAGATGCAAAGACCGACAATCCCGTTGAGCGCGACCATCCATCCCGCCAATCGCCGGCCCGTCCACCGGAAATGACGGACGAGCCATAGCAGGACAATCGCGAGGATGACCGACACGATCAAGTGAAACAGGAATTCCACCGGCGCAGGGAAGGGGTATTCCTTCAGCACCGGCACATAGTCGACGTTCATCAATAGGGTGTAGACCCGAAGGCCAGTGAGTTTTTCGGCCGCATACAGCAGTACACCGAGGAAAACGCCGGCAATTAAGCCCGCCGCTGCCGCCTGTCCCATCCATCTGCTTCGTTGATTCGCCATCGGCCTCGCGCTCCTCTGCTTTGATTGACTCCATCCTACACGAGATTCGGCCCACCCGACAGCGGGAATGCAAAAAACGCAGCGCCCTGAACCGGGGGCTGCGTTGAAATGGAATGTTCGAGATCGAAGTGGATGGTCTTGAAAACAGCTAAACCGAGGCGGCCGGCCGTCATGACACGACCGGCATCACCTCCATCCCGCGGGACACCGGGTCATCGAGACGCCCGCTGTCATACTCACTGAGAATGAAGCCGCCGCCAAGCCCTTCGCTGATCATCCGATCCACCTGCACAACGCACTCGCACTGCATGACTTCAGTTTGTCCGTTCCGTTCAAGGTCGTTCATCTCCGACCGCCTCCTTGAGAACATTGTCTCACCGCGGCCGGGCGGACACCTTGACGCCGGTCAAGCTTCGGGGAAATCAACCCCATCTCCGGATCAGCCAGCCGACGATCCATCCGAACACGACGTGCGCGAGCGTCCAGTACACCCACGCCGCCCCGTCCGAAAACGCCGGCGGCTGGTCCGACAGCGCCGTCAGTGAAAACAGCAGCGCCGACCCCGCCGAATACACCAGCACATACGGAGAAATCCAATGCTCCCGCCCGAACGGCCGGAGGAAATAAAATAAAATGATCGCACTGAAGACACAGATTCCGTAGTGGAACAGCAGCCCGATGAGCCATGTCGGCCGCCAATCTTGCACGACCGGGATGTAGTCAAAATTAAACAGCAGCACATATGCCGGATTGCCCGTCAGCATCTGTACGGCCTTCAAGACAGCGACCAGCACCGTCCCTGCGATGAATCCGATTGCGGCCAGCTTTCCGATGTTCCGCATGTCTCCACCCCCGCTTCTGGTGTTTCTATTCCCCTGGGGGTACAGGGCAAACAAAGGAGTCCTGCCGATATGATAGAATCACTTTAAATCATCCGAAAAGGGGACCCGCCATGACTTCCTGCATATTTTGTGACATCATCGCCGGCTGGGCACCGGCACACATCGTTTATGAGGACGAGCACGTCTGCTGCTTCCTCGACAAATACCCGATCAATCCCGGCCATGTGCTCGTCGTTCCGAAAGTGCATGTGCCGGAATTCACCGAGGTAGCCCAGGACAGCTTGTCTGCAGTGATTCGGGCTGCCCAGAAGATCGCCCGTGCAATCGAAGGGCAGCTGGGCACGGACGGAGTCACGATCATGCAAAACAACGGGATCTTCAAAGACGTGGACCATTATCATCTCCACGTCGTTCCGCGTTTCAAGGGAGACGGTTTCGGGTGGGTGGAACCGGACACCGACGCCTCCTCCATCGACTTCCCTTCATTGGAAAAGAAGCTGCGGGATGCAGTGACAGAAAGGGAGGACCTGACGTTGAGGACCGCCCGGTGCGTCCTGGCACCGCCGGTTTCCGGTGATCGGACGCACGTCCAGGCGCTCTATCAAAATGATCAAGTCCGTGCCTATCTCGGCGGGCCCCGGTCTGCCGCAGAAGCAGCACAGGCATTCGAGGGCCTGCAGGCAAATCCCGGCCATTGCTGGACGATCTGTCATCAGCAAACCGGCACATTCATGGGCTTGATTTCGCTGGATCTCCATCACGACGGAGAAGACACGGAGATTTCGTTTCAGCTTCTTCCGGAATTCTGGGGACACGGATTCGGAGCGGAAGCGGCCCGGGAAGTGATCCGGTTTGCATTCGACGAACTCAAGTTGCAACGGGTGATTGCCGAAACCCAGTCCGCCAACACGGCTTCCCGCCGCCTTCTCGAGCGACTCGGCATGGGGGATTTAAAAGTGGTGGAGAGATTCGGGGCAGAACAGTGGATTTATTCACTGGACAGAAAAGAGTGGGCCCGCTGAAACACCGAAAAAAGGAATCCGCAGAGGTGGATTCCTTTTTACTTATTCATCTTCTGAATCCATCAGCCGGAACTCGGCTCCAGCAGGATGCAGGGACGAGTGATCGTCGAAGCCGGGGGTGCCGCAGGCGATCGCTGCCTCGTCGAGAAGGCCGCGCCGGGCAAGCTCTTCGCTGACTGCGCGGAAGGCGAGGTCGACGTCGATCACGCAGAAATAGATGTTGGCTTTGCCGCCGCCGAAGTCTCCGCCGTCCAAATAGCCGATGCCGTTCTGCGACAGACAGTCGTCCAGTGCTTCCTCGATGACCTCGCTTTGGTCTACGGCGTCCTGCTCATTGTGTTCCTCGTATGGAAACTGGACGACCAGTTCGCGCAGGTCATCTTCTTCAATGTGCTCAAAACCGATCCTCACCTGTTCATTGGCCAGCCGGCTGATCAGCCGCGGGGCACTTTGGAACAGTCCCAGGGGCAGTTCTTCCTTTGTGCCGGCCGTGCCGACGGTTCCCGTGTGGATCGTCAGAGAACGGCCGGTTTTCCAGGCTCCCCAGTACTCCGTTTTCTTTCCGTTCCGTTTGTACAACATCATCATGTCAACGGCCCCCCTGTTGTTTTCCATAGTGTACCGGAGCGGCCGGTGCCCCGCAATCCCCTGCCGGCGATGGATTCCGTCCCTCTGACAATGGAAAAGCCGCCCGGCACCTCCGGACGGCTTCCTCCCGATCACATCAGCTTCGCCATGTAATATTCATCCACAAACTCCCCGTCGATCAGCAGGGAGTCCCGCTTCACCCCTTCAATCTCGAACCCCATCCTCTGATAAAGGGCGACGCCGGCTTCATTCTCCGAGATCACCGTGAGTTCGAGCCGGTGCAGCCTTTGCCCGGCCGCCCATTCGTCCAATGCTCCGAACAGCGCGCGGCCGACGCCTTTTCCGCGATACTCTGCATGGACGCCGACCACGATATACGCCCGGTGAGAGGTGCGCGCAGTTCCGTCTCCGCGTGCAATCAGATAGCCGGCAACACGGCCGGCGACATGAGCAACGAGCAAGACGGAAGCGGGATCCTCGCCGAGCCGGCGGATCATCGACGCCGCGCTTTCCTCTGTCATCCCGCGTTCGCCCGGAGCGAACAGCATCATCCCCGAAGCTTCGGCGCTTGCGACGGCTTCCGCAAGCCCGGAGGCGTCTTCGATAACCGCCTGCCGGACCCGCACATTCACCCGAGCCAATTCTGGTTGTAGGCGATGATCCCGAGAATGGCCCCGATCGCCGCGCCGATTCCGGTGGAGATGAAGAGGGGGAACTTGGATGATTTCTGTTCCGGATTCACCGTAATCCGCCTTTCAGTCAAAGATATACGTCAGCGCCTTCAGCGCCTGGTCGCAGTTCTCGACGGTCACGCTCGCTTTGCGCGACAACTCTTTCAGCGCGTGGATATGGCCTTCCGGGCGGATCAGGATGAGCGGCTTGCCGAGGGCGACCGCCGCGCTCGCGTCCATCGCGGTGTTCCACTGCTTGTATTTCTCGCCGAACAGGGCAATGACGAGATCGGCCTTCTGCATGAGCACCTCGGTGCGCAGATTGTTGAAGCTCGATGCGGCCCAGTCTTTGTACTCCGGTCCCGGCTGTTCGCCGATGATCTCTTCGCCGATGTTGTCGGAACGGTCGTGGTTCTCCTGTGGTCCGACAAAGTCGATCGGCAGCTTCAGGACTGCCGCCTTCTCCCGGATTTCATCGCGCCAGGACGAATGGATCTCGCCGGCCAGGTAAACAGTCAGTCTCAATTAAATCGCCTCCGCAGAAAATTCAGTCTGCTTCCATTGTATCACGACCGGCCGGCAATCGCCAAAGCCACACGCAAGCCGTGCGCCGGATTCGCCGGAATGATAGGATAGGATCAACAACCGACAGACAGGAGGGCCCGCCATGAAAGTCGGCTATGCCTGCATCAATACATCCATCAAAGAAAACTTCCGGACGTGCCGCGTGGCGACGGTCGAGAAAAAGGGGCCCGAAATCCTCAAGGAGCTCACGCTCGAGAACCTGAAGCTCACGAAGCGGATCATCGAATGGAACATCGGACACGGCATCAAGTTTTACCGCATGACGAGCGAGATGGTCGTCCTTGCGACGCATCCGGTCAATCCGTGGGACTGGCGCAACGACCCCGATGTCATTCAGATCTGCTCGGAGATCAAGGCGCTCCGTGATGAGCACGGCCTCCGTTTGTCGACGCACCCGGGACAGTACTCGGTGCTCAACTCGCCGAATCCCGACGTCGTCGACCGGACGATCGCCGATCTCGATTACCATGCGGCGCTGTCTGAACTCACCGGCGCACAGGACATGATCCTCCACCTCGGCGGCAAGTACGGCGATCCGGAAGCGGCTCTCGGCCGGCTCGTGAATGAAACGCGTGCTCTGCCCGAACCGATTCTCAAACGGCTGCGGTTTGAAAACGATGACCGCACCTACAACCTGGAAGACGTCCTGTCCGTCAGCGAAGCGACCGGCGTGCCGGCCTGCTTTGACATCCACCATCACCGCTGCAACCCGGCGGACGCCCCGCTCGAGGGACTCATCGACCGGGTGTACGAAACATGGAAAACGACCGGCACGCCGAAAGTCCATATCTCATCCGGCAAGACGGCACCGAACGACCGCCGGCACCACGACTTCATCTTCCCGGAAGACGTCGACTGGCTGCTCGATGTGCTCGCCGGCCGCAACGCCGACATCATGGTCGAGGCGAAGGCGAAGGAACGGGCTGCGCTCGGCGTGATCCAGGAGCTCGGGGAGCGGGGGATCCGGGTGGACGGCTGACGGCGGCGAGAAAACGAAGGAAGGATGATCGCATGGCAACTGCAGGAATCGACATCGGCGGCACAAAAATGCTCATGCTCGCCGAATGTGAGGGGAAGCGGATTTCAAAAACGGTGCCCACCGGCGCCCGGTGCACGCCGGAGAAGATCAGAGAGGCGATCGATGCGTTCGTCGGGGAGTTGCCGGACAGTGTCGGGCGGCTGGGCATTGCCATCCCGGGTCTTGTTGAAAATGCAGACACGGTGGTCGTGTCAGACGTGCTTCCCCTCATCGCCGGAATGGACGCCGGTTTCTTGAAATCCGGCCACTCCGTTCATCTGCTCAACGATGTAAAGGCCGCCCTTCTGCATGAAACGGCCGGGGACGAACGGACGGATACGGCAGTGATCATGGCAGGGACCGGCATCGCCATGGGCATGAAGCAGAACGGGCAAGTCATCACCGGCTGCAGGGGCTGGGCCGGGGAACTGGGGAGCATGCCGATTCCGACTTCGCAGGGCGTCAGGACGCTGGACGAATTGGCCGGCGGTGCGGGCATCCTGAACTCCGCCGATATGGATGCGGGAACGCTTCTCCAACAGTTAAAAGAGGGAGATGAAGCGGCAAAAGCGGTTGTCCGGTCCGCAGGGGAGTATTTTGGGCTGGCGCTCTCCACCGTCATTCACTTGTTGAATCCGGAGAAGATCATTTTGGGCGGCGGCACGATCCGGTACGACGGCTATCTTCAAGCCGCCGTGCGGACGGCGCAGGCGAACACGCTCCCCGAATTATGGGAAGCCTGCACGATCCGCAAAGCGCAGGAAGCCCAGCACATGGTTGCGCTGGGCGCCATGCGGTTCGCAGAACAACAGGATGAATAATAGGGGATCGGCGGCAAGAGTAGACGGATGATTCTACAGGAAAGGGTGGGGTTTGATGCAAGCTGCGAAATGTCCGAAATGCGGGGGGACGGAACTGGGCAAGGGAAAACACAGCGGATATGCCGTGATCGCCACGGTCAATAAGATGAGTTTCGGCTCAAGCGTGGAATACCTCATTTGCACGGACTGCGGGTACATCATCGAAGGCTATGTGACGAATCCCGAAAAGTTTAAAGGGACGTTTTAACAGGCGTTGAACAAGTGAAGGGTCCTCAGATGACGACAAGAAAAGGGCCGGCTGATATGGAGGCAACTGAAAAAGAGCCAACACTCACGGACCATCGTGTTGGCTCCTTTTCTAGCGCAAAAAAATGAAGTCGATATTCGTTGCGGGGGCCTGCTTTCCGCGGGTCCTCCACATGAATCCTCCCGGAGTGGTTTCTTTCCCGACATTGGGCAGCGCTATCCCGACATTCACCGGGGCGATCCGGACATTCGCAGCGCGTATCCCGACATTCACCGGCTCATCTTCTGCCTTCTCCCGAAAATCCAGTGACCTCCTGATTTGACCGGGCCTTTTCGTGCGTCCTGGGATTTATCTCTGTCCGAACTCACCGGAAAACCGCGTGGCCACGGCCTGCACTTCCGCCAGCCGCTCCGGTTTGATGAGGCCCATCATCTTCGGGATGAATGCCCGGATGTCTTCCTGCGAGAACGTCCCTTCGTCCTGCTTCTTGAAATTTTCGGCGAGGACGGCGCGCGCCTCGGCTTCTTTGCCTTCTTGCACCCGTTCCAGGATAAACTCCATAAACTTTTCCTGTCCCTGCTTGTCCATCTGTCCACACCTCCCAAAACAAATTTTTACGGATTCATCATACCACTCACGCTGCAGGCATACTCCCGTTCCATGTCCTGCCGTTCTTCTTTATCCTTGTTCATAGCAAAGGGGGAACGCATCATGACACTCAAGCAAGGGGAAATCATCACCTTCAAACGCACGTTCACGAATGAAGACGTCAAGCGCTTTACCGAGCTGTCGGCCGACGAAGGCGTCCACCACGTCACGCCGGATGAGCAGGGGCGGCTCGTCGTCCAGGGACTGCTCACCGCGACACTGCCGACAAAAGTGGGGGGCGATCATGATGTCCTCGCCCGTACGATGAACTTTGAGTTCCTGCGGCCCGTCTTCACGGGCGATACGATCGACTGCCGGGTAGCCATCGAGCAATACGAGAAAACGGAAAAAGACCGCACCGCCATCCGTGCCTCATTCGAATGCATCAACCAGCACGGGAAGCCCGTCATGACCGGTCTGTTCGCCGGCGTCATCCTCTGAATCGCTATGATCAAGCATCCCTCGTCCGGATGCTTTTTTCATGGTCGGTGGTAATGGAAATTAGATAAGATCTAATCGCATATCGATAAATATTTATTGATTGTCAATAAATATTATGGTAAATTGATCATACCCAAATGAAACGAGGTGTCTCTCATGAAGCGGGAAACGCTGTTCCTGAAGGCGGCGGTCATCGTGCTTGCACTGCCGGTCCTGGCCGTCTGCATCTTTGCGCTGCCGCAGCTCGCAATCGACATTCCAGACTACCGGACGGACGTCGCCTATGCGGTCACCGGGCTGCTGGTTGTCCTGTACGCAACGGCGCTCATCTTCTTTGCCGCGCTTTGGCAGGCATTCCGGCTGCTGAGCCGGATCGATCAAAGAGACGCATTTTCGGAAGGCTCGGTCCATTCGCTGAAGAGGATCAAACGGTTCGCCGTCCTGATCGGTTTGTTTTACGCGGCGGGGCTTTATCCGATATTTGTCCTTGCGCAAGTCGACGACGCGCCGGGGCTCGTCGTCATCGGGATGGGCATGGTGTTCGCCTCGTTCACGATGGCCGTATTTGCCGCCGTGCTCGAGAAACTGGTGCGAAATGCGATCGACATCAAAACTGAAAACGACTTGACGGTCTGAGGAGGTCCACATGCCGATCATTATCAACCTGGACGTCATGCTGGCCAAGCGGAAAATGAGCCTCACCGAACTGTCCGAAAAAGTCGGCGTCACGATGGCGAACCTGTCCGTCCTGAAAACCGGAAAAGCCAAGGCGGTCCGGTTCTCGACGCTCGAAGCCATCTGCAAGGCGCTCGACTGCCAGCCGGGCGACATACTGGAATATCAACAAGATGAATAAGAAAAGCAGCCGTTCCGGAATCAAGCCGAGCGGCTGCTTTTGTTAGGAAACCTTTGTCCCGTTTGGAACTGCCTGATCGGGCTTCAGCAAGACGACGTCGCCCTCATCCGGAACCCCGCCGAGGACGAGCACTTCGGATTTGAAGCCCGCGATGCGCATCGGCGGGAAGTTCACGACGGCGACCACCTGCCGTCCGGGAAGGTCCTCGGGGAAATACCTTTTCGTGATCTGGGCGGAAGATTTCCGGGTGCCGAGTTCTTCCCCGAAGTCGATCTCCAGCTTGATCGCCGGCGTCCGCGCCTCTGGGAACGGGCTGGCACTGATGATCGTGCCGATCCGGATGTCCAGTTTCCTGAAATCGTCAATCGCTGCCGTCATGAATGAACCGCCTCCATTATCGTCATTTTTACTTGATTTCAATGTAGCATGAAAATACACTTAACCCTCTCCGCCAAGAGAATTGAGATGAGTATAATAAGAATCGGGAGGTGGAGATTTTGAGCACTGAGTTCCCGGTGATTTCAACAGAACGGCTGATCCTTCGGGAAGCGACAGACGGGGACGCAGCGGACATGCTTCAGTACTTGACGGATATCAGGGTGGTGAAGCATATGGGACTGGCTCCGTTTGAAAGCACGGCTGACGCAATGGATGAAATCGCCTGGTACCGGTCAATCCACGCCGAAGGAACGGGCATCCGGTGGGGCATCACATTAAAGGATTCCGGGAAAATGATCGGAAGCTGCGGATTCCTCAACCGCGAAGCCAGACATTTCCGCGCGGAGATCGGGTATGAACTGAGCCATGACTATTGGGGCAGAGGCTTGGCGGGTGAGGCACTGCGGGCGGTCGTGCACTATGGATTCAACCGTCTCCAACTTGAACGGATCGAGGCTCTGATCGAGCCGGAGAATGGGCCCTCCATCAAATTGGTCGAGAGGAACGGCTTCCTGCGGGAGGGCCTGCTGCGTCATTATGAGTATACACAGGGGAAATTTGATGATCTGTATATGTATTCGCTTTTAAAAGGCGATTGCACATGAAGACGCTCCGGCATCAGGCCGGAGCGTCTTTTCTTTATTGACTTCAAATAAGCGGATCCGCCTTCGTCTCCTGCCGGGCAAGCAGCGAACGGACCTTTGCGAGACGTCCCGCTTCCTTGCGCGAGCGCCGTGCCGTCCGGCTGTCGTAAAGACTGCCGCGATGCACTGGATTCGCATCGAGCGTGTAAGTCGGCTGCACACGGTCCCACACCGAACCGAACTTCATCTCATGCTCCAGCCGCATCGCATCCATTTGGAACTTCAGCTCGTTCAGGTCCGACAGCGTCTCGGTCGAATACACAACATCTGGTGTGATGATCGGGATGCCGCGCAGCACGACGAGCCCGAACACCGTCTCCCAGTCGAACTTCAGCGCCAGCCCGAACGAATACACATGAGGCACGACAATCGCGTCGAACTCGCCCTCGTCGACCGCCCGCAGAATCGCCATCGCCGACGCGTTCTCCTTGAAACTGCTGCCCTCGCGGAAAATTTCATACTCACAGTGACGCCCGATGAGCCCGACAAGCGTCCGCTCATTCTCTTCCTGCGTTGCATGGAGCGGCCGCCTGCCCCAATGGGTCGCCCTGGAATACACCGCCGCCTTTTTGATCACCGGTAGCTCGACTTTCAACATGTAAATCTCCCCCTGCCCGATTGGTTGTGAGCCAAGTGTGGGGCAGGGGGAGGGGGATTATACCTCTATCTGAAATTATGGTGAGCATGCGAGTGAGACGCTAATGCGTCCGAGTGAGTCGCTAATTCATCCGAGTGAGACGGATTCAGCCTCGAGTGAGTCGCTTTCGAACTTGAGTGGGACGCTTTCCTCCATTCAGGTTAAAACCTGGTCGCTTTTCCGTGTATAATGGGGCAATGCCTTGCATCAAGAAAGGAAGTGGTGGCACATGAGCAGTAATAGCGGATCAATCGAAGAATCGCAGCCACCGGTTTCCCACAACCGGCTCTGGATGGTCCTGTTGCTCGGATCGCTGACCGCATTCGGGCCGCTGTCCATGGATATGTATTTGCCCGGACTGCCCGGCGTGGCGGATGATTTCGGCACGACGGCGTCCTTCGCCCAGCTGAGCATCACTGCCGCGCTTATCGGACTGGCGATCGGTCAGCTCGTGTTCGGCCCGATGAGCGACATCAAGGGGAGGCGGCGGCCGCTCCTGTTCACCCTGACCGTCTATGCGGCGGCGTCGCTGCTCTGCGTGTTCAGCAGCAACGTGTGGATCTTCGTCGGCCTCCGGCTGATTCAGGGAATCTCGGCCGCGGCGGGAATCGTCATTGCGCGGGCCGCTTCCCGTGATCTCTACTCCGGCAAGGAGCTCACCAAATTCATTGCGATGCTCGCACTCGTCAACGGGGCCGCCCCGATTCTGGCCCCGCTGCTCGGCGGCATTGTCATGAACTTCGCCTCCTGGCGGTTCGTCTTCGTGATCCTGGCCGCAATCGGCGTCTTAATGCTGTTCGCGGTAGCCTTCACGCTTCCCGAAACCTTGCCGCAGCAGAACCGGAAAACCGGCGGACTCTCGGAAACATTCAAGTCGTTCGGCACCCTGCTGAAAGACCGCGCCTTCATGGGCGTCGCGCTCGCGCAGGCATTCGTCTCCACCAGCATGTTCGCCTACATCGCCGGCTCCCCGTTCGTCCTGCAGAACATCTACGGCACCACGCCGCAGCAGTTCTCGGTCGTCTTTGCCGTCAACGGCATCGGCATCATTCTCGCCGCACAGTTCACGGGAAGGCTGTCCGCATCGATCAGCGAAGTCCGCATGATGAAATGGGGCGTGGGCGCCTCCTTCACCGGGGGCCTCCTGCTCCTGGCGGCCGTCTGGCTGACCTTGCCGATGTGGGTGATTCTTATTGCCCTGTTCCTCGTCGTCTCAAGCGTCGGCGTCGTGAACACGACCGGCTTCTCGCTCGGCATGGAGCGCCACGGCAAGATCGCAGGCAGCGCCTCCGCATTCCTCGGCATTCTCCCGTTCGCCGGCGGGGGACTCGTCTCGCCGCTCGTCGGCATCGCCGGTGACCAGAACGCACTGCCGATGGCGATCGTCATCTTCCTCAGCAGCACGCTCGCCTTCACCATCTACCACGCGGCCGTCAAACGCACCGCACAGCCGCTACATATTGAATCAACAACGGGCGCAGTCACAAAATGATGACCGCGCCCGTTTTCGGCATGGGTGAGCGCCGGAATGGGTCTCTTACGAGCGAGAATCGGACTCTTAGCGAGTGGAATCGGACTCTTAAACGGCCCAATCGGACTCTTAGCCGACTGAATCGGTCTCTTGGCATCACCGGCGAACTATATCAGCCTGCACACGCACACCACCTGCCCGCTTCCAGGCACAAACTCGCCCCTCCGCCAGTCCCCGTATCGCCTTTCGAACTCGAAACCGTGCTGCCGTACGAGCCGTTCCATCTCGAGCGGATAGGTATAGCGTAGGGAAATGGCATCCCGGCGCACGGGATCACCGTCAATCGTCTCCGTCTCACACCGCAGAACCTGACTCACCGGATCGTAAGTCTCCGTATGCAGCTCACGGACCGACCGTCCCCCGATCACCGCCGACTCTTCATACCGGTCGGGCTCCGCCAGCTCATGAAGCACCGGATTGCGGGTATCGAAGATGAACCGTCCGCCGGGGGAGAGATGGCGCCGCACTGCTTCAAACAGCAGATCCTGATCCTCGTTCGTCAGGAAATGCTGGAATGAGTTCCCCGACATCACGATAAGATCTGCCGGAGCGGGGAGGTCCAGATGACGGCAGTCCTGCAGGAGGAACCGGACATCGAGCCCTTCCGAATCCGCCTTCTCCCGGGCGCGCCCAATCATCCCCTCGTGGAGATCCACTCCCGTCACCCGGTGACCCGCCCGCACAAGGGGAATCGACACCCGCCCGGTGCCGCACGCCAAATCAATCACCCTTGCCGGCACTTCTCCCAACTCTTCTAGGATGAACTCCACATCCGCGGCAAACCCGCCGTGCCGCTCATCATAAGCCGCGGGGTCCGCGTATTTCTCCAGATTGTCTTCTGCTTTCATTTGTCCGCCTCCAACTCATTCATCTTCAAAGCCGCCCACCACTTCAATCTCACTCGCCTCCGCCTGAGCCGGATACGATTCATCCACGCCGCCCTCAATCTGCGCCTTCACCCGGTCGCCCGGCTTCAGTCGGTCTGCTTCTTCGAATCCAATGAAAATCAGCATGATCCCTTCCTCGCTCATCTCCTGCCAGTCCTTGCCGCGTATCTTCCCGTAGGTTTCCGGATCGATGTTTTCCGCAACGAGCACACGACCGACCTCCACTTCCAGCACAGTCCCGTCGATCACCATCTCATCCGCAATCGGATCCTCCTCGGCCTGTCCACAGCCGGCAACAAAAACCGCAAGACCGAGCATCACGCCCATCAGCCTTTTCAACCAATCCCCTCCCTTAGACGAAACAGACGTCTCTGGCCCTGGTTTGATTCACAAAACCGGTCAAGCGTGCTCCGCCTGGAAATGTGCAGACTTCCGCCTGTCCAAAACGGCCGCCGCGAGCAAGCCCGCCAGGAGGACCGCCAGCAATGAAAACCCGATGGCCGCACCGCGCACGCTGAACCACTCCGCCGCGAGTCCGAGCACCAAGGTGAACCCGATCTGCAGGACGCTCTGGAAGATCGCCGCAAGACTGCCGAACCGGCCCATGAGTGTGGTCGGCACGGTCCGCTGGTAGAACGTCTCATATCCCGCATTTGAAAACGCCATGAACACGCCGAGCACGATGAACGAAGCGGTCGCGGTCCAGAAGCCGCCCGAACTGTAGAACGCGGCGTAGCCGACCATCGTCATCACCATGCCGCCCGCGATGTAACGCTGGACAGATACTGTCTTTGCGAAAGCGGCCGCAAGCGACGCACCGATGAGGGAGCCGACACCCGTGATGCTGACAATGAGCCCGTACTGCCGGTCGTCGAGCCCGAGATCCTGCTTCAGGAACGTCACTTCCTGGGAATCCAGGGCGAACGCCACCATGAGCGTCACCTGGAACAGCAGGTAGATGCGGAAGAAGAACGGCGCAGCTTTCGTGAACCCGCGGACCGCCGAAAAGTCGGTCCGGATCATCCGCCAGTCCAGCCGCCCTGCAGCCGGTTCCCGTTCATCCGGAGGGGAGGGCAGGAGAGCGATGCAGCCTGCACAGACGAGGAACGTCGCGGCATTCAGGAAAATGCTCCAAGTCGTCCCAAACGCCAGGATGAGAACCCCCGCCGTTGCCGGGCCAAGTACGAACGCGCCCGAGTTCATCATCCCCATGAACGAATTAAACCGCTGCCGATCCCCGTCCGGCACGAGTTTCGTGATCACGAACGTCGAGCTCGGCCCGAAGAACGCCCCGGCCGCATTCGTGAAGAACACAAGCATGTAGACAAGCCAGATTGACCCCGCGAACGGCATGAGGAAGACGAGCAGCCCCCGCAAGATGTCAGACACGATCATCATCCGCTTTTTGTCCGACCGGTCAATCACCGACCCGGCAAATAAATTCATCAAGATTCGCGCCGCCGGGCCGATGACATACAGCCCCGCCACAGCAGCCGCCGATCCGGTCATCTCCAGCACGAGCAGATTCAGCGCCACGAGATATACCCAGTTCCCGAAATTGGACACGCCGATCCCGCCGAGCAGCAGTCCGTACTTTTTCCGCATCCCGACACCTCCGCTTAAAAGCTACTGGTTTCAGCATAACGAAAACATCCGGAATACACCCGCCCTAATGTTTCATCTTTCTGACATTTAATGTTCTCAAGAAGGTGTAAAGGCGGCCATTGCGGAATTAAACCTACATGGCGAAAGGGTTCAGCAAGATGATGGCGCCGCATTCACCAAAGCCTGTCCCAAAGACCCGGACGCACTCAAAAACCACCTGGAATCGGAACCGGTTCCGGCAAACGGAGGAACTCGATGATGGGACGACTCGTACACTTTGAAATCCATGTGGACGACATGGAGCGGGCAAAGAAATTCTACGGCGAAGTCTTCGGCTGGACGTTTGAGGACTGGACGGATTACGCCGGAATGCCGTACTTCGGAGCAGTGACCGGCAGTGCGGACGAACCGGGCATCGACGGCGCGCTCATGCAGCGGCAAAGCCTGCCGCCCCAACAGAACCAGCCCCTCAACGGCTTCGCCTGCACGATGGGCGTGGAACACTACGACAAGACCGAAGAAAAGATCCTCGAAAACGGCGGCACCGTCGCCCTGGCCAAATACGCCCTTCCCGGCATGGCCTGGCAGGGCTACTACACCGACACGGAAGGCAACCTCTTCGGCATACACCAGCCGGATGAGAACGCGAAGTGAGGAGCCGCATCAACCTCTGGCAACAGGGGTTTTTCATTGGAATCGGTCTGCTCGGAAAGGGAATCGGACTTTCCGGACGGGGAATCGATCTGCTCAATCAATGAATCGGACGATTCGCTGTAAGTATCGGTTTACTCGTCTTGAAAAGGAAAGTCTCGTTTGACTCGCCGCGTCGAGTTTTCCAGCGGGTCATGCTATGCTTAATTCAAAGAACTGGAATAGAAAGGGTGCCTATCAATGCCTGTATACAACAAACTTGTCCGAGACCGCATCCCGGAAATCATCGAACAAGACGGCAAGAAGCCGGAGACCCGGATCTTAAATGATGAGGAATACATGCAGGAACTGAGGAAGAAACTCGGGGAAGAGCTGCAGGAATACCTGGCGGCCGACAATGCCGTCGCCGCCGTCGAGGAACTTGCCGACATGCTGGAACTCATCTATGCCACTGCCGCTGCACACGGCGCCACGCCCCACCAGCTCGACATGATCCGCGAACAGAAAGCCGAGAAGCGGGGGGCGTTTGAAGAGAAGATCTATCTCGTCGAGGTCATCGATGACTAAGCTCCAACTGATCACTTCCGAACTGATCGGCCATCTGGAGCGGCTGTCGAAAGATGCTTCCGAGATCAGTTGGATGACTGCATTCACGATGGCTTCGGGCGTGCGGAAGGTGTCGCCGTTCCTCAAAGAAGCCGCAAGCCGGGGAACTACAATTAAAATCCTGACCGGCGACTACCTGTACGTCACCCAGCCGGAAGCGCTCCGGCTGCTCATCGAGGAATTGCCGCAGGCGGAAATCCGGATCTGGCAGAGCGGGGGAGCCAGCTTCCACCCGAAGGCTTACCTGTTTAGAGGAAAGCGGGACAACCACACCCTCATCGTCGGATCATCGAATCTCTCCAGGTCCGCCCTGACGACCGGCGTGGAGTGGAGCCTGCTTGCGCCTTCGGAAGCCGATCAAGGTGTTTTTGAAGAGGCGAACGACCGGTACCTCGAATTGTTCTATCATGAAGTGACCGTGCCGCTGAACCGGGAAACGCTCGCGGAATACGAGCGTCTACATAAGGAAGCAAACCAATCCAAGCCGATCAGCACCGCCTGGTCGGAAGCAGAAGAAACCGAGTTGATGCTCGGTCCGGGAGAATCGCAGGAGATTGCGGAAACCGCGGAAACGTACAGCGCCGAACCGCTAACGCCCCGGCCAGCGCAGGAAATGGCCCTCAACGCGCTCCGCGCCACGATGGAAGAGGAGTATGACCGGGCCATGGTCGTACTGGCGACCGGGCTGGGGAAAACCTATCTGGCCGCCTTTTTCGCGGCAAACTTCAGGCGCGTGCTGTTCATCGCACACCGCGAAGAAATCCTGCTGCAGGCAAGGAATTCATTTTTGCGCGTGCATCCTGGAAAAACTGCCGGCCTCTTCAATGCAGCGGAAAAGAAAACGGATGCGGACTTCACTTTTGCCTCCGTCTATACGCTCGGCAGCCGCCACAATATGGAGGAATTCTCGCCGGATGATTTTGACCTCATCGTGGTCGACGAATTCCATCATGCGGCGGCCCCGACTTATGAGCGGGTGCTTGATTACTTCAAACCGAAGTTCCTGCTCGGCATCACGGCGACCCCCGACCGGATGGACAATAAAGACGTCTACGCGATCTGCGGCGGTAACGTCGCCATCTCGATCCATTTCCTCGAAGCGATCGAGCGCGGCTGGCTGGCGCCGTTCAAGTATTTCGGCGTCTATGATGACACAGATTATGACGCCATCCGCTGGCTCGGCTCCCGCTACGACGAAGAAGAACTGCTCGTCGCCCAACTGAGGGATGAGTTTGCTGAAAAAATCTTTATGGCATGGCAGGAGCACAAGCAGACCCGCACCATCGTGTTCTGTTCATCCATCAAACAGGCGGCCTTCATGAATGAATACTTCACCGCCAATGGGATCCGATCAGCCGTCTTGCACGGCCGCACCGGGAAAGAAGACCGCCGCTCGGCCACCGGACGGCTAGAAACCGGCCGGCTTGAAGTGATCTTTACGGTCGACCTGTTCAACGAAGGCGTCGACATCCCGAAAGTCGACACACTGCTCTTCATCCGGCCGACCGAATCCCTCACCATCTACACCCAGCAGATCGGCCGTGGGCTTCGCCTGGCGGATGGGAAAAGCCACTGCGTCATCATCGACTTCATCGGAAACTACCGGAATGCAGACGTGAAACTCGCCGTCTTTGACGAATCGGGCACTTACGGAGAAAAGCGGGGGAGATTCACCGAGCCCGCGGTTCCGGCAGTATGCGAGTTCAATCTGGATCTGAGTGTCGTCAACCTGCTGAAAGAGATGGCCAAAAAACGGGCGCCGAGAAAAGACGCACTCGTCGCCGCCTATTTTGAGTTGAAACGAGAACTCGGAAGACGTCCAGACTATCTGGAATACCATCTGCAGGCCGACGCCGATTCCAGAGCGGTCAAACAGGAATTCGGCAGTTATTTTGGCATGCTGGCCTACGCAGGGGAACTGGATGACGAAGAGCTGGAAGTCTGGGAAACTTACAGAGACTGGTTCATCGAAGTCGAAAAGACCGGGATGAATAAGAGTTACAAAATGGTCGTCCTGCTTTACATGCTCTCAAGAGGTCTTAAGCACTGGACAGACCCCGTAACGCCCGAAGAAGTCGCCCCGTTCTTCCACCGGTACCTGATGGAGAAAGAGTACCGGACGCGGGCAGACCTGAGCGACAAGACCGGTCAGCGGCTAATCGAATATGACGAAACGCGGACGGCTGATCTGATTGCGAAGATGCCGATGACGAAGTGGAGCGGGAGTGACAGGACCGGAACGATTTCTTTTGAGAACCGGTCTTTCAGCATCCGGGTGAAAAATGGGTCCGGCCTATCAAGTCGTGTAATTCACGATTGGACACGTCAAATTGCAGTGTACCGACTGCATTTCTACTTTGAAAAGAAGGAAGCTTAAGTCTAAAATTGCACCATCGACAGGAGACATACGACAAAATCTTCCGGGCTTTCGATTTAAGTATCTGTGATGTTGCGGAAGCGATGATCCAATTGGATGCCGCGGCTGATGAATAGGTTGCGACTACATTGTAAACAATAAAGATTAGTATGAAACCGCCGGCAGGAAATTGTTTTCCCGCCGGCGGTTTCCGCATGTTCCATAATTTTTGGGGAAACGATGAAGGTTTGACGCTGGATAAGGGATACATACCTCATGTCAGAGTAACTTCAGTAGATTAATTGTTCAGTCTATTTAATTGATAAAATAATCCAAAAGGCGTAGTCTGTTTGTATAACAAATGATTTTGGGGATGGGAGGAAAGGCTTATGAAGAAGATGCGCTTTTTGATGGTCGGCGCGCTTTCTGCGGCGCTCGTCCTGTCTGCGTGTTCTGACAAGGAAGACGAGGCGACGAAGGGTGAGGGTGCACAGGATGTCGCGGCGCCTTCGGGCGAGTTGCTGGCTCTTTCGGGGGATACGGTGTCCGAGCAGGGTGGCTGCGTACTGGCGAGCCGGTTTATGGCCGGGGACAAAATCATCTTTCGGGCAAATGCGATTGATCCCGAGACAAATGAGCAACTGAAGGATGCTAAACTTCAGGTGCACCTGTCGACCGGGGAGACGCTCGACATGGAATACGGTCCGCATGATCAGGACAACTTCTGGGTGGTGGCCTACCCGGTCACGGAAGACACCCCGACGGGCGCGCTCGATTACTACATCACAGGTGAGAGCGGAGATGCAAAAGTGGAACTGCATCCATTCGACGTGACGCCGTCGAAGCTGATGATCGTAGAGCCCGAGGAGGAAGAACAGCCGTCTTCCTGATGGGAACCGGTAGAAATGGGGGGCAGTACAATGGAAAGAAAACCTGGAAAGTGGGGGATGCTGGCGGCGGCTTCGCTGCTGGCCGTGGCGCTTGCCGCGTGCAGTGGCCAGCCGTCGGCAGATTCGGAGGCCAAAGCGGATGAAGCGACAGAGCAGCAATCCGCGGCCAAAAATGAAGAGACGGCAATGATGAACAATATCGAGCTGTCGGCGATGATAGGAGTCGTGCGTGACCGGGTCGAGTTCAAGGTCGACGAGCTTGAGCCGGATTCTGACGTCCGGCTCATCTGGCCGAAGGTGACCGGACGCCATGTAACAGAAGACAATTACGTTTATGTAGGACCTGAATTTGAAGAAGAGGATATGACACTGCTGGAAGGCAAGAGCGATGCAGAAGGCAAGTGGTCGGGTTCTTTTGAAGTGCCGGAGGGATTTGGCGGAGATTATACCGTATATGTGGCAGATAAAGACGGCAAAATCGGTCAGACGGCGTTTACCGTGCACCCGACATTTACGATGGAGCCGGAGTCCGGTCCTGCCGGGACAGAGATTACCATCAAGATGGAGGGCCTCGGCTGGAGCACGTATGCACGAAACTGGCAATTGACGTATGACAATGCATATACCGGATTTGTCTCGGCTATTGCCACGGAAGGGACGGCAGAAGCGAAGATCCGGGCAAGCGGTCCTGTAGGCCAGCACGCAATCCGCTTGAGGACAGGCTATCTCGGAAGTCCATACATCAACTGGAAGCAGTCTCCGTATACCGACAAGCCGGAGCCGGATTTCCTGTTTGAAGTGACCGACGGGGAGACAAATGTTGAAAACCGGGTGGAGGATATTCCGGAAATCGCGGGCGGCGTCAATATGCCGGAACTCAAGCAAGCAAAAGGCGTGGACGTTATGCTCGACAAAGAGGCCGGCACAGTCGGTGAATCAGTCACTCTGTCGGCATCCGGGCTGGCGGCGGACTCGGAAGTCGAGCTTGTCTGGAACACGATGAAAGGCAACCGGGTGAGCGGTCTTGGTTTCGCCGAGGAAGAGACGGTGCTGGACAAAATACAAGCGGATGCGGACGGTAGCCTCACGTATGATTTTGAAGTGCCGGACGACCTCGGCGGCATCCCGCATCGCATCGACTTGAAGTCGGGTGATGAAGTGGTCGGACAGGCGTACTTTCGGATCCTGCCGTCGATCGTCAGCATGGAACCGAAGTCCGGCCCGGTCGGCACGAAGATTGAAGTGACGATCAACGGAGGCGGCTGGACTGAATTCGACAATGCCTATTATCTGACATACGACAATGCATTCAGCGGATACATGTGCTCATTCAACAGCCAGGGCAACCTGACATTCGATCTCATTGCGACCGGCGAGCCGGGCCATCACATGATCGACCTGTATCCGGGTATCTACCAACAGAAAGACAAGGACACGGACATGACGATCGTCCCCCAACTCACCTACTCGACGGATCATCCGGGCTCGGCCATGCCGGCGATCCGGATGGCATTCGAAGTGACGGAGGAATAAACCCAGGAGCATTGGGGCGTTTCCATCATAAAACCCGTCGGCGGGGAAAGTTCCCGCCGACGGGTTTTCGTATGGTCGTATTGTTTCAGGCCATCCTATTCTAAAGTTTATTTTATTCCTGTGTGCCCTTCATTTGCTGCTGGGCTTGGCGGACGAGGCGCTTGGTGATTTCTCCGCCGACGGATCCGTTGGCACGCGCTGTCGTTTCAGAGCCCATTTGAACGCCGAATTCGTTGGCGATCTCTTCCTTCATCTGGTCGAGTGCCTGGCGGACGCCCGGGACAACAAGTTTGTTCGAGTTGTTGTTGTTTGGCATGTGGTTTCCCCTCCTTTGTTGCCATTAGAATGGCCGTTTGCGAGAAGTCTATCCGGACATAAATTTTCCAGTCATCCCGAAAGCGAAGGAGCGGATGGCCGCCTGGATCCCGAGAAGGGCATCATGGGCAACCGGCCGGAGTACGTTCAGCGGAATCCGTGTGAAGACGAACACAGGCAGACGGATGGAACGGGAAAGACTCAATAATAAAGGTGAACGTTCAGGACGTGCCGAATCATGAATCATAATGGGAGGCGATGGACGCATGTACGAGCTGAAAACGAAAGAGACGGATCGCGATGTGTTGGAGTTCATCGAAGAAGTGGAGAATGCGAAAAAACGCCAGGATGCCTATAGGCTGCTGGATTTGTTCACGGAGGTGACGGGATACCCGGCGAAGATGTGGGGGCCGAGCATCATCGGGTTCGGCCGGTATCATTACAAGTACGCGTCCGGTCACGAGGGCGATGCGCCGCTCGTCGGCTTTTCGCCGCGGAAAGCGAAGATCAGCCTGTACCTGGCCGGGGATCCGAAAACCGACGAGTTGTTGAAGGACTTCGGAAAGCACACGAGAGGAAAGGCGTGCGTCTACATCAACAAAGTGGATGACATCGACTTGAGTGTGCTTCAGGAACTCATTCGCCATACGGTCGCTTTCCTGCAGGAACAGTACCCGAAACACTAAAAAAACGAATCAGCTCCCGCTTGGGGGGCTGATTCGTTTTTATTCCGGATAAGCCGGTGATTTCCGGCGCTTCCGGCCATCGATGAACGCGGCGCCGACGATGTCGCCCATGACGTTCGAGGCGGTGCCGCCCATCCCGATGAGGGCATCGATGCCGGCGATGAGCGCCACGATCTCAAGCGGCAGGCCGAACACGCCGAGGACGACGGACAAGGTGATGAGTCCGGCTGCCGGCACCCCGGCGGTCCCGACGGAGATGACCGTGCCGATCAGGACGATGAGGAACAGGTCGGAAAACGACAGGTTCAGGTCCATGATGTTGGCGGCGAACACGATGGAGGCACCCATGCGCAGCGCGCCGCCGTCCGAGTTGAACACGGCGCCGAGCGGCAGGGAGAAGTTGGCGACCCGTTCGGAGATGCCCGCTTTTTGGGCGGACTTGATCGCGACCGGAAGCGACGCCAGGCTGCTCGATGTAAAGAACGCCGTGCCGTAGGCTTCCTTCGTATCCTTCAAGAACGGGATGACGTGGAATCCGGCAAACCGGAGGAAGAACGTATAGACGACTGTCCAGTGGATCAGGATGCCGAGATAAAACACGGCGAGGAACTTGGACAGTGAGAGCAGGGTGCCCAGTCCCTGGGTGCCGAAAGTGACGGCGCTGATCGCCCCGATGCCGATCGGAGCAACGAGCAGCACGCCGTCCAGGATTTTATAAAACAATTTGTTCAGGGCGGCAACCACTCCGCCGAGCAGCTGGCCCTGTTCCGCGAGCTGAGGATCCTTGGAGAAGTTCATCGCGGACAGCGCGGCGCCCATCACAATGGCTGTGAACATGATGGCGAGCAGATCGCCCGACGCGAATGCCGAGAACAGGTTTTCCGGCACGACCTGCAGCAGGATGTCGGAAATATGCGGGGTCTGCGGCGGGTCGACCGGCGCATGGGGGAGGGTCAGCCCCTTGCCCGGACTGATCCAGAGTGCCAGACTGATGCCGATCAGGACGGCAGCGGCCGTTGTCGCCGTGTAGTAGAAGATGAGCTTCGCACCCAATTTGCCGAGCGTGGCGATGTTCATCTGATTGACCGCCAAGATGACCGTCAAGAACACGATCGGAATCGCGACGAAGCTGAGCAGGTGGATGAGCAGCGTGCCGACGGGTTTCAGGACGATGGCCTGGTCGCCGATGAGGAGCCCGAGGATGATGCCGGCCACGAACATGACCGAAACCTTCAGGATGAACGAAGCCTCTTTATATCTTTTCCAAAGCTTTGCCAAAATGAGTTTCCCTTTCTTTCTTTAAATGTCTTGGTGACGTTTATGATAGCGGAACTTTCGTCGTATATCCATTTTACTACTCGATATACTCCTTGAACATTGGAACCGGGCGTGCCAATTCATACGTGTGTGGTCCTGCCGGAAAGCATGATTGGGGATATTCATTGAGAATGGTTATCAGTTAGTGTAAGGTTGAGTGAGACGGAAATTTTGAAGTGGGGGACTGCCAAATGAAAATATACTGGACGAAGATCAACCGGATAATCGACGAAACGCCTGAGGTCAAGACATACATGCTCGACCGCCCGGAAGGCTTTGAATGGGAAGAGGGATCTCACACCCACATGGCATTCGAAGGGTTCAATGCCGGGGAGAAGCCGAACCGCAGCCTGATCCGCCATATGTCCATTTCGACCCTGCCGCATGAGGGGGCAATCGGAATCACCACCCGCATCCGGGAGCAGTGCTCGGAGTTCAAGGCGATTTTGCGTGAGATGAAAGTCGGAGATGAAGTCGCAATCTTCAAGACCCATTCAAACGTTCCGCTTAAGCGGGAAGACAAAAATGTCTACCTGTTGTCGTCGGGCGTCGGCCTGGCCACTTTCCGTCCGCTCGTGCTGGACTTTTTCGAGCGTGCCGACGGGGTCAATCAAATCCACTCGCTGAACATCGACTCATCGAAAAAGTTCCTGTTCCCGGACGTGTTCGGAGCGGCGCCTGAGCAGAAGTTCACGTCCCGATTTGTCGTGAACCGGAACGAATACTACGAAGAGCTGAAGAACCTTGCGGCGGACGGGGAAGGCCTGTTCTACGTGGTCGGCAGTGACGAGTTCCTCAGGCAGAACATTGATGTTCTGCGCAGAGTGGGCGTCCGGCCGGAACAGATCATGCTCGACAAGCGGGAAGGACAGCTTGCGGAATTCCTGCCGGTGGACGCGACGGTGATGAGGTGACCTTCCTACAGCGATAAAAGCAACGCTTCGCCGGATAAAGATAACGCTCGCACCGATAAAAGCAACGCTTCGCCGGATAAAGATAACGCCCGCTCCGATAAAAGCAACGCTTCATGATAACCTGAAATTTGCTCAATCTAAAAGAGACGAGAATGCAGCCTGGTTGCCGGCTGCGTTCTCGTCTCTTCTTATTCGTTCACTGCAGATGCGGGGGAGCGGTCAACGGCTTTGCTGCCGCTTGGGGGCGGAGACATTTCTCCGTCATCGATCTTCGAAATCCCGATCCCCGTATACCCGAGGATGATCGCGAAGATGAAGCCGGTGTAGCAAAGGATGGCCCACGGTGCGTATTCAAAAACCGAGACGCCGAGCGTGCCGGCCATGAAGACGCCGGCGGACGACCACGGGATGAGCGGCACGACGACGGTGCCGGAGTCCTCGAGCGTCCGGGACAGGTTCTTCGCGGCGAGGCCTTTCGACTTGTATGTATCTTTGTAGATCTCGCCCGGGACGATGATCGACAAGTACGAGTTGCCGGTGACGAGCGCCATCGTGATGCACGAAAGCACGGTCGACAGGATGAGGTCGCCGGTGCGCTTCACGATCTTCATGAGCGCTTCGATGATGACTTCAAGCGAACCGGATTTCGTCATGATGCCGGCGAAGATGAACGCGGCGAACGCGATGAGGACGACGCCGGTCATCGACTGCATGCCGCCCTGGTTGACGAGGCGGGTCACTTCGAAGATGACGCTTTCCGGATTGAATCCGGCTTTCTCGACCATGTCGACGGTGAAACCGGAGACGGTCGACGCGAAGATGTTCGTGGCGCTGAAGCCCTGATACAGCCAGCCGAGCAGGGCCGCGACGATCGAAGAAAAGATGATGACCGGCAAGGTCGGATGCTTGCGGATCGATCCGAACAGCACGATCGCCGGCGGCAGGAGCAGAAGCGGGCTGAACTTGAACATCTCTTTGAGTGTCGCGAGCATCTGGGTCATCGTTTCCGGCGTGTCCACATTGCCGGGGGACAGCTGGAGCCCCGCGATGAAATAGGCGACGAGCGCGATGACGGCGGCGGGGACGGTCGTCCAGAGCATATGCTTGATGTGGTCATACAGCTCGCTGCCGGCCGCGATCGGCGCGAGGTTCGTCGTGTCGGACAGGGGAGACAGCTTGTCTCCGAAATAAGCGCCGGAAACGATGGCACCGGCCGTTGCGGCGAGGTTTGCGTCCAGCCCGGTCGCGATGCCCATGAGCGCCACGCCGACGGTTCCGACCGATCCCCACGACGTCCCGGTGACGATCGAGATGAGGGCGGAGACGATGAAGGCGATCACGATCAGGTAGTCCGGGTTGATCAGGTTCAGCCCGTAGTAGATGAGCATCGGGATCGTGCCCGAGATCATCCACGTGCCGATCAGAATGCCGATTGAGATCAGAATGAGGATCGACGGCATCGCCTGGCGGATCTTGTCCTGGATGCCGTCCATCATGTCGTCCCATTTCAGGCCGAGGCGCAGTGCGATGAGCCCGGCGTAAAGGGAGGCGAGGACGAGGAGCGGCTCCGGCGGAAATTTGAACACGCCGTACCCGACGGCGAGCAGGAGCAGCATGACGACAATGGGCGAGAATGCTTCAAAGAAGTTCGGTCTGCGGATGGATTTCATAAATGGCCTCCTTGGTGACTGACTGGGTGAAGGGGATTACCGTTTTTCAAATGTGCCGAACACCCGGATTTCTCCGTCTTTCATCATGCGGCGTCCTTTTGCGAACACGTCCCGGAGTTCGAGCGTTTCCGGATCGAGTATGGCGAAATCGGCATCTGCATCTGTCGCGATGCGTCCTTTGCGTCCGAGCTTCAGTGCGCGGGCGGTGTTGGATGTGACGAGCGGCAAGGCTTCATCGATGGACATGCCGTGGTCATTCACCGCGGAGATGAACTGCTCGAACAAGGTGCGGGCGCTGGCCACGCCGAGTCCGATCATCTCGCCGGCTTCATTGAAAACGGGCAGGCTGCCGTTTCCGTCGGAGGAGAGGGTGAGCTGGTCCATATCACCGCCGCTTTCCTTGTAGTAGCGGATCCATTCGCCGGTGTCGTCGGCCGCCGTGATGTCGACGAACGAGCCGCGGGCGGCGAGCCGGATGGCGTCGTCGAACAGTTCTTTGCTGCGGCTGATGTGGGTGGCGTAAAGCGTGGTCGGCGGGATTTCATAGTTGTCCAGCAGATCGTGCAGCTGCGACAGATAGTTCTTGCCCGGACCGGTATGGAAATGAACGACGCCGGCCTTTCCGCTCAGAAGGCCGCCGACACGGGCCTGTGCGGCGAGCTTCGACAGTTCCTCGACGGTCGGCTGTCCGGAGCGGGAGTCGGAAATGGCGATTTCCGCGATGCCGACGATCTTGTCGATGAGGATGATGTCGTCTTTGGCGTTGCCGGTGATCGTCGGGGTGTCGACGTCGTAGTTGCCGGTGTATATGTAAGTGGTCATTCCTTCCTCTTCGAGCCCGCGGGCCTTTGCGAGGAGCGAGGTCATGTGGCGGGTCGTGCCGTCCGTGCCGAGCAGTCCGACGGCGGTCGTGATGCCGCCGCTGATGAAGTCGCTGATCTGGATTTCCGGCGTGCGCGTGGCGAATCCGCCTTCTCCGCCGCCGCCGATAAAGTGGACGTGCGGATCAAGGAGGCCGGGAATGACCCAGGCGCCGTTAGCATCGATGACGTCGACTTCGGTGCCTAGGGAAGCGAGCGCCGCCTCGTCGATTTCTCCGATGTGGAGTACTTCATTGCCGGCAAATAAAATCGACTTTCTGCCAAGCTGTTCGGGGGAGAGGATTTCTCCGTTCTTGATGAGTGTGAGCATGAGTGCATCTCCTTTCCTACAGTGAAATAGTATATTCTAAATAGTGATTTGTGTCACTAAGTTGGGAGAAGATAAACGTTTCTGTCGATGGACGATCAAGCAAAAGAGGAGGAACGCGGATGCGTCCCTCCTCTTTCGTTCGTTATTCCAAAATGAGCTTCATGCCTTCATGGCTTGCAGTGAAGCCGAGCTTTTCATAGAAGCGGAGGGCGTCCGGACGCTGTTTGTCGGTCGTGAGCTGGACGAGTCCGCATCCTTCGGCTTCTGCGCGCCGGATGGCTTCGCGGAAAAGCGCTTCACCGACTTTTTGCCCCCGGTGCTTCCTGTCGATGCGCACGCCTTCAATGAGTGCGCGTTTCATGCCGAGCCGGGAGAGGCCGGGGATGAAGGTGAGCTGCAGGCAGCCGATGATGTTCCCGTCTTCCACTGCCAGCAGGATCTCGTTTCCGCCCTGCGATTCCATTTCGGAAAATGCACGAATATACGAATCGGGCAGCGGGTCTTCAAATCTTTCCCGTCTGGACCCGAGCTCATCGTCAGCCAGAAGCCGGACGATTTCCGGCAAGTCCTGCCGGGCGGCTGTCTTGAAATGCATTTCCCATTCCTCCTTTGGTAAGCGGTGGATCGGCCGACTCTATTTTTATTCATTCGACTTCCCGAGCAGGGAATCCTCCGGCACACAAAAACCGGCACCCGCTTGCGGGATGCCGGTGGGCCGAGGTCAGTTTGCAGTCGTTGCGAAATACGGGTCTTCTCTCCGGATGAAGCGCGTCCGGCTCAGGATGAGGGCGCCGGCCATCTGGAGCGTCGTCTTGACGATGACTTGTCCGAGTATGGCGAACGGGACGGCTTCCCAGGGGAGGAACCCGGCGCCGAGCGGGCTGAGCCCGATGATGACGAAGACGGCGGAGTCCAGCAGTCCGCCGGCGGTGCCGCTGTAGAAGACGCGCCAGGCCATCGGCAGCTTGACCCGTGAGTAGACTTCCGTGTCGGCCGTTTCCGCAAGCGCGAATGAAAGGGCGGAGGCGGCGACGATCATGAGCGTGTCGCCGAGCAGGAACGAGACGATCGCGGACAGCGCGAGCGCCGTGACGATGACCATGTAAGTTTTCCTGCGGCCGTACCGGTTCTGGACGAGGTCGCGGAAAATGAACGTTGCGCCGACGAAGAACGTCCCCATCGGCACGATGAAGACGCCGAATTGGAATGGCTGGAGGGCGGCGGTGATGACGTTGGCGATGACGATGGATATCAGGTAGAGGAAGATTCTCATGTGCAGTTCTCCTTGGTGATCGGATTGGCGGGTCAGCGGGAGCCGGCCGTTTCGGTTTTTTCATTCATGTATTGCTTGAGTCCGTTCTTGCGCAGCCGGCAGGCGGGACACTCGCCGCATCCGTCCGCCTTGACGCCGTTGTAGCAGGTGAGGGTTTTCGTCCGGACTAAGTCGAGTGCGCCGAGCTCATCGGCCAGCGCCCAGACGCCGGCTTTGTCGAGCCACATGAGCGGCGTGTGGACGGTGAACGGCGCATCCAGCGCGAGGTTCAGTGTGACGTCGAACGATTTGATGAAGGCGTCTCGGCAGTCGGGATAGCCGCTGAAGTCGGTTTCCGATACGCCGGTGACGAGGTGCTTCGCGCCGATCTGGCTGGCGAGGACGCCGGCGAACGACAGGAACAGCAGGTTGCGTCCGGGGACGAACGTGGACGGCAATTTTCCGTCCGCGCCGTCCGCCACTTCGATGTCGTCCCGCGTGAGTGCGTTCGGGGCCAGCTGGCCGAGGAGCGACGTGTCGAGGACGTGATGGCGGATGCCGAGTTCTTCGGCGATGTCCCTGGCGCAGTCGATCTCGTTGGCGTGTCGCTGACCGTAGTCGAACGTGACGGCTTCAACCTCGGCGAACTGTTTCTTCGCCCATAGGAGGCAGGTCGTGCTGTCCTGTCCGCCGCTGAACACGACGAGCGCTTTTTCGTCTTTGAGCATGGGGGTGACTCCCTTTCCGGTTTGGTTTTGAATGATTCGGGACAGCAGGCACTTCGCGGGTGAAGGTAGGGACTCGCGGGCGAAAGGTGGCGATTCGCCGCGCTAAGGTAGGGATTCACAGCCCCGAGGTAGGGATTCACCCTGCTTAGGTAGCGATTCGCGCTCGTGGCCAGGGATTCACCCCTCTCAGGCAGCGATTCGCCCCTCCCTTCACCGGTTGTCGATCGTCTCCGGGTTCATATCATGGTTCATGAGCCGGTAATCGGCGATCTCTTCGTAGCGCGTGCCGGGGCGGCCCCAGTTGCACCACGGGTCGATCGAGATGCCGCCGCGCGGGGTGAACTTGCCCCACACTTCGATGTAGCGCGGCTCGAGCAGATCGATGAGGTCATCCATGATGATGTTCACGCAGTCTTCGTGGAAGTCGCCGTGGTTGCGGAAGCTGAACAGGTACAGCTTCAGCGACTTGCTTTCGACGAGCTTCTTGTCCGGGATGTAGGAGATGTACATCGTGGCGAAGTCCGGCTGGTTCGTGATCGGGCACAGGCTCGTGAACTCCGGGCAGTTGAACTTCACGAAAAATTCGCGGCTTGAGTGCAGGTTGTCGACCGCCTCGAGCACTTCCGGTGCGTATTCGAATGAGTAGCTGACATTCTGGTTGCCGAGCAGTTTGAGGTCGTTGAGTCCTTCTTCTTTAGTGCGTCCGGGCATGAAAAAAAGCCTCCTTGTCGTGTTTGCCGGCACACGCAAGAGAGGCTGTCTATGATCAGTCCATAAAAAAACAAAGCCGTCATATCCGGCATGGACATGGCGGGAAATCGTCATGGTTCCATAGGTTTTTTATAGAGGGTGATCGCTATGCAACCTCTCCCGCCTCGCGCGGGCTGTTTCATTCTTTCATTATCATATAGGGGATGGCTGGAAGAGTCAATACGGCGTGCGGGTCAGTCTTCCGGCGGCTCGCTCAGCAGCCAGGGCAGAACAGCCTCAAACTCCAGCCGCAGCTCCGGAGCACCGGAGAAACCGATCCGGAAGCGTCCGATCATCTCCGTGTTTTCGTCTGTCCAGTGCTCCGGTGCAGCCGGCGGCCCGTCCAGCAAGCGGCCTGCCAGTTCGTAGTGTCCGATGTAATACCGCCCGGAACCGGACTCGGCGGGGAAGTCGGAAAGGAGTCCGGGCCGTTCCGGATCGATCCCGAGCTGATCGAACAAGCCGCGTTCCTGCGGGTCCGGGTCTTTGACGGCTTTCCGGAAGTTCAGGCAATACAGGCAGTCGCATGGGGAATCGTGTTCACCGGACAAGGGGCGCTCCAGCCTGATCGTCCATCTTCCGATTGTTCGGGTTTTCAATTGCTCCGCCTCTCTTCCTGCGATCGTCTCATACTCGTCATGTTAAGCGGGTGGCTCCTTCAGGTCAAGAAGAGATGGCAAAGGCACGGAAGGATTAACTATAATGATTGGAAAGGGGTGGATGGGGATGAAGCGGCTGGCGATGTTCTTGCTCGGAATGGTGTGGCTGACGGGTTGCGGAATGCAGGTGGCATCGATTGAGGAACTGGAGAAGATGCCGAAAAAAGTGGAAGAGTATATGGATCCGAATGAGTTGCTGCAGGTGATTCAGGTGGGCGATTCAGATTCGTATTATCTGGTTCTCCGGTCTGACCGTGCGGTGGACTCGGCCATCGAAATGAAAAACAGCAAGGCGAACGTCAAGCTGAACGAAACAGGCAGTGCCGGCAGTTCAAGCGGGTGGCATGTGTTTAAAGTGAAGCGCAGCGGCGGTGAAGACACGGTCGAGTATTTCTTAAACGGACAGTCGGTGCCGATCAGCATGGTGATCATTAATTAACGAAAGCGTCCGGATGGGAGGAGACCCTGTCCGGACGCTTTTTCATTTTAGCGCGAGCTTCATCCGGGTCGTCTTCAGGACATGCCCGTCAAAGTCATCGTCGAATTCTTCGACCGTGCAAAAGCCTTTCGCCTCGTAGAATGTCTTGCCGATCCGGTTGCCGGATTCGACGTTGATGAAGACGGCGGACGGCTTCAGGTCATGGATCCCGTGATCGAGCAGTCGGGTGCCGATGCCCTGGCCCTGTGCTTCGGGAAGCAGATAGATCGCACCGAGTTCCGCATTGCCGTCTTCGCGGAGCGGGGAGAAGTTGGCGAACCCGATGATCGGTCCCTCCTGTTCCGCCACGTAGAACGGGGACCGGGCGCATCTCGCTTCGAGCATCTCCGGGCTGTAGGCCTGGCCGAGGAAACGGTCCTGGACGCCGCGGGGGATGAGCCCTTCATATGTCGCATGCCAGCTGTCGGTTGCGACCCGGCGGACTTGCCCGATATCGGCCGGTGTCATATTGCGGATGATGGTGTCCAATCGATCAATTCCTTTCATAAAGCGATGTGTGTTTCTCCGGGATGAGCATTCCGAGGATGAGGTAAATCAGCGGGGATGCCGGCGTGAGCAGAAACACGAGCCGCACCAGGAACGATGAAATCCCAAAGTGCCCGGCGATGCCGCCGCAGATGCCGAACAGCGCCCGGTCCTCTGTCGAACGTGTGATTCTCGTCATCTTGAACCCCTCCTGTTTGAATTTCCTATTCGGGAGCAGGGGGCGGAACTCCTTCCTTGGCGAGGAATCGTTCGACTCGGCCGCCCAATCGTTCGACTCGCGACGAGAATCATTCGACTCGGCGGAGGAATCATTCGACTCACGGCGGGAATCGTTCGACTCGTCAAAACGGCCCCGCGAATCGGACGGGCGTGCGGCTTTTATTTCCCCGGGGGAGCCGTTAAGCTGAGGGGAGGGCAAGGAGGGTGCAGGATGAAGAAATTGAGATGGGCCGGAACGGTGTTGGCGCTGCTGCTCGTCGGCTGGCTGGTGTTCATCATGATCAAGACGAATTTGCCGTCGGGCGACGGGTTTGACGAGTCGGCGTATGAAGATGCGACAATCGGGGCGGACCCGGATGCGGATGTGAAGGAGCTGCCGGACCTCGGGCTGAAGCCGGGGGAGCGGGCGCCGGATTTTCAGCTGATGTCAACGGACGGGTTGCCGGTTCGGCTGAGCGATTTCCGCGGCCGCAAGGTGGTGCTGAACTTCTGGGCGACTTGGTGTCCGCCGTGCCGCGAGGAGATGCCGCATATGCAGCGGTATTACGAGGCGCACGGAGGCGGGGAGGCGTTTGAAATCCTTGCGGTGAATGCGACGCATACGGAGCGCGGCAACGGGAAGGCGGTCGTTCCGTTCATCGAGGACAACGGGCTGCAGTTCCCCGTCGTGATGGACGAGGACGGCGCAATTTCGGAAAAATATGAGGTGCGTGCTTATCCGGTGACGTATGTGCTCGACGAGGACGGCGTCGTGATCGAGCAGGTGATCCAGCCGCTCACCGAGGAGATCATGGCGGAGAAATTGGAGTAGCGGAGGCTTGCTGGTGCGGGGAGGGGGTATCCGGGCGGTTTCCGTGTTATACTGGACATATACCCCATCGGCGTATCTAGGAAAGGATTGGTGACCCGGATGGAAGAAGTGAAGACGACCTACCGCTCGCCGGATGAGAAGGCGCGGCTGATCAACCGGCTGAAGCGCATCGAGGGACAGGTGCGGGGCATTCAGAATATGGTCGAGAATGACCGCTACTGCATCGATATCCTCACCCAGATTTCGGCGATCAACGCCGCAATGAAAAATGTCGGGCTGGAGCTGCTGGAAAAGCACACGCACCACTGTGTGACCAGCGCGGTCCAAAACGGCGAGGGCGAGCAGGCGATCGATGAACTGATGGACGTGTTCAAACGGTTTTCCAAATCCCAGTGAAACGGGTGCATTCCCGTTGACGGGAGGACGCGCCTTGATTTACAGTGAAGGCAGGTTATTTTAATACCCCCTGCGGGTAAGTGGAGGAGGATTCATCCATGGAACAAGTGAAACTGAACGTACAGGGCATGTCGTGCAACCACTGCGTGAATGCGGTGGAAAGCAGCGTCGGCGGACTCGGCGGCGTGGATTCGGTGAACGTGAGCCTTGCGGACAATCAAGTCAACGTTTCGTTTGACCCGGCTGCCGTCAGTGTGGATCAGATTGTCGACACGATCGAAGACCAGGGCTACGACGTCCAGAAATAACGAAACGAGAGCCGTGCGGGCAACCGGCGCGGTTCATTTTTTGGCTGATAAATACCCCCTATGGGTAAGAGAGGTGAGGAGCGATGAGTACAAAGGAAACGACGCTGCAGATCACGGGCATGACTTGTGCGGCGTGTGCGACTCGGATCGAAAAAGGCTTGAAGCGGATGGACGGTGTCGAGGAGGCGAACGTCAACCTGGCGCTCGAGAAGTCGAAGATCGCGTTTGATCCCGAAAAAACGGACGTCGGGGAGCTGAAAGAGAAAGTGCGCGCACTCGGGTACGATGTCGTGACGGACAAGGCCGAGTTCAATGTGACCGGCATGACGTGCGCCGCATGTTCGGCGAGGGTCGAGAAGCGGCTGAACAAGATGGACGGCGTGGACCGGGCCACCGTGAACCTGGCGCTTGAAACCGCGGCGGTCGAATACAATCCGGAACAGGTGACGCCCGCTGAGATGAAAGAAACAATCCACCGGCTCGGCTACGAACTGGAGGAAAAGAAGGAAGAAGCGGAAGGCGCGGTCGACCACCGGCAGCGCGAGATCAAAAAGCAGACTGCCAAGTTCATCTTGTCGGCCATCCTGTCTTTCCCGCTCCTGTGGGCGATGGTGAGCCACTTCAGCTTCACTTCGTTCATCTGGGTGCCGAGGGCGTTCCTGAATCCGTGGGTGCAGCTGGCTTTGGCCACTCCCGTCCAGTTTTTTGTCGGCGGGCAGTTTTACGTCGGGGCCTACAAAGCGCTGCGCAATAAAAGCGCGAACATGGACGTCCTCGTGGCGCTCGGCACGTCCGCGGCCTACTTCTACAGTCTGTACCTGAGCGTGCGGTCGATCGGAAGCGGGGCGGCATCCGGCGGCATGGTCGACCTGTACTATGAGACAAGTGCCGTGCTCATCACGCTCATCATCCTCGGCAAGCTGTTCGAGGCGAAGGCGAAAGGCCGCTCGTCGGAGGCGATCAAGAAACTGATGGGCCTCCGGGCGAAAGAGGCGACCGTCGTCCGGGATGGACGGGAGATGGTCATTCCCGTTGAGGATGTGCTCGCCGGCGACATCGTGTTCGTGAAGCCGGGCGAGAAAGTGCCGGTGGACGGGATTATCGTCGACGGGCAGTCCGCGCTGGACGAATCGATGCTGACGGGTGAAAGCGTGCCGGTCGACAAATCGGCGGGTGACGCGGTGATCGGCTCGACTTTGAATAAAAACGGCTTCCTGAAAGTCGAGGCGACCAAAGTCGGCCGCGACACCGCGCTCGCCCAGATCATCAAAGTGGTGGAGGAAGCGCAGGGATCGAAAGCGCCGATCCAGCGGATGGCGGATGTCATCTCGGGCATCTTCGTCCCGATTGTCGTCGGGATTGCGGTCGTGGCGTTCCTCGTCTGGTATTTCGCAGTCCAGCCGGGCGAGTTTGCTCCGGCGCTCGAGAAGTTCATCGCGGTGCTCGTCATCGCCTGTCCGTGCGCACTCGGACTGGCGACGCCGACGTCAATTATGGCGGGTTCCGGTCGTGCGGCGGAGTTCGGCATCCTGTTCAAGGGCGGGGAGCATCTGGAGACGACTCATCGGATTGACACCGTGATCCTCGATAAAACCGGCACGGTCACGAACGGCAAGCCGTCGCTCACCGATGTGATTCCGGCGGAAGGTTTCGAGGAAGGCGAATTCCTGCGGCTCGTGGGGAGCGCGGAGAAGAATTCCGAGCACCCGCTCGCCGAAGCGATCGTCTTCGGCATTGAAGAAAGAGGCATCCGCGTGGAGATGCCGGACGGATTTGAAGCGGTTCCGGGGTACGGCGTCCGGGCACAGGTCGGCGGCAGCCGGGTGCTCGTCGGAACGCGGCGTCTCATGGATCGGGAAAAAGTGGACGTGAATGCCGTTCTCAACATAATGGAATCTCTTGAAAAAGCGGGCAAGACCGCCATGCTTGCCGCCGTCGACGGCCGGTTCGCCGGCATGGTCGCCGTTGCCGACACGGTGAAGGCGACCTCCGCAGACGCCATCCGCCGGCTCCATGATATGGGGCTGGAAGTCCTCATGATCACCGGCGACAACCGGCGGACCGCGGAAGCCATCGCCGCCGAGACCGGCATCGACTCCGTGATCGCAGAAGTTCTTCCTGAAGGCAAGGCCGAGGAAGTGAAGAAGCTCCAGGCAGCCGGCCGGAAAGTCGCCATGGTCGGCGACGGGATCAACGACGCGCCGGCGCTCGCCGTTGCCGACATCGGGATGGCGATCGGCACGGGAGCGGACGTCGCGATGGAGGCGGCCGATGTGACGCTCATCCGCGGCGACCTCAACAGCATCGCCGACGCCATTCTCATGAGCAAGAAGACGATCACGAATATCCGGCAGAACCTGTTCTGGGCGCTCGCCTACAACAGCCTCGGCATCCCGGTCGCCGCCGCGGGCTTCCTCGCCCCGTGGCTCGCAGGCGCCGCGATGGCGTTCAGCTCGGTATCGGTCGTGCTGAATGCGTTGAGGCTGCAGCGGGTGAAGCTGAAAGGCTGAGCGGATTGGTTGTTGGGTGAGTGAGCGCGTTGCGTCGCCGAGTGAGCGCGTACGGCGGGTGAGTGAGCGCGTACAGCCATCGAGTGAGCGCATACGCCTCGCGAGTGGATTCATGGCCATGAGGCGGGCCCCGGTCCGGCTTCAACAATGGAAAAAGCACGGCGGAGACGGCCAGCTGGCGCGTCTTCGCCGTGCTTTTTAGGATGTGTGATCTGCCTCCGGCTTCAGGCCGAATTTTGCGATCAGGTAGGCGATCAGGCTGACCCAGGCTGCCGGGGCGGCCCAATCGACCGCGGTTTCACTGCCGAAAGCGGGAAGGAGGCTCAGTGCATAGAAAACGATGAATGCGGTGCCGGAAACGACTTCCGTCCAGTTTTCGAACTGATTGCAGCCGGCAGAAACCATATGTCTTGCCTGGCGCCACACGCTGTACAACAGGACGGCCATGATCCCGAGCGCAATGAGCTTGCCGATCCACTCATCCATCCACCCCGGCTCCTTTTCAATCCATTATACTCCATCCGCGCCGCGAGAGAAGCGCTTCCCCAAAGGATTCTTTCAGCTCCCAAAACCGCCCTAAAACCTTCACGCCTTTCCCGTTCAGAAAAGTGTTACACTAAAAAGAAAATGGAAGATTGGGAGGAATGGGCATGAAGACGCTCTGGCATGGGGGAACGTTCGTGACGATGCAGGCGGAAGGCGAGAAGGCGGAGGCGGTGCTCGTCGAGGACGGGCAAATCACAGCAGTCGGTACATATGAAGAACTGAAGGACCGGGCGGATGAGCAGGTCGACGTCGAAGGGGCGTTCGTGTATCCGGGATTTGTCGACACGCATATGCACATCATCGGGCACGGCCAGCAGCTGCTGAGCAACAATCTGTCGGCGGTTCATTCGGCGGATGAGCTGCTGCGCATCATGAAAGAGGCGGCGGAAAAAGTGCCGGAGGGCGAATGGGTGCTCGGCGAGGGCTGGGATGAAAACCTGTTCCCGGACAAGCATGTGCCGACGCTGGAAGAGCTGGATTCGGTGACAAACAAGCCGATGATGCTGAAGCGTACTTGCCGGCATATGCTCCTCGCGAACTCGGCCGCGCTCCGGCTGGCGGGCGTCACGGAACACACGCCCGATCCGGAAGGCGGCGTCATCGTGCGGGATGCAGACGGACATCCGACCGGCTTCCTGAAAGAAGACGCGCAGGATCTCGTCGAGGCGATCGTCCCGCCTCCGTCCGCGGAATCGGTGCGAAAAGCGCTTGAAACGGCCGTCGATGACCTGGCATCGATGGGGCTCACCGGCTGCCACACCGACGACCTCGGCTACTTCGGCCGCTACCAAAACCCGCTCAACGCGTTCCATGAAGTGCTCGGCGAAGGCAAGCGGAAGTTCCGCGCACATCTGCTCCGCCGGTCGACCGTCTTTGAGCAGATGATCGAAGACGGCGCATCGTACAACGAGCCATGGGCGGAGCCCGGCGCGATGAAGTTCTTCATTGACGGGGCGCTCGGAGGAAAGACGGCGGCTTTAAGCGAGGACTACTCGGACGACCCGGGCAACCGCGGCACATTCGTCGTCACGCCGGATGAAGCGGAAGAACTTGTGCTCCGCGCGCGGCGCCACGGGGAGGCGATCGCGGTCCATGTGATCGGCGACGCGGCGGCGGAACTGGCAATCGATTTGATTGAAAAGCACCCTTGCCCGGCAGGAAAGCGCGACCGGCTCATCCACGTGTGTGTGCTGCGCGAAGACCAGGTCGAACGGATGGAGAAGCTGCCGGTCATCCTCGACATCCAGCCGGTGTTTGTCGGCTCCGACTTCCCGTGGGCACTCGACCGCCTCGGCACGGACCGGGTCGACTGGGCGTACGCCTGGAAAAAGCTGCTCGACCGCGGATTCATCTGCGGCGGCGGCTCCGACTCGCCGGTCGACTCGGCGGACCCGTTCCTCGGCATTTACACGGCGGTCGCCCGCAAACTGCCGGACGACCCGAAAGACGGCGGCTATCTGCCGGAAGAAAAGCTGTCGGTCTATGACGCCGTCCGGCTCTACACGACCGAAGCCGCACGCGTGCTCGGACAGGAAGACCGCCGCGGCATGATTGCGCCCGGCCACTTCGCCGACTTCACGATCATCGACCGTGACTTGGAGCAGACTCCGGAAGAGGACCTGGTGAAGGCCGCAGTTTTGATGACCGTCGTGGACGGGGATATCCAGTTCAAGAAGTGATTTGAGGAGGGATGGCCATGGTTGCCGCAACAAGGCCGATCCGCAACTTCCTGCCCGGCCTGCTCGTGCTCGCCGGCGGGGTCTACACGGTTTACTACTACTATATGTACTGGCTCCGGATCTACGGCGCGCTTTGTCTGCCGGGCCGCGGCGATCCGGTGCTCGTCGAGGTGACGAAGGGAATCTGGCTCCGGCTGGACTCGCTTCTGTTCCCGACAATTTTTGGCGTGTTCATGATCCTGCTCGGCATTATGCTCGTCTGGAAGCGGAAATTTGGCGTCGCCATGCTCACGCTCGTTCTCTCTCTGGGGGTCATCAACTGGCCGGGATTCTTCCTCGCCGCAGCAGGCGCGGCACTCGGCCTCGTGTTCTGGCGGAAGACGCTCATCCCGGACATCGATCTCCCGAAACAGGCACTCGGCTGGCTGGACGAAAAAACAGCGGGTGCCCGGCTGCGGTCGTTCCGGGAACTGCCCGCCGGCGAAGGCCACCGCCTGTATGCATTCAAAAACGAAGCGGGGGACCCGTTCGTCGCAAAAGCCTTTCTTTCGGAACAAGCGGCGGCGCGGGAAGCGGAGGCACTGCGGAAAGCCACGGACCGAGGTTTGCCCGTCCCGGCACTCATCGCGGCCGACCGGGACAAGACCGAAACCGGTGCCGGCACGCTGCTGTTGAAACAGCTTCCCGGCGGGCCGTTTCTCCACCCGCTCGACTTTGACCTGTGGGCGGACGAACTGGCGGGGCTCATCGCCCGCGTCCATGCCGCCGACCCTGCGGGCTTCCCCGTTGCCCCGGTGAAATCCGCAGGGCCGGAAATCCCCGGCTGGGCAATCGACCGCACAGTGTGGGAGCGCGCGGCCCGGATGGCAGAAAGCGTTCCGGCCGATTCATCCACCCGCCTCATCCACGGCGATTTTGAGCCCGCGAACGTCCTGTTCAACGAAGGCCATGCAAGCGCGCTCGTCGACTGGGAGCGGGCCGGCACAGGCCCCGCCCAGCTCGACATCGGCCGGATGCGCATCGCCCTCGCGCTCATCCACGGACGCGAAACCGCCGACCGTTTTTTGAAGACGTACCGGGAAACCGCCGGCGGCGGGTTCGCGTACGGCCCGGAATGGGACATCCGCGCGATCGGCGCCTGGCTCCGGGAAACCGGTTCTGCCGGCCTCGCTGCCCGCTGGATCCCGTTCGGCGTCACCACGCTCACCGAAGAGGAAGTGGAGCGGCGGCTCGAGCTGTTCGTGAAAGATTTGACCGGAGAATAAAATTTCTGTTTATTTTGAGGTTTTAAGGGTACAATCCATCACAAGTCGTTCTGCGGATGCGGAGCGGCTTTTCTTTGATTCACGGGCATTGGGTTCGGAAACTCCTGCATTTTCCTGCGGGGAAGTTGACACTCGCCGCCAATAAGCCGACACTCATAAAAGGCACTTCCCGAAAGGAGTCAGCTCATATGAAAAACGGAAAAACACGCGCTGATGTGAAACCCGGGCAGCGGGTGAACATTGTCCTGAAAAAAGACCAGCGGACCGGCAAACTCACCGAAGGGATCGTGAAGGATCTCCTCACGAATTCACCGACCCACCCGCACGGCATCAAAGTGCGGCTGGAGGACGGCCAGGTCGGCCGCGTCCAGGAAATTCTTGAATAATGCCCTGTCTAAAAGATGCATGCGGTCATCCCGCATGCATCTTTTATCTTTCCATGCGGAGCAGCGCATCGTAGTCCCCGGGCGTGTCCACGTCGAAGAACGGATCATCCGCCTCCAGGTCCAGGAATCGGCCGTGTTCCCGGAGCGGCCCGCTGAGCAGGTCGCGTGCGCCGCGGTCCCCGTCCAGTTCCAATAGCCGGGGGAACAGCGGGGCGGCAAACAGGACGGGCGGGACCGGCACGCCCTTTGTTCTCGTGGCGACGAACGGGGCACCGGCGAGGCTTCCCCTTTCCAGCAGGCGGTTGAGGTGGGCGGCCGAGGTGAGCGGCTGATCGGCCAGGAGGATCATTGCCGCTCCGGCCTCCAGGCGCAGAGCTTCCCGGATGCCGCATTTAAGGGATTCCGCTTGTCCGTCCGCGCTGTGTTGGCAGGGGAGCCGGCGCACTTTTTCCCGCTCCGTGAACCAGGCCGGGGAAGCGCCGGTTCGTGTGACGACGAGTACTTCGTCCAGCCGGCTTTCGGCGGCGGCGGAGACGGTGCGCCCTCCGATCGTTTCATTGCCAAAGGGCAGGGCGAGTTTGTCGCGTCCCATGCGGGTGCTGCCGCCTGCCGCGAGCACGATGCCTATTGTACGCATGCGGTTTTTTGCTCCCGGACGGCGATCAGCTCGGCCAGGATGCTGAGGGCGATTTCTTCGGGGCCGTCCGCGCCGATCGGAAGACCGACGGGGGAGCGGACCCGTCCGGGCATCGGGCCGCCGATCAGCCGTTCCGTCCGCTTCCGGGAACCGAGAACGCCGAGGTAAAACAGGTCCTCCTCCAGCAGGTGGCCGAGCACAGAGCGGTCGCGTGCGAAATCATGCGTCATGACGACCGCGCTGTCGAGCGGGCTGAAGGGGATCGACCGAACCGAATCTTCCACGGGTCCGGTCCAAAAGTTGGCCGCATCCGGGAAATGCACCGCCGAGCAAAGCCCCGGCCGCCAGTCGACCAGATGCACGGCGTAGCCGAAGCCGGAAGCGAGCCGGGCGAGCGGCCGGGCGTCCATGCCGGCGCCGATGAGATAAAGGGCGGGCTGCGGCCAGACCAGCCGCGCATGCACCGGGCCTGCTGCGGTTTCCAGCTCCTCCGAAAAGCGGGAAAACGGCCGCGACTCCATCAGCAGCCGTTCCGGCTGTCCGGTACCGGGAAGCTTCAGCGTCCCGTCCAGGCCGCCCCCGAGACTGAAAAAGGCATACTTGTCCCCGTCTGTTTCCTGGAGAAACAGCACGGGCTCTTTTGCGTCCAGCCGGCCGACCGCCCGCCGGAGCGCTTCCCGGAAACGCTTGTCCGCATCCCGGACGAGCAGCGTCAGAACGCCGTTGCATCCCGCCCCGAGGCCCCAGCCGAGGTCATCCTCAGAACTGAGATCATAGCGGTGAAGTTCCACCCGTCCGGTTCCGGCAAGTGCAGCCGCCCGACCGGAAAGGTCTTCCTCCAGGCAGCCGCCGCTGACCATGCCGGCGGTGCAGCCGCACGTGCCGATGATCATCATGGCGCCCGCTTTCCTGTAGGATGACCCTTCCACCCGGACAAGCGTCACAAGAGCTGCCGGTCCTTCTTCTTCAAGCAGTTTCTTCCATTGTGCAAAAGTGCCTGTCATGGCTTCCGCTCCTTTCCCTCAATTAAGGGTAGTCACGCTGCTTCGCATATATTCGCCGGGCCCGGTTTTGGAACGGCGCCCGGTTGTCCAAACTGGAGAAGAAAAGCCGGACAGGGTGCGAAGGTGCCCGCCGGCGAAACGGCGGACCCGGAGGTCTAAAATCCGGGCCGCGAATGAAAAGCGGAGGTGGAAAGCTTGGAGCAAGGCTGGTATTCCGTCGGGCAGCCGGAACAGCGGATTGACGCGGAGGAAAAAGCGCGGGGAACCGTGCGTTTTGTGGGGGATTACCTGTCGCCGGGCCTGATGCATGCAAAGCTCGTGACCAGTGAACGGGCCCACGCCGAAATCCGGTCGGTCGATGTCACGGAAGCGTGGAAAGTGCCGGGCGTCCGGGCCATCATCACCGGGGAGATGTTCCCGTTTCATATCGGGCCGATTTTGGCGGACAGGCCGCCTCTGGCATTCAAGA
Organism: Bhargavaea ullalensis; assembly: GCF_042432615.1. Taxonomy (NCBI): domain Bacteria; kingdom Bacillati; phylum Bacillota; class Bacilli; order Caryophanales; family Caryophanaceae; genus Bhargavaea; species Bhargavaea ullalensis. The sequence continues at coordinate 272,145 of NZ_JBHLWY010000043.1, forward strand.
AAGTCCGGTACTGCGGGGAGCCGCTTGCAATCATCGTGGCCGATGCGGAAGATCAGGCGAAGCAGGCGGCGGAACGGGTTGTCGTGACCTACGATCCGCTCCCTGTCGTGAATTCACCTTCCGACGCGATGCGGCCGGGTTCGCCGCTCGTGCATGAAGATGCCGGAAGTTACCAAAAGCTCATCAGCAACGTCTACCCGGTGAGCGGGACGAACATCGGCAGCCATATCAAAATCCGAAAAGGCGATGCGGGAGCCGCCTGGGCGCAGTGCGACGAGACGGTCACGGCTTCATATTCCTTTAACCTGACCGACCACGCGGCGATGGAACCGAGGGCGGCGATGGCGGAGATCAATCCGTCGGGGAAAATCATCATCCATTCATGCAGCCAGTCACCGTTCACGATCAAAAAAGTGCTCAACCAGTTTTTCAATGTCGAGCTCGGCAATGTGATCGTCCACATCCCGCTTGTCGGCGGGGCATTCGGCGGAAAGGGAACAGTCCAGCTGGAGCCGCTCGCCTACCTCGCGTCCAAGGCGGTCGGCGGCAAGCTCGTCAGGCTGGAATATTCCCGCGAGGAAGACATGCGGACGGCGCCTTGCCACATCGGGCTGGAAGCAACCGTCCGGCTCGGCGCAGACAAAGACGGGCGGCTGCTGGCGGGGCAGTATACATTCCTGTTTGACTCGGGCGCCTATACGGACCAGGGGGCGGGCGTCACGCGGGCGGCGGCGCTGGATTGCACGGGGCCGTATGACATCGCGAATGTCTGGTGTGATTCCTACTGCGTATACACCAATCATCCGTACGCCACGTCTTTCCGCGGATACGGCCATCCCGAGCTGTCTTTTGCGGTGGAGCGGACGATGGACAAACTGGCCCGGAGACTGGGCCTCGACCCGGTGGAATTCCGTCTCCGAAACGCCATCAAGCCGGGCGATGAGACGCCGACGCAGGCAGTCCTGACCGCGAACAACATCGGGGATTCCGCACAATGCCTTCTCCGTGCGAAGGAGCTGATCGGCTGGGACGGCGGGAAAGCACGGGAGGCGGCCGGCGGAAAGGTGCGGTCAAAAGGGCTCAGCCTGTTCTGGAAAACGTCCACGACGGCGACGAATGCACAGGCCGGCGCGGTCATCAAATTCGAAGCGGACGGCTCGGTGAACCTCAACTGCGCGGCAATTGAACTGGGACAGGGGACGAAGACGGTGCTGGCCCAGATCCTGTCCGAGAAGCTGAAAATGCCGCTGTCCAAGATCCGGGTCACGATGGAAGTGAACACCCAGTATGATCCCCACCAGTGGCGCACGGTCGCCAGCAGCACGACCTTCCTCGCGGGACGGGCTGTCATGTCGGCGGCGGATGACGCGATCGCCAAGCTGAAAAAGACCGCCGCCGTCGCCCTGCAGTGCGCGGAAGAAGACCTCGACATCGGGGACGGCCGCGTGTACTACCGGCCCGCCCCCGAATTCGGCGTCGACATCCAGGAGATTGCGCTCGGCTACAAATTCCCGAACGGGCACACCGTGAGCGGCCAGGTGATCGGCGTCGGCAAGCACGTCCAGACCCACCTGACGCCGATGGACGAGAAAACCGGCTTCGGCAAGCCCGGCCCGTGGTGGTCGGTCGGCGCCCAGGCCGTGGAGATTGAGCTGGACCCGGCCGATTACTCCTACCGGGTGCTCAAGGCGCTCACGGTGCTGGACGGCGGGACGATCATCAACCCGAGGATGGCCGAACAGCAGATGCGCGGCGGCATGTACCTCGGCCTGAGCTTTGCAAGCACAGAGTCGTTCCGGTTTGACGCAGAGGGCATCGTCCTGAATCCGTCGCTGCGGGACTATCAGATGCTGAGGTTCGGCGAGGAGCCGGCGGAATACATGGTCGATTTTGTCCAGACCCCGTCTGCGGCCGGGCCGTACGGCGCACGGGGCATCGGGGAATATGGTGTGATCGGGATGGCACCCGCACTGGCGAATGCGCTGTCCGCTGCCACCGGTGCCGAACTGGACGAGCTGCCGCTCACGCCGGAAACCGTCTGGCGGGCGGCCGGGGAGGGGAGCCGATGATCGGATTCAACTTTGACTACCACCGTCCGGGCACGCCGGAAGAGGCGCTGTCCTGCTTCCGCGAAAGCACCGGACAGGGTCTTCAGACAGTGTTTTATTCGGGCGGGACCGAGTTTTTGACACATGCCCGGACCGGGGAGATTTCCGCCGGTGCCGTGATCGATATCAAAGACATCCCCGAATGCCGGGAGCTTCAGTGGGACGGGGAGATTCTCATGATCGGCGCGGCACTGACGCTGAACGAATTGGCCGGCTCCGGTGAGTATCCGCTGCTCGCCCTCGCTGCCAAAGGCGTGGCGGACCACACGTCCCGCAACAAAATCACGATCGGCGGCAATGTGAACAGCCGTCTCCCGTACCGCGAAGCCCTGCTGCCGCTACTGCTCGCGGATGCAGCGGCGAAGGTCGCCGGGCCTGAGGGCGAGCGGACCTTGCCGCTTTCGGAGCTTGTCGGACAAGGCGGCCGGCTTCCGTCCGGTGAACTGCTTCTGCAGATCCTGGTGAGCCGGCGGGCGGTGGAGCGGCCACACTTCTTCAGGAAAAAGACACGCATGACAAAAGTCGGCTATCCGCTCGTTTCCCTCGCCGCCGACCGGGAAGGCAGCCGGATTTCGGGCGCGTTCAGCGGGTTGTGCGGCCAACCGTTCAGGCTCGCCCAAGTGGATGAGGTCCTCAGCGACAAGTCGCTCACACCGGAGGCGCAGGCGGCGGAGATCCGTTCGCTTTTGCCGACGGCCGTGACGGCGGATCAGTACGCGTCGGCCGAATACCGGCTGTTTGTCCTGGGCCGGATGCTCCATGAACTGGCGGAAGAATGGGAGGAGTGCCGATGAACCGGTCGATCCGGCAATCAAAAACCGTGTACCGGCTGAACGTCAACGGCGAAACGAAAGAAGCGATGGGCCGTCCGGCGGATCTGCTGCTTGATACGCTTCGCACCGGACTCGGCCTGACGGGCGCCAAAAAAGCATGCAAAAACGGAGACTGCGGTGCCTGCACGGTCATCGTGGGCGGCGATGCGGTCCATGCCTGCCTCATGCTGACCGCGGAAGCCGAAGGAAAACCGGTCCGGACAATCGAAGGCCTTGCCGATTCCCCGGTCCAGCGCGCCTTCGTCGACCACTGGGCGATCCAGTGCGGATTCTGCACGCCGGGGTTCATCGTGAAGGGTCACAGCCTGCTGGAGCATCATCCGGACGCCGACGACGAGACGGTGGAAGAATGGCTCCAGTCGAACCTGTGCCGCTGCACCGGCTACGCCGAAATCAAAGACGCCATCCAGGCTGCAAAAAAAGGATTTGCCGATTGAACGGCAAAAAAGCAAGGACGATGGATTCTCCGCGGAGGCTGTTGCCGGGCCGCGCCATCAGTCCTTGCTTTTTGTCTTTTTTGATCAGCCTTTTTTCAGGCTCTGGTTGCCCGCGTTGAGCGACTGGATGAGCTGGAGCGTCTGCGCAGCCTGCTCGATCTGCTGGAGCACCTGTTCAAACTGCTGCTGAACGGCGGTCGTCGACTGGGTCACCGCGAGCCCCTGCATGAACGCCAGAAGCTGGGTGGCCTGCTGTAGCTGCTGCTGGGCCTGCTGGAGTGCCTGCGGATTCACCATCGTGGCGTTTTGCTTGATGATGGACACCGCCTGCTGAAGCGTCTGGAGGGTCAGCTGTTTTTGCAGCTGGAACTGCTCCTCCATCATCTCCCGGTTTTGCATGAGAGATTGCTGTTTTTGGTGCATCTGCTGCAGGGTGAAAGTATCCGGTTTTGTGCGATGCGATTGCAGGTTCATCAATCCGTCTCCCGTCTTTGGCATGTTGGACTTAGTATCCGACGGCAGCCGGGATTTATCCGGAAATGGCGGAACGGGTTTCATGCAAGTCCTCCATTGCATCCAAAACCATGCTTAGTACCAGGCGGTCTTCAATGCGCGGAGCCGCTCCGATCATCGCGTGCAAATCGTCCGTTTCGCACGGGCGGCCGGATGACGGCTGCAGGCAGTTCTTGACGGCATCCGCGGCCGGCGGGGTCAGGCCGTGTTCTCCGATCCAGTGATACAGCTCATACAAAGTGCCGGCTGCGGATCGCTTATTTGCCAGCCAGGCGGTTTGTTGAGCATCTGAAGACTCCTGATTGTTCAGCTGCAGCCGGTCTTCGATCAGGGTGGTGATGATGAGAAGGTTGCGGATGGCGTCCGGGCTTCCGCCGCCGTCCGCTTTTCTTGCCACTTCCGTCCGCATTTCGCAAAGGGTGTCTTCGAACATCGCTTTCAGGTCTTGGTTGGCATCCGCCAGCTTGTACGGCAGGATGAACCGGTTGATCAGCGAGGCGAGCACCACTCCGGCCGCCACCAGACCGATCCGTTCCAAAGTCAGGATCTCCGTGGCGCCGGTTGCGAGCGCCACGGTGCCGATGGCGGAAAAGGTGACCAAAATCGTGCTGTACCGGTAGACTTTAATGTAGCTCATCAGATAGCCCGCGGCCATCAGCAGGAGGGAGCGCACCGGATTGCTCTGCACAATGGTGAACAGGACCGTGACGGCGAGCGCACCGACCGCCGTTGCAAAAATCCGGTCGCGCATTTTCTTTTTGGAGCCTTCATACAGCGGAATGATGACCGACAACACGGTGAACATCATCCAGCGTCCTTCTTCCCAGCCGAAGAAATCCACGATGAACGCGCTGAGGCTGATGCCGACCGCCATCCGGATGGCGTATGAAAGCTTGATGGAGTTTGTATGGCTGGGCGTTTCTCGAATGGAGACCTTTTGAAACGTCTTCGGGATGTTCTCCAACTTATCGGAGAACGTTGCACGTTTGCCGTCCAATTTCTTTAAGTCGGTCAAGTTCGTTTTCAGGAAGTCAAGGTGATGAAGCATCCGGAGAACGAAAAGGTCACGCCCGTGTTTTCCTTTGTTGGATGTTTGAAGCAGTTGATGGAACGTCTCTTCCAGCGCGCCCGGTTCTCCTTTGTTTTGCATGGCATCCTGGGCAACCAGAAGAAGGCGGGACACGTCAGGCAACAAAGCCCGTTGCGCTTCCTTGTCCTCCATCCGGTTGAGGAGTGAGTTCAACTTCTCCAAGGCTGCGGAAATTTTCAGCTTCAAACGGCCTTCTTCGGTCAGGTAGTAATCGTCTTCTCTTTTTTCATAGATGATGCTTCTGAGTTCGCCGATGTGGCCTGTGATTTGCCGGTCCATTTCGTCGGAAGGTTCACCCTCCCGGATCAACCGGATTTTTTCGTTGAGTTCCTCCAGGAGGGCCTCCACTTTTTTGTCGCCGCTTTTCTTGATGCGCTTCCTGTTCGCCAGCATCTGCACGGCCATGATCGCCACCGCACCGACTGCCAGCGAGGCCAGTCTCAGCGGAAGCTGCGCCGCATCAACCGGCATCGCCAGAAGAAACAGGTACTGGAGCGAAAAAGGAAAGTACAGCGGGTTTTTCAGATTGTAGATCAGGAAGTAGCTGATCACGAACATGACGATGAAGTTGAGGGGGATGGCCGTCCAGATGTTGAAGCCGGTCAAAAAGGCGGCGATGCCCATGAACAGGTTGAGCCCGACGAACTTCATCGTGTTCATCACCGGGTGGCTCGTGAAATCCCGTTCCAGCAGCATGAGCATGGCGGTGATGGTCGAAACACCGATCAAGATATTTTCGCTTCCGAACAGGGCACCGAACCCAAGTACGAACCCGAGTATGAAGACAAACAAGACGGTGTTCGAGAGGATGGTTTTTTTGGTCAGTTTCATGGCGTCACTTCTCCTGCTTGGGGTTGTGAAATAGTTTAACACTAAAGCAGTTTTGAGGAAACTAATCCGCGCCTCTTCAGCTTTCCCGGGTCACTCTTTTTCAAACTCCGGCAAAACGCCGCCATCCGGGAGAGCCGGACGGCGGCGTTTGTCAGGTTCGGTCCGAACCGCAAAGACGGCGGAGTCACTGTTTGTCTTTGCCGGATTTTTGGTTGTCGTCGGTCTTTTGTTCGGTCGCGGCGTCCGCCCGGTTGAAGTCATCTTGGTAGAGGACTTCCTGTGTGTCGGAGAGGCCGTTGTTTTTCTCGGTCATGCGTTCGTGCGGCGGTTTCTTTTCGTTCATGATGCAGCTCTCCTTTCAAAAGGTGTCTATGGTTAGTGTTTCCGGCTGCGCTGCCGGTTAAACATCCGGTAGGGTTCGGGGGATTCTGAAACCGGTTCGCCCGCCTGCGCGTCTATCGTTTACAATGGAGGAAAAGGGGGGAGCCGCTTGAAAGTGGCCGGGAAGGTTTTGTCGCTGTTGTTCATCACCGTGTTCGTCTTGATCTTCTCCATCATGCCGATTGTCTGGGTGCTGTTCGGCGGCTACGACCACTGGGCACCCGCGCTGTTCGGCGTGCTGGCCGGCTTCATCACGATCATCGGGCTGTCGATTTTCAATGTGCGCAGTCCGAAGGTGTTCTACGGAGTGCCGGCGTCGATCGTGCTCATCGGGCTGGCCGCTTCGATTCCGGGCGTGTATGTCCATTCGAAGCCGGTCGTGCAGGCGGGGGAAGTCGACTTGTTTGAGTACATGCCGTTTGACGGCAACAGGACCGCATCGCTCGACGGGCCGGCGTCTTTCCGGATCACCGAAGACGTGCCGGTGATCGACGGGGCGACCGCCCTGTATCCGGTGTATGCCGCGTTCGTGCAGGCAGTTTATCCGGAGAAGGAGTACTTTCCGTATGAGGGCGAAGTCATGTCGAACCGCACGGGACAGGCGTATGAAAGTCTGATCAGCGGCGAGGTCGACCTCATCTTCGCACTCGGCCCGTCGGAGGCGCAGCGTGAGCGGGCGGAGGCGGCGGGCAGGAAGCTCGTCCTCACTCCGATCGGCAGGGAAGCCTTCGTGTTTTTCGTCAACCGGGACAATCCGGTCGACAGCCTCACGCAGGCTCAACTGCGCGGCATTTATGCCGGTGAGCTGACGAATTGGCGCGAAGCCGGCGGCAAGCGGGCGAAAATCCGCGCGTACCAGCGGCCGGCCGACAGCGGCAGCCAGACTGCGCTCGAGGACTTCATGGGCGATGTTCCGATCATGGACGCCCCGACCGAGCGAACCGCCGACCTCATGAGCGGCATCATCGAAGACGTGTCCGACTACCGGAACTTCGGCGGCGCAATCGGCTACACATTCCGCTATTATTCCGAGGAGATGGTCGGCAACCACGACATCAAACTGCTCGCAGTGGATGGCGTCAAACCCGGCGTGGACACGGTCCGCTCCGGCGCCTACCCGCTCACCCGCGAACTCTACGCCATCACCGCCGGCACCGGCAACCCGAACGTCGCCCCGTTCATCGACTGGATCCTCACGGAGGAAGGGCAGGCCCTCGTGGAGAAGACAGGATATGTGGGGATCGGGGAATAAACGATGGCTGTCAGGCGGGAATCGTTCGACTCGGGAGCGTAATCGTTCGACTCGCGGAGGGAATCGTTCGACTCGGGAGCGTAATCATTCGACTCGCGGGGGAAATCATTCGACTCGCCGTTTTCCGTCCATCAGGCGGGAATCGTTCGACTCGGGGGCGTAATCATTCGACTCGCGGAGGGAATCGTTCGACTCGCGGACACAATCATTCGACTCACGGGCGTAATCGTTCGACTCGTCGATCCCTGACCAAAAGGAGGCTCATGCAAATGAACCGATTCAATCTGAAACACCCGGTCATCCAGGCGCCGATGGCCGGATCGACGCCGCCGGAGTTTGTGGCGGCGGCATGCCGTGCGGGCATCCTCGGATCGCTCGGCGCGGGATATATGACGGCGGACAAAACCCGGCAGGCTGTCCGTGACATAAAAAGTCTGACGGACCGGCCGTTCAGCGTGAACTTGTTCGTGCCAGAAAATCCCGCAAGGAATGAACAGATCATCCGGGCGGCCCATGATGCCCTTGCACGTTACCGGGAAGAACTCGGCCTGCCCGGTGAGCTGCCGGCCTTCAGTGATAGCGAATTCGACGGGCAAGTCCAAGTGCTCATCGACGAAGGGGTGCCGATCGCCTCGTTCACGTTCGGTCTGCCGGATGAATCCGCAGTCCGCGCACTGAAGGCTGCCGGCACCTATCTCATCGGAACGGCGACCACGCCGGAGGAAGCGGCGGCAGCCGAAGAGATCGGCATGGACGCCGTCGTGCTGCAGGGGAAGGAAGCGGGCGGCCACCGGGGAGCATTCCTCGGCGAGGACCGGTTCATGGCGCTTTCGGACCTGCTGGCGGAAACAGGCACGGCGATTCCGATCATTGCCGCCGGGGGAATCCATGACGCAAAAACCGTCCGCGCCGCGCTCGCTGCCGGCGCCTCTGCCGTCCAGGTCGGCACCGCGCTGCTCATCGCGGAGGAAAGCGGCGCCCACTTGCTGCATAAACAGGCGATCCTGGATTCCCGTGAAGGAGAGACCGTCCTGACGCGGGCGTTCAGCGGAAAAAATGCGCGCGGCGTCGCGAACCGCTTTATCCGGGAAATGAGTAAAGCACCCGTCGCGCCGTACCCGCTCCAGAATGACCTGACGAAACCGATCCGCGCGGCAGCCGGAAAGCAGGGGGATGCCGGATTGTTGTCCCTCTGGTCGGGCGAAAACGGCTGGCGGAATGAAGGCGGAACGGTCGCGGAAATCGTGGAACGGCTGGCTGCGGGAACCCGGGAGTGCGGCGCGGAGGCGTGAGCACCTTCCTCCGGCTCAACGCCGTCGCCCTGCTGTTCGCCCTCATGACCGGGATTCCTGCACTGTCCGAGCTGAACTTCTACCGGATTCTGAGACTGACGGAATGGGAGCCCGGCACACTCGTCACGGCCGGATTCATCTTCAACTCCGTCTGGATCGGCGGCCTTTCAGTCATCGGCTACCGGCTGCTGCGGAGATGGTTCGGACTGAAGCCCGTGAGATTCGCCGCGGCACTTCTCTGGATTCCGTACTATTTCCTGCTGCTCCGGGCATTCGGCGCACTGTTCCCGCTGGCGGACGCCGGCGACCTGCCAAACCCTGCATCCGGCCTCATTCTCCTGTTCGGCATCTCCGTCACCCCGTTCTGGATCGTCTTCCTGTGTGCGGTCGGGGGAACGTCCGCTGACCGGGAGGGGGATCGCTGAGCGGAGGGGGAAGGTCTCTATCCGGTATCCGGATTTGCCCCGCCCGATTGCGCCTGATTATAATGAGGTTGGGCGGCCCTCGACGGCCTGCCGTGGGAGGACGTTTAACGTGTTAAAAGAAGTGAAGATGGAAAAACGTATTTTATGGCTGTCGTTCTGGACCGGCAGCCTTTTTGCCTTGGCCGAGTTTTTCATGGCGATTTACTCAGGTTCCCAGGCGGTGTTGATGGACGCGGCCTATGACGCATCGGAGCTCCTCATCGTCGGGCTGATGCTGTTTCTCATGCCGCTGTTCCACCGGCCGATCACGGAAAAGCTGCCGTTCGGTTTTGCTCAGCTGGAATCGATTTTGGTCATCGCGAAAGGCCTTATGCTCTTATCGGTGACCATCGGCCTGTCCGCGAAGAGCGTGGAAGTGGCGCTGTCGGGCGGGAACGAAGTGGATGGTGTCCAGATTTCGATATTCCAGGGAATTGTGGCCGTGGTGAGTTTGGTCATCTTGATCGGGATGCGCCGGATGAATCGTTCGCTGTCTTCGCCGATCATCAACATGGAAATCTACGGATGGAAAGTGGACGTGGCCTACAGTGTCGGAATGGGGATCGCCTTTTTTGCCTCGACGTTCTTAAAGGGGACGCCGCTGGAATGGCTGTCACCGTACTTTGACCAGTTCGTGTCGGTGCTGATCGTGCTGTTCATGCTGCCGGAAGCGCTGAAAATGCTTTTCCGGGCGATCAAGGACGTGATCCTCATTTCACCGGAAAAAGAAACGATGGACCGCATCAAGCACTTGTGCGGCGGCGTTCTCGAAAAGCACTGTCTCCAATCGGTGTTCTACGATGTGACCCGCACAGGCAGGCGAATCTGGGTCGCGGTGTACTTTCGGACAGAAGGGGATACCTTGTCCGTTTCGTCTCTCCAATCTGCCATGCGGGAAGCCAACACCACCCTTGCCCGGGAATTCGATAACTGTACGTGCGAGCTGATCATGGCCGATCCGGATGCGGATGCACTGCCGTCAGCCTGAACCAATAAAACCTCCTCTGCGGACGACTGTCCGGCAGAGGAGGTTTTGATTTGGCGGATCCTCACCCGCGCACCGTCACGGCTGTTCCCGTCGCGATGCACATGAGCATGCCTTCGCGGATCGTTTCAAAGTCAAGGTCGACGCCGATGACGGCATTCGCTCCGTGCCGCCTGGCGCGTTCCTGCATTTCTTCAAGTGCCACTTCACGGGCTTCGGCCAGCTTGCTTTCGTAGGCGGAGCTGCGTCCGCCGATCACGTCGGTCACCGATGCAAACAAGTCCCGCACGATGTTCGCCCCCATGATCGCCTCGCCGACCACGATGCCGTGGTATGCCTCGACCGTCTTGCCTTCCAAAGTGTTCGTTGTCGTTACCAGCATTTGAATCCCTCCTCGGTCAGATAATCAAACATACGCCCCGGCCGGCCGGAAAGTTTCATCCATCTTCATGAAATCTTCATTTTCCCATGCGGCAAACCTTCAGAATTGCCGCGTAGGATGAAGAGGGAAGGACGGGCTCACCAGCGGCGGGAGAAACGTTATCTTTATTTGGCAGAGCGTTATCTTTATTTGGCAGAGCGTTATCTTTATCCGGCAGAGCGTTATCTTTATCGGCTAGAGCGTTATCTTTATCCGCCGACTCTCCGCCCTGGCCCGCCCTGAAATTTTCCGCTCTTCCGGGGCATCCGCACGAAACGTCCGGCACCTGCCGGACGTATATTAGAAAGAAGGGTCCCGGATCAACATCGGTCCCGGGACCGAGGCGGATTCCCGCCGAAGGCTGTTTTGGAAAGGGGCAATCTCGATCATGATGATGAAGACAAAGAAAATCCCCTTTCCGGATCGGACGGGCGGGGAGGACGGGGTGGAGTTTGTGAGGAACATTTATATCGTGCTGACGGACACCGGGACGGTGCTGTCGAAAATCATCCGCCGGTATACGGGCAGCCGGCTAAACCATGTGTCGATCGCGTTCGACGAGCAACTGGAGGAGATGTACAGTTTCGGACGGATTCAGCGGCACAATCCGTTTTCGGGCGGATTTGTGCGCGAGCGGCCGGGGGAGGGTCTGCTGGAGGATGCGGAGTGTGCAGTGTTCCGTTTCCGCGTGACGGAGGAAGAGCTGCACCGCATCCAGGCAAGAATCCGGGAGATCGAGCGGGAACGCGACCGGTATTCCTACAACTTCCTCGGCCTCATCGGCATCATGCTCAACCGGGAAATCCCCCGCAAGCGGGCGTATTTCTGCTCGCAGTTCATCGTGGAAACGCTGCTGGCGGCGGGTGTCCGGGTCACCGACACACCGGCCTGGCGGGCACAGGCGCGCGACTTCTCGGAATCAAAACAACTCGAGCCGCTTTATGAAGGCCCGCTCGCCGGCTGGGCCGCTCCGCAGCCGGTCCGACTGGCCGATCATCCCCGTTCGCTCCGCCGGCGCCTTCTCCGGGTTCCATTCCGACGGGCAGCAGGATAAGATTAAAAGACAGGGGACTGACCGGGAACCTGCTGGTCAAGCGGCACTGTTATCCGTAATTCATTCATAAAGAAGGTCAAAGAAAATGAAGAAGTTCTTATTATTCTGCGTGCTCGCGGCGGGAGTGGCGCTGCTCCTTCTGCGGGCGGGCCTCCTCCCGCCGCTTGGATCTTCCGGCCGGGACGAGTACACGAGCTCGTACATTTACGTGCTCGACAGGGAATCCGGCAAGCCGGTCTACGAAAAAAACGCCGATGCCCGCGCCTACCCGGCGTCGCTGACGAAGATGATGACGACGCTCGTGGCACTGGAGCACATCGGCGATTTGTCCGCGGCGGCGCCGGTCGACCTGGACACCTACCGGAAAATGGTTGCGGCCAATGCGTCGATGGCCGGCTTCCACGGACGGGAAAGGGTGACCTACCGCGACCTGCTGTACGGGAAAATCCTTCCGTCCGGCGGGGAGGCGGCCAACTCGCTGGCGGTGAACACAGCGGGCAGCGTCGGGGCGTTCGTCGCCCTCATGAATCAAAAAGCGGATGAGCTCGGCCTCGCGGGCACGCACTTCACGAACCCGGAAGGCCTTCACGACAAGGGGCAATACACGACCGCCGCCGACATGGCGAAACTGCTTGACCGGGCACTTGAAAACGGTCATTTCCGCGCGCTGCTGACGAAGGAAACCTTCCAGACTTCGCCGACCGCGGACCACCCGGACGGCATCCGGCTGCAGTCGACGGTGCTGGCCCGGCTGAACGGCGTGGACGAACCCGGCTTCCGGATCCTCGGCGGAAAGTCCGGCACGACGTACCAAGCCGGGGAATGCTGGGCGACCCTGGCCGAAAAGAACGGACGGGAATACATCGCCGTCGTCATGGGCGCACCGCTTAAGGACATCCATCACCCGGACGGCGCCCAGGTCGAAGACACGCTCAGACTACTGGAATCGATCAGATAAGGCCGCCCGGCATCCCGGACGGCCTTTCATCATTATTTAGCGCGGACCTGATACAACCGCATCGACTGCAGGCTGCCTTTGGACTCGAGGCGGCCTTCTTCGATCAGCGAGCGGATCCGGTACTCGACCCATAAATCCGAAAGCGGCTGGTCGGCATATCCGATCACCTCGCCGATGAGCCGTGCGGCCGGAAGGAACCCGTTGGGCCGGAGGTTCTCGGCATGCTCCAGGATCCGCGCGTCATCCCTCGTCAGCGGCTCATCGGTGATGCGGCCGTCTCTCCACGAACGCACGAGGCTTTGGTTGCCCAGCAGCCGTTCGCCTTCTTCCCGCAACCTCGCCGACTCATCTTCAGGCAAAGAAGTGCGGTGCGCGGCGTAAAACGAGATGAGCTGTTCCGGACTGCATTCGCCCGAGTGGAGAATCTCAATCCGGTACTTGCGTCCTTCGTTGAATGCCTCCATCGCGGTTGCCGTGTTGACGGTTCCGGCAGGCAGGGGCTTGTCCTTCAATAGGTGGAGGACGAGCCGCAGCCCGATCTGCTCGGCGGCATTTTCGCACGTCCAGATGGTGACGGGAGTTCCCGGAGGAATCGCTTCGAGCCGGCGAAGGGCTTCACGGAAGGCGGGTTCGTCATCTGTCAGGTCGCCGAAGATCGATCTGAACGTCTCGCGCACCCACCGGAAATGCCGCGTGATGCCGTCATCCTGATCGATGTGCGCGATCGGTCCGATCGAGAGGTCGGCGGGAAATCCGATCACCCGGTCCTCCGTTTTGCGGAGGGCGTATTTGAGTGCGCCCGTGACGGACGCGCCGAAGCAAATGTGAATCATGAAATCAGTCCCTTTCCAATCAGTGTTCCGGACGGATCCGCGGTTTTAATTTCAGTGAAGGTTTCAGTTCGGCGATCAGGATGGCCGCGAGGATCAGCACGGCGCCGAGCACCATGCGGCCGGTGAGCACTTCGTGAAGGAACAGCACCGACATCGCCGTGCCGAAAAACGACTCCAGCGACAGGATGACCGCGGCCTTCGTCGGCGTCGTGTAGCGGAACGCGATGTTCTGGCACACGTATGCAATCGTCGTGGAAAACACGGCAAGGTAGACAATCGGCCAAATGGCGGCGCCGGTTAACGTTGCCGGCACTTCGCCGAGCACGAGGACCGCCCCGACACTGAGCACAGACGCCGTCGCAAACTGCACGATCGTCAGCGACAAGGCATCTTCCTTCTTGACGAACAGGTTCGTGTAGAAAATATCGAACGCGAATCCGACTGCACAGAGCAGCGTCAGGAAATCGCCGAGATTGACCGTCATCGAGCCCTGGAGCGACATGAAGCCGATCCCGGCAAGCGCCAGCACGGAGCCGAGCGTCTCATGCCGGTCGATCCGCCGCTTGAACACAAGGTACGCAATCACCGGCACAATGACCACGTTCACCGCCGTGATGAAGGCGTTCTTGGAAGGCGTTGTATATTCCAGCCCGACCGTCTGGAGGGCGAAGGCGACAAATAAGATCGATCCGAGCACTGCGCCTTTCCAAAGCACGGAGCGTGTGAGCGTCCGCAGCTTGCGGTGAAACAGCACACATAAGATGAGCGTCGCCAGCACAAACCGGCCCGCCATCACCTGATACGCCGTCAAATGCTCCAGCGCAATCGCCGTCACCACAAATCCGCTGCCCCACACCACCGCCGTGATCAGCAGCAGCACGTCTCCCAAATAATGCTTCATCGCCAAACCCCCTCTGGAACTCATTCTTCTAATATAGCACGGTGGAAGGGGAAGGGGGGCGGGAATCTGGGGGGCGGAGGGAAAAGGGGGAGGGATCGGGGGTGGGGAATGGGTCCGGAATCAGCGGGGCTTGGGAAGCGGATCCGAAAATGGGGCAAGCGGGTTCGGAATGGGGCGGGGCGGGTCCAGAATCCAGTGACGCCAGGAAAGCGGCCGCGAAAAGCCCCGAAGCGGCCGCGAACTCCTCCCGGGCAGCCGCGAAACTTTCCGTCGCCGCAATTCCACCACGCCCGCCTGCACCTGCTGTCCATTTGTGGATAACAACCCACCCGCCGCCGGTCCAAATCCCTCACTCATCCCCAATTTCCACACCCATCCACACAATGACCCCGGAAATCCGGGGATAACCCGCTTATCCACAGGTCGCCGCCGATGCCGCATAAAGTTATGCACAAAAAAAAGCGGCTCCCCGCCACCGGGTTCCGCTTAAGAATTTGAACTCCACTTTCTGCTTGATTCAGTGCAATAACAGGGCGTCCATATCCAAAATCTCGATTTCCTTCTGGCCGAGCTGGCGGATCCAGCCTGCATCCTCGAAATCGGCAAACTTCCGGCTGATCGTTTCCGGGGTGGTGCCAAGGTGGGAGGCGAGATCCTTCCGGGTCATCGGCAGACGGATTGGATTGGCGGCGGCTGTGTCGGCGAGTTCTGCAAGATACATCGCGACGCGGGTGTCGACGGGTTCTGTCGCAAAGCTTGCGGCCTGCTTTTCCGACTCATCCAGCCGCCGGGCGAACTCATTCATGAGCCGCAGCGAAATGGACGGGTACTTCAGGAGGAACCGCTGGAGATCGTCGCGGCCGAGCGAACAGATTTCCGTTTTCTCCAGTGCCTCCGCGTATGAATCATGCACCGTCGTCTGGAACACCGCCAGTTCACCGATGAAATCACCGGGTCCGAGGATGCGCACAAGCTGCTCCTTGCCGTTCTCCGACAGCCGGTAAATCTTCACGCGCCCCTGGTGGACAATGTACAGTCGATCCGACCGCTCGCCCGCTGAATAAATCGTCTCGCCGCGCGTGTATTTCAGCGGAACCGTCGAGCCGACAATCTCCCGCAGTTCATCGTCCCCGAGATGGTTGAAAATCGGTACGATCGAGATGCACATCTGATGCACATTTTCCGCCGTACCATGTGCGTATCCCGCCCCTTCGTGCAGCGGCTCATTCGCCATAATCCCCACTCCTTTCGGTTAATCAAATAAGAAAACCGGCCGGCGGGACGGGCATTCCGCCCCTGATTCTCCGCCCGCGGACCGGTCCTCTCCAACTCTCCTCACTCATCCTCTACCCGCACCAGCCTTCACGCATGCTCCGCAGCCCGGCGCAGTTTCCGGACATTCCCGGCTCCTTCGTCTACGCGCCGGCCGCTTTCGTACCGGACAAGCCGGATGGCGTTGAGGATGACGAGCAGGACGCTCAGTTCGTGGATGAGCATGCCGGAAGCAAGGAACACTTTGCCGAGCAGGACGCCGGCGAGCAGGAGGGCGACCGTGCCGACGGCGAACCAGGTGTTCTGCTTCATGTTACGGACGGTCGTTTTCGCGAGCGCGTGGGCGTGGGCAAACTGGTCCAGGCGGTCGGCCATGAGGACGATGTCGGCCGTTTCCATCGAGATGTCGGTGCCGCCTTCTCCCATTGCGAGCCCGATGTCGGCGGTTGCGATCGCCGGGGCGTCGTTGATGCCGTCGCCGGCCATGGCGACCCGGCGTCCGTCTTCTTTTAATTTCTTCACGAAGCGGACTTTATCCTCCGGCAGCAATTCTGAATGAACCGCATCGAGTCCGAGCCGGCGGGCGACATGGTCCGCGGCGTGGCGGTTGTCGCCGGTGAGCATGACGATCTCTTTCACGCCGTTTCTCCGCAGTTCCCGGACGGCGCCTGCTGCTTCCGGGCGGATCTGGTCGGCGATCGAGAAGAGGCCGCACAGCACACCCCTGCATGCTGCGAACACGACGGTGTTGCCGGCTTTCTCGCGGTCGACGGCGAGCCGTTCCGCTTCAGCCGGAATATCGATACCCCGGCCATGAAGCAGGCGCCGCGTTCCGACGACAAGGTTGGTGCCCCCGACAACGGCGGTGAGTCCGTGGCCTTTCACAATCTCCACCTGCTCGGGCCGCTCAAGTTGCGCGAGGCCGCTCCGCTTCGCTTCCTCGACGATCGTTCGGCCGAGATGGTGTTCCGAAGCGGTTTCGGCGGCCGCCACAAGCTTCAGCAGCTCCTCCGCGTCAAAGCGGCCGAACACGTCGATCGCGCTCACTTCAGGCCGGCCTTTCGTCAGTGTGCCGGTCTTGTCGAACACGACCGTGTCGATTTTCGCCAATTTCTCGACCGACTCGCCTCCTTTGAACAGCACGCCGTGGCGGGCGCCGTTGCCGATGCCGGCGACGACCGAAACCGGAGCCGAAATGACGAGTGCGCCCGGGCAGGCGATGACGAGGAAAGTGAGGGTCAGCTCGATGTTGCGGGTGAACAGCCAGACGGCCGCGGCCAGCACGACGATGCCCGGCGTGTAGACATTCGCGAACTTCTCGAGGAACTTCTGCGTTTTCGTCTTGGAATCCTGTGCTTCTTCGACCAGTTCAATGATCCGGGCGAACGTCGTGTCGTCGCCGACCTTCTCGGCTGCCACTTCGAGGTATCCGCTGTCGAGCACCGTCCCGCTGAAGACGGGGTCGCCCGCACGCTTGCCGGCCGGCTTGGATTCGCCCGTGATGGCGGCTTCGTTGAGGTGGGCACGCCCGCCGACGATCCGGCCGTCCGCCGGAATCTTGCCGCCGGAGCGAATGATGACGAGATCGCCTTCCTCTACTTCATCTGCCGGGATGATGAGCTCCTCGCCGCCGCGCCGGACGGTCGCTTCCTGCGGCGCCATGTCAATCAGGCTCTTCAGCGACGAACGGGTCTTTTCGAGCGTCCGGGCTTCAAGATAAGCCCCGAACAGGAACAGGAACGTCACGGCGGCCGATTCGGTGTACTCTCCGATGAACAGCGCCCCGACAACCGCAATCGTCACGAGCAGCTCGATGCTGAATGCCTTCATCCGGAGCGCCTGGAATGCTTTGACCGCGATCGGGGTTCCGGCGATGACGGTTGCGGCGATGAGCGCCAACCGGTTGAGCTGCGGCTCGCCGAGCACATGAAAAACGAGAGCCAGGGCGAGCAGGCCGCCCGTGACGGCCGTGATCCTCGCCTTCTGTTTTCCGGTCATGGAAATCCATCCTTTCTGGTGGGGAGGGGTCAGGACACCTTCTTCGACAATACCGGGTAGCCGAGCTTTGTCACGATCTGCGCCAGCGCCTCCGCAGAAACCGCAGACTCATCGAATGTCGTTTTCACTTTTCCGGAGTTGAACAACACCTTCGCATTTTCCACGCCCGCTGTCTTGTTCAGCGCCCCTTCGATCTTTTTGATGCAGCTCGGGCAAGTGAGCGCCTCCATCTGAAATACGGCTTTCTTCATCTGAATTTCCTCCTCATCGGTTCCTTCTGACTTCATTATCGGCCATCCGCTCGGAAGCTTCCTTGACGCCGGTCAATAAACTGTACGTTTCCGCGGATACAATCAACGTTCACGCCGATACAATCAACGTTTCCGCGAATACAATCAACGTTCACGCCAATACAATCAACGTTCCGCCACGTTGACGGCTTGTCCGTCCCGCACATAAATCAAAACCGGGATCCGTCATGAAGGAGGATCCCGGTTTCGCCATTATTAATGACCTTCCGCTTCCTCCGCTTCCGATTTCGTCCGGTGCACGGTGCCGAATGGGTGGTTCGGCGGTGCGTAGATCGAGTAGAGGCGGATCGGTTCACGGCCGGTGTTCGTAAGGTTGTGCCAGGTGCCGGCCGGGACAAAGATCGCGTCGTCGTCGGAGACGGGCATCCGGTAGTCAAGCCGGTCGGGGGAGCTGCCCATCTGCACGAGCCCCTCCCCGTCTTCGAGGCGGAGGAACTGGTCGGTGTTCGGATGGACCTCGAGTCCGATGTCTTCCCCGGGTGGGATGCTCATGAGGGTGACCTGCAGATGGCTGCCGGTCCAGAGGGCAGTCCGGAACAAATCGTTCTGCTCCGCCGCGTTTTCGATATTGACGACGAACGGCCGGCCGCCGTAGTCGGTTACCGGCGGGGGAGCGGGGGCCGCGGCCGGCAAATAATCCGGCTGTGAAGGCCGGCCGTGGAAGTCTTCGGCCGGCGGGTGCCAAGGGTAAATGCCGGGGAATATCGGCTGCATCCCGCCTCCCGTCTGCATCGGATGCCCCATGTGCCCCGGCATCGCGGCGTTGTAACCCCCCGGTCCCCCGTAAACCCCGGTCACCCCCGGGTAAGGATGGATGGGCATGGGCATGCAGCACATGCACGGCGGCGGACAAGTACAATGGAACAACTCGGTTTTCGCCTCCCGTTTCAATGTGTTCCGGCTATCCTATGCATCCGGAGGCCGGCCGGTACCTCGCCCGATTCGCCGGGGTGCGCGTTTTTTCCCGGAGACGGGGAATAGAACGGGTAACAACCGGGAGGAGGAGAAGCGATGGACCAGGAGCGGAGGCATTTCACGGAAATGAAGCGGCGCGTCTATCTGCTCGTCCTGCCGGCGCTGGCACTGGCACTCGGCATGAACACCGTGCTGCAGGCGGAACTGCCGCTGAATCTGTACACGAACCTCGCCGTTCTCGCCGGTGTGATCATCTGCTGGTTCCTCCTCCTGACCCGCTTCCCGTTCCTCATCCTGGAGTGGCTCCTGCTTACGCTTGCGGGCCTGTATCTGCTGTCGATGCTGCTCCAGGCGCTGTACATCGGCATGTTGGAAAAAGGAGAAAACAGCCTCGGCGACTTCATCATCTGGATGCCGCTCATCACGATCGCCGCCTTCCTCGTCCTCGATAAAAAACAGGCGGCCGTGGCGAACGGCGTCCTGCTGATGTTCCTCGTCGCGCCCGTCATCCCGGTATTCGGGAAACTGGGGTCCGACCAGATCGATTCGGTCCTCCTGCTGTACATCGCGCTTGCCGTCTACACATTCGTCTTTTACTTTCTCAATTCGCTTTATCAAAGAAGTGCCGAGCAACGGGCGCTCGCGCGATTTGCGTACCTCGACGCGCTGACGGGGATCGCCAACCGCCTCCAGATCGACCGGTGGCTGGCTGAGGGCATCGCGGCGGGAGAGCGGGACGGCCGGCTGTTCTCGGCCATCTTCTTCGATCTCGATTATTTCAAATGCATCAACGACGCGCTCGGCCACAAGGCGGGGGACGAGGTGCTGAAGCAGCTGGCCGCCGTCGTGGAAGCGGAGCTCGGGGAAGGGGACCGGTTCGGCCGCTGGGGCGGGGAGGAGTTCATCGTCTTGACCGAAACCGGTGAACATGAGGCGTTTGCGCTCGCGGAGCGACTGAGGACTGCAATCGAAGCGCATGATTTCGGTGAAGCCGGTCCCCTCACGGCCAGTTTCGGAATTGCCGTCAATGCGCCGGGCGACACGCCGGAATCTGTCCAGGCGCGTGCGGATGAACGGATGTACGCGTCCAAGGAAGCGGGCCGAAACCGTGTCACCGGCCGGACAATGGAGACGGCGCCGGAAGAATAAATACGAAAAATACGTAGAATATATTTCGTAATGTTCGTCTTTCGGTTATAATCAAAGTGAATTGAGCCGAAAGAGGTGGAAAGCTTGGAGCTTTTGTATAAAGGGAAGACGAAGGATGTCTATGAATTGGAAGACGGAAACCTGCAGCTGAAGTTCAAGGATGACGTGACCGGTGAAGACGGCGTGTTCGACCCGGGCGCCAACACGGTCGGCCTGACGATCGAAGGTGCCGGCAAAGCCGGACTCCGCATGACCCGGTACTTTTTCGGAAAACTGGCCGACGCCGGCGTGCCGACCCACTTCGTGGAAGCGGACATCGACGGCGCGACGATGACGGTCCGGAAAGCCGAAGTCTTCGGCAAGGGGCTCGAAGTGATCTGCCGTTTCCGCGCGGTCGGCAGCTTTCTCCGCCGCTACGGCGCCTATGCGGAAGACGGCCAGCCGCTTGACGCGTTTGTGGAAGTGACGCTCAAGGACGACAACCGCAACGACCCGCCGATCAGCCGGGACGCCCTTATCCAGCTCGGCATCCTCGAAGCGCAGGAATACGATACACTTGAACAGCTGACGAAGGAAATCTCCCATATTGTGAAAGACGACCTCGACCGCCGCGGCCTCGACCTGTACGACATCAAACTTGAATTCGGCCGCGACAGCCGCACCGGTGAGATCCTCCTCATCGATGAAATCTCCGGCGGCAACATGCGCGTCTACCAAGAAGGCGAATACATCGCCCCTCTCGACCTCGAACAGCGCCTGTTCGTGAAATGAATCAAGTGAAAAAAAGATCCCTGCCGGCCAGATGCCGTCGGGGATCTTTTTTGAAGACAGTGCCGCACGGATTTGATCCGCACGGCCTGTTTAAAGCCCGAGCAGTCCGGCGAGACGCCCGGCGGAATCCTGGAATTCCGGGTAGGGGGAGAAGGCGGCGAGGGCGCCCTGGACAGCGGTCCGGTCAATGTCCTCGCCTGCACCGGCCTGCGCGTCGATGAAGTCGACGGTCGAGCCGAGGTAGGCGGCCGCCGATGCGGACAGGGGCAGCGTGTCCGCAAGTGTCCGCATCGCCTCGATTTCCGCCCGGATGGCCTTTGTGCGGCCATCATGGTCCGGGAACAGTTCGGAAAACAGGCCGCGGACGTTGCCGCCGTCAAGCAGGGCTGGCTGCCGGCCGGAGAGGAAGCTTTCGGCGGCCTGCTCGGTCAGGCGGAAGAGCAGGTCGGCGAGCGACCCCGGGTCCAGGTTCCCGGGGTTGGTGATGAACAGCTGCATGTAAGAGGTCTTGACGCCTTCGACGATGGTGGCGATGTCGACGGCGAAGGGGAGGATTTCTTCTCCGTACATGTCGGCCAGGCAACTGCCGTACCAGCGCAGCACCTCGGCGTGGAGCGACCGGATGAAGGCGACGAGTTCTTCGTTGATGCTGAAAGCCTGTTCGCGGACGTACATCATGATGAAGTCGGTGTTGCGAAGAAACTGGTCAATCTGGATTTCAGTCTGCCGCCGGTAATTGCCGGCAGGGCTCAGCAGGGGGTCGTGTGCGCGGGCGAGTTCTTTTTTGAACTCTGCAGAATAGTATTTGAAAATCTCGATCAGGAGGGCATCCTTGGATTTGAAATGAAGATAAAAGGCGCCTTTTGAAATGCCGGCGAGGTCGGCGATGTCCTGGACGGAGGTTCCGTGGAAGCCGCGCTCCGTCAAGAGGGCGGCGGCCGCCTCGATGATTTTTCGTTTTGTTTCGTTCATCCGTCGATCTCTCCTTCTTGCGGTTGACCAGCGGGTCAGTAGTCCAAGTATAGCAAAAGTCATCATGCCGGGTGCGATATCATAGTGTTTTAATTGCGGCGGAAGATGATTTGCATTATCCTTGTACAGTATAACTGACCAGCCAGTCACAAGGGAAACGGAGGAGCTTTTTTTGAGAAAGATCATTAACTTTTCGATACAGAATAAGTTCGCCATCTGGCTGCTGACGATCATGGCGATCGCCGCGGGGGTCATTTCCGCGGTGAACATGAAGCAGGAGTCGATGCCGGACATCACGGTCCCGATCGTATCGGTCGTGACCGTTTATCCGGGCGCGGCGCCCAATGAAGTCGCCGACTCGGTGACCACACCGGTCGAACAGCGGCTGAAAAATGTCGAAGGCGTGAAGACGGTCATGTCCTCCTCGATGGAGAACGTGTCGTCGATCCAGCTGGAATTCGGCTTTGACAAAGACATGGACCGGGCGACGCTTGAAGTGGACAGCGCGCTGGAAGGCATGACGCTTCCGGACAACGCGCAGAAGCCGTCCGTCTCCAGAATCAGCCTGAACGCATTCCCGGTCATTGCGCTCAGCGTGACCGACAAATCACGCGACCTCGACCAGCTCACCGAACTCGTCGAGAAGGATCTCATCCCGGCGCTCGAGAAAGTCGGCGGCGTCGCGGACGTGCAGGCGAGCGGCCAGAAAGCCAAGGAAGTCGAAATCCAGTTCGACGACGAGAAGCTCGCCGCCGCCGGCCTGGACCGCGAGACGGTCACCGGCATCATCCAGGGATCCAACCTGGCTTTCCCGCTCGGGCTCAATCAGCTTGACGGCCAGATGAAAAACGTGGTGATCGACGGTTCGATCGCTTCGCTGGACGCCCTGAAAAACCTTGAACTTCCTGCGGTTCCGGCAGGTGACGGCCAGGGAGCTGCCGGAATGCCAGGCGCAGAGGCTGCCGGCGGACAGGATCCGTCGGCACAAGGCGCAGCCGGTGCGGCAGCGGGTGGCCAAGACGCGGCTGCCCAAGGCGCGCCAGGCCAGTCCGGTCAAGGCCAGGCTGCTCAAGATCAGGCCGGCGGGGCTCAGGCGGCTGCCATCGCGGCGGCCGGCCTGCCGACGGTCACCCTGTCCGACGTGGCGGCGGTCGACATCGTCAACGAATCCAAATCGATTTCCCGCACGAACGGCAAAGACTCGATCGGCCTCCAGATCGTCAAAGGTCCGGATGACAACACGGTCGACGTCGTCAACGGCGTGAAAGACGAGATCAAAAAACTCGAAAAAGACTACGGTGTTGAAATCGAGTCGACATTCGACCAGGGGCAGCCGATCGAAGAAGCAGTTTCGACGATGCTCGGCAAGGCGCTCTACGGCGCGCTGTTCGCCGTCATCATCATCCTGCTGTTCCTGCGCAGCTTCAAGACGACGGTCATCTCGGTTGTCTCGATCCCGCTGTCGCTGCTCATGGCGCTGCTCGTGCTCCACTCGATGGACATCACGCTCAACATCATGACGCTCGGCGCGCTCACCGTCGCGATCGGGCGGGTCATCGACGACTCGATCGTCGTCGTCGAGAACATCTACAGGCGGATGCACTTGCCGGATGAGCCGCTGAGGGGCAAGAAGCTCATCCTCGAAGCGACGCGCGAAATGTTCATCCCGATCAGCTCCTCCACGATCGTCACGATTGCGGTGTTCCTGCCGCTCGCGCTCGTGTCCGGGCAGGTCGGCGAATTGTTCGTTCCGTTTGCGCTCGCCGTCGTGTTCGCGCTGCTCGCTTCGCTGCTCGTCGCGGTCACCGTCGTCCCGATGCTTGCCCATACGCTGTTCCGCAAGAACCTTTACGGGGCAGACGGCCGTGCGCAGGCCGCAGTGAAAACCGAGCGGCCGAACCGCCTGGCCGCCTGGTATCAGGGCGTGCTCAACTGGGCGCTCAACCATAAATGGATCACAGTCGGCGCATCCGTCCTTGTGCTCGTGGCCAGCTTATTCCTGGTGCCGCACATCGGCACGACCTTCCTGCCCGAAGAAGAACAGAAAGTCATCATGGCGACGTACAAGCCGGATCCCGGCCAGCCGAAAGATGAAGTGATCCAAATCGTCGGCGACGCCGAGAAGTTCCTCGCAGACCGGAAAGGCGTCACGTCCTACCAGTTCTCGATCGAGGAAGCCGGCGGAGGCATGGGCATGATGATGGGCGGCGGTGCAAACTCTGCGCTGTTCTTCATCGAATATGACTCCGACTTCAAGAACTTCTCCGATGAGCCTCAAAAGCTCGTCGACAAGCTGAACGGCCAGTCTGATAAAGGCGAATGGGGCACAGTCGACTTCGCCAACATGAGCGGCGGCTTTGAATTGTATGTATACGCCGACAACGAGGAAGACCTGAAGACGGCTTCCGACGACGTGACGGAGGCGCTGAAAAAACAGGACGGCCTTGAAAACGTCGAGTCGGATCTCGCCGAAGCGTACGATCAATACACGTTCGTCGCCGACCAGAAGAAACTCGCCGGACTCGGACTGACGACGGCGCAGATCGGCATGGCGCTTTCCGACAGCGGAAAAGGCGCTGCGATCACGACCGTCAAGGAAGACGGCGATACGCTCGATGTGTACATCGCCACCGAGTCGAAGGAATTCGGCACATTCGACGATCTGAAGAAAACCGAAATCCCGACCGCACTCGGCACGGCCGTCCCGCTTGAGGACCTGGCGTCCGTGGAAGAAGGAAAAGCTCCGACGACCGTCTCCCACCGGAACGGCAAGTTGTACACATCGATCACGGCCGACATCACGGCAAAAGACACGAACGCGGTCTCGACAGATGCGAAAGACGTGATCGACAAGCTCGATCTCCCGTCCGGCTCGACGGTTGAATTCGGCGGCATCACCGAACAGATCAACGAATCGTTCTCGCAGCTCGGACTCGCCATGGCGGCCGCCGTCGCGATTGTCTACTTCGTCCTCGTCGTGACGTTCGGCGGCGCACTCGCTCCGTTCGCGATCCTGTTCTCGCTGCCATTCGCCATCATCGGCAGCTTGGTCGCGCTCTGGATCGCCCGCGAGCCGATCAGCGTTTCGGCGATGATCGGAGCGCTCATGCTCATCGGGATCGTCGTCACGAACGCGATCGTCCTCATCGACCGGGTCATCCACAAAGAGAAGGAAGGCGAACCGACGCGCCAGGCACTGCTCGAAGCCGGCGCCACCCGTCTCCGCCCGATCCTCATGACCGCACTCGCGACCATCTTCGCCCTCGTGCCGCTCGCAATCGGCGCGGAAGGCGGCGGCCTGATCTCCAAAGGCCTCGGCATCACCGTCATCGGCGGTCTCGTCAGCTCCACCTTGCTGACCTTGCTCATCGTGCCGATCGTCTACGAAATCCTCGCCAAATTCCGCCGCAAACCGCTGGTAGAAGAGGAATAAAGAATGGAAAAAGCACCCGTCCGGGATTCCGGCGGGTGCTTTTGTGTATGCATGGATGGTGCGGGGCGCGGTTGGACGGACGGGGTTGAATCCGCCGAGTCGTACGGATCCGGCGCTGAACCGTACGCATCCGACCTTGAACCGTACGGATCGGGCCTTGAGCCGGACAGGTTGATTCTTCCGGGCTTGAGTCGTACGGATCCGGCGCTGAACCGTACGCATCCGGGCTTGAACCGTACAGATCGGGCCTTGAGCCGGACAGGTCGATTCTTCCGGGCTTGAGCCGTACGGATCCGGTGCTGAACCGTACGCATCCGGGCTTGAACCGTACGGATCGGGCCTTGAACCGGACAGGTTGATTCTTCCGGGCTTGAGCCGTACGGATCCGGCGCTGAACCGTACGCATCCGGGCTTGAACCGTACAGGTCCCGCCTTGAGTCGGACAGGTTGATTCTTTCGGGCTTGAGCCGTACGGATCCGGCGCTGAACCGTACGCATCGGGGCTTGAACCGTACGGATCGGGCCTTGAGCCGGACAGGTTGATTCTTCCAATGGTCAACCCCCTCTCGATGCCAGCCTGCCGCCGCGCACGCCGCGTCCAATTCACTGAATAGATCCGCCGTCTTTTCCCCATCCTTCACAGGAAGGAGGATGGTTAAAATGAAAAAACTGTTGATGGCCGCTGCGGCGGTCTTGCTGCTCGCGGGCTGCGGGATGAAGATGGGGAAGGAGGTGCAGGTGCCGGTCATGACGGAAGGCGGCCGGACCGCGATGGAATCGGACCTGGTGGACGCAAACGGGAAAGTGATCGGCACGGTGCTCCTGACCGGAGATGAAAAAGGGACCGGGATCCGGATCACCGCAGAGGGGATGGAGCCCGGCGTGAAGGCGATCCATGTGCATGAAACCGGCGTCTGCACGCCGCCGGACTTCGAGTCGACCGGCAGCCACTTCAATCCGCATTCGAAAGAACACGGCTTTGAGAATCCGAACGGCTTCCATGCCGGGGACCTGCCGAACATCGAAGTCGACAAAGAAGGGAAAGTCGACCTCGAAACGGTTTCCGAACACGTGTCGCTCAAGGAAGGCAAGCCGGGTTATCTGCTGGATGAAGACGGCAGCTCGATCGTCGTCCACGAAGGGCCGGACGACTACAAAACCGATCCTGCCGGCAACTCGGGCAAGCGCATCGCCTGCGCGGCATTCAATAAGGAATAACTGAGCGGCACCCGCCAAATTTCTGGCGGGTGCCGTTTTCGTTCGGCCTCCATCCGCAACCCGAAGAAAACCGCAGCCGGCTGTGTGCGGCTGCGGTGGATAGACCTTCTTATCTGAACAGGAAGTTTTCCGTGTAGTACGGCTGGTTGTCTTCGTTGAATGCGACGCCGACGCCGAGGAGGCGGTAGTCGCGGTTCAGGATGTTCTTGCGGTGTCCGAGCGAGTTCATGAGGCCTTCATGGGCGAAGATGGCGCTCGGCTGGCCGTAGGCGAGGTTCTCGCCGGCCCCGCGGAACTGGATGCCGTCTTCCGCCATGCGGTCGAACGGCGATTGGCCCTTCAGGTTTTCGTGGGCGAAGTAGCCGTTCTGGGCCATGTCTTCGCTGTGCTTCACGGCGGTGCCTGCGGTCCGGCCGTCCCAGTCAAGCACACTTTCGCCGTGTGCGACTCGGGCGGCGTTCGTCAGGTCAAACAGCTGCCGCTCGAATCCTTCCTTCAGGGAGGCGCCGCCGGATGCGTAGAGGGCATTGTGGTTCAGTTCGAGTTTTTTGTCGATGAGCTGGACGGCGGTGACAGTGTCTTTCTGATGCACATCATAAAAGAACGTCACATAGCTGCCGCCGAGCTCGTACACGTCGTATTCGCCGGTGTCCTGCATGAGGAAGGCATTGCGTCCCTTGATGATCCGGTCGAGCGGCTTGCCGTAGGCGGCGCGGACTTCGGCTTTCCGGGAGCCGTACTTGATGCCGTCCCGGGAGGCGATCATGTCCTGGTTCGTGTACAGCCCGTTCACGCGTCCCTTGGCGTCTGCCGAGACCATGACGAAGTTGTGGTAGCCGTCGTGGTAAGTGTCCCAGGCGGTGCCGTATTCGTTTGTCGTCGAGCGGGCCGGTTCGCCGAGTTCCGCCCGGACGCGGTCTTGCGGGTCTCCGATGGCGAGGTTGTGCACAGTGACGGGTGCGTCGGCCGGCGTCTCAAGGTTCGGTTTGTCGACGGTTTCGGTGGCCGCCCCCTGTCTGCGGGCGCGATCGTCTTTTACGCTTTGTTCCAGTTTGGCGTAGAGCGATTCCGCTCCGTCGCCGATTTTGCCGATTGCCTCATTCACGGCCGGCTTGTCTCGGAAGTCCGCGATCGCCGCGTCGAACCGGTCCAGAAAAGACAGATCGACGTAGCGTGAAACCGGCCCTTCCCAAAGCGGCCGGGCCAGGAAAACCAGGACGGCCAGCAAA
The DNA here is from genome assembly GCF_042432615.1 of Bhargavaea ullalensis. NCBI lineage: Bacteria > Bacillati > Bacillota > Bacilli > Caryophanales > Caryophanaceae > Bhargavaea > Bhargavaea ullalensis. The sequence goes on from NZ_JBHLWY010000043.1 coordinate 299,766, forward strand.
ATGAGTGATAATAATCGTCGCACGTGCACACCTCCCTCGTCCCACCATTTTACCACGCGGCGGGGCGTTTCATGCATTGGATGAACTGCGAAGGCTGAAAGCGTAAGGGAAAGAAAAGCAACAGAATGGCGGACGGGATGTATACCGATAGGTAGGAGGGGTATAGAGGAACTATCAGCTGATCAAAAAAAGGAGGCAGGTAAGATGAAGGCATATCTACGGTTCGGGCTCATGATCCTGACGTCGATCGTCGTCATGTACGTCCTTATGTACTTCAATACGTATTCGATCGATCATGTGACTTTCAGCGAGACAAGGGTATATATGGCGATCATGATGGGGGGCTTCATGGCGATCATCATGATGCTGTTCATGCTGAATATGTACAAGAACAAAAAAGCGAACATCGCCATCCTCGCTGCCAGTGTCCTCATCATCGCCGGTAGCCTGTGGCTCGTGAGGAGCCAGGCGACGGTCGGACAGGTGTCTTACATGCGGGCCATGATTCCTCATCACTCGATCGCCATCATGACGAGTGAGCGGGCGCACATTGAAGATCCGCGCGTCCGCAAGCTGGCCGACGGCATCATTGAAACGCAGAAAAAGGAAATCAAAGAAATGAAGGCGCTCATCAAAGAGTTGAAGGATAAAGACTGAATGCAAAACGGGGCTGTCCGGTAAGTGCTGGGCTTCCCTATGAGACGGCAAAAAGCAAGGACGGCGGGCGACTCCTGCGGGAAAGCCGACCGGCCGAGACCCCGCACGGCTGTAAGCCGGAGGAGGATTGGCGGTCGGTCCGCGGAGAGCAGCCAGAGTCCTTGCTTTTTGCACTTTCTCTAAGGGAATCAACTTTTGGGACAGCCCCGTGCCGTTATTGATTGAAATACGGGCCGATGTCCGAGTCGGCGGTCAGCCCGAGAAGCTGGCTGACGGTGACGAACTGATAGCCCTGGGCCTTCAGTCCGGCGATCAGCTGAGGCAGGGCATCGGCTGTGGAGGCGTGGATGTCGTGCAGCAGTACGATTGCCCCCGGATGAACCAGGCCGGAGACAAGCCGGTTGACGGCCGCGGCGTTGCGGCTTTTCCAGTCGAGCGAGTCGACCGACCAGAGGACGATCGGGGAATCCGACTCGGCCGCAACCTGCTTGACCGCATCGTTAATCGCTCCGTACGGCGGACGCTCGACATCCGGCCGGACGCCCGTCGCCGCCTCGATCTTCCGGGCAGACTGCACCATCTGCAGGCGGATGCCGTCGATGTCGTACTTCGTCAGATCCGGATGGCTGTCGGAATGGTTGCCGATCTCATGTCCGGCCTCCGCCACCGCACGCGCCGTGTCCGGATAAAACTCCGCCTGCGAGCCGAGCATGAAGAACGTCGCCTTCACGCCTTCCTTGGCAAGCGTCTCAAGAATGCGAGGCGTGACCTGCGGATGCGGGCCGTCATCAAATGTCAGCGCCACATACTTGCCCGCCGGATCAAGCGGCGCCGCTTCGGATCCCCCCTGCACCGTGCCGTCAATCGTACCCGACGGCTTCGCGACACCGAGGCGGGCGGCGGCATCCGGCTTCATCATCAGGGACACCCGGTCATAGGGCAGGTCGACCTTGACGACACCCGCAGCTCCGGCAGCCACTTCATATTCATCGAAATACACCGTGAACGCCCCGTCGCCGATCGACCATTTCCAGGAAGCCGGGTCGGCGAGCGCCGCATCCAACTCATCATCAAACACATACTCCATGAGCCCGTCCCTGGCGGCGATCGCTTCTTTCACGAGCCGCCCGAGCTCCGCGGCGTCCACACCGCCCTCCAGGTCAAACAGCTCACCGAGCGACACCGGCCGCTTCTCCTGCATATCGACGGTGAACGGCATCACATTCGTCTGGCCGTTCGCCCCGCCGGCGGACCGGTATGATGTGAACACGAGGCTGTAGAGCGACTCGCCCGCCTGCTTCGTATCCAGCCCGATATTCAAATGGCCTCGCAGCCCTTCTTTGAGCGCCGCTTCATTGTCCTGAAGCTCTTTCTTGAACGCGCTCGTCTGGGCATCGATCCACTCCCGAATCGGCGCGTTGACCGCCTCGCTGTCCGACGACAGCACACTCACGGCGGACGTATATGTATCCGCATCCTCGACCGTCGTCTTCAGATCCAGGCCGGGAAGCACACCCTTCTGTTCCGTCACCACCGCCTTCGCCTGGCCGCTCGGCTCCTTCTTCCCGGTCAGCGCCGGAATCGCCACGCTCAGCACGAGCAGGGCCGCCGTCGCCACCCCGACGAGCAGCGCCCAAAGTGGCACATTCAGCCACTTCAACTTTCTCTTCAACACCTCAACCAGCCTCTCTCCGTGATTTGGCCGCCCGTTCTCTCTGTGCGGGCCGCCCTCTATGATCCTCCTATTATATCACCTGGAAAGAGATTCCGGCAGTGGGCGAAAAAGATTCAGAAGGATAAGACAAGCCATGTCCGCGCGGCCGGGCGGAGACGCGCGGGCGCGAAAAAGCAGGCCGGGAAACGGACGTTTCCCGCCTGCTGTTTTCAGGTTTGATTTCCGGAGGTCACGGTTTCAGGATCACTTTCGTGCATTCGTCCCCGTGCTCGTAGAACGTTTTGTAGGCGATCGGCGCCTCTTCAAGCGGGACGATGTGGGAGATGATCTCGGTCGGGTCGATTTTGTGTTCGGTGATCATCTTGAACAGGTCGGGCATGAGGTGGGGGACCGGCGCCTGGCCTGTTTTGATCGTTACATTGCGCTCGAAGAACCGGCCGAGCGGGAATGCGTTGTACCAGAGGCCGTACACGCCGGTGAGCTGGACGGTGCCGAACCGGCGGACGGCGCGGTGGGCGGTCCGGATGGCACCGAGGGACCCGCCCTGCAGCTTCAGTTTCTGTTCGGCTTTCTCCACCGGCGTCTTGTCCCCGTCCATCCCGACGCAGTCGATGACGACGTCCGCGCCGCCGTTTGTCAGGTGGTGCAGATAATCGCCCGTTTCCCGGGCATCTTTGAACGGGACCGTCTCGACGCGGTTCATCCGGCGCGCCTTCTCCAGCCGGTACGGCACGCTGTCGACCGCGATCACCCGCTCGGCGCCCATCATCCACGCGAACTTCTGGGTCATGAGCCCGATCGGACCGCTGCCGAGCACGACGACGCTGTCACCTTTCTTCACACCGGAGTGGAGCACGCTCCAGTAGGCGGTCGGCAGCACGTCCGACATGAACAGCACCGCCTCATCCGGCACTTCCGCTGATTCCGGGATCACGAACGGCAGGAAGTTCCCGAACGGTACGCGCAAGTATTCGGCCTGGCCGCCCGGATGGTTGCCGAACATTTCCGTGTAGCCGAAATAGCCGCCGAAATCGGTGTGCGGCGTCGGGTTGGAATCAGGATGCTCACACTGGCTTTCCATGTCATGCGTACAGTACCAGCAGTCGCCGCACGCCACGTTGAACGGGATGACGACCCGGTCGCCCTTTTTCACCTTCGTCACGGCCTTCCCGGTCTCGACGACAATGCCCATCGGCTCATGGCCGATCACATAGCCGTGGCGGGTCGGGATGGACCCGAGGTAAATGTGCAGGTCGGATCCGCAGATGGCGGTCGAAGTGACGCGGATGATGATGTCATCGTCTTTCTCGATCTTCGGCGCAGGAACATTTTTCACCTGGATGTCTTTCGTGCCCTGGAACGTAACGGCTCTCATTCGGATTCCTCCTTTGGGTGTCTCCTCTATGGATTGCCGTTCGGGGAGGGGAGTAAACGCGGGGGATGCGGTCGGGCGGGGGACAAGGTATACTGGAAGGACGAAAAAACTTTTGAACGGAAGAGGGGGAGAGCCGATGATCTTCGGAATGGACAGCATCCCGGGGTGGTTTTACGTCATGGCGATCTGCGTCGTCCTCCTGTTCGTCTTCCTCGCCGAGTGGTGGACGAGATGACGGGGAAAATGATGAAGATCCAGCAGCCGAAAATCGGGAAGGCGCTGCCCGGTGCGGACTGGGAAGAAGCGTTCGATTTAGATGAAGGGACCGTCCATTCGGTGTGCATCGAAGGCGGAACGGCCTTCTCGGACGGCGGCAGGGTCCGCCTCGACGGCGCCGAATTCAGGAAAGTCGACTTCCGCGGATTCGAAGCGCCCGGCTCGGAAGTGCTCGACTCCGTGTTCGACGGCTGCGACCTGTCCAACGCCGACTTCTCGCGCTCCTCGCTGCACCGTTGCGTGTTCCGGCGGGTGAAGCTCACCGGCGCCGTCTTCAGCGAATCGTCGCTGCGCGACGTCCGATTCGAACACTGCGCCGGCCGGTACGCCAGCTTTAATTTCTCCAAGATCGAGCGCGTGAGGTTCGACGACAACGAACTCGCCTCCGCCGATTTCGTCGGCTGCGAACTCAAAGGCGTGGAATTCGGAAAGAACCAGCTCGACGACGCCAGCTTCCTCGACACCGACCTTGCCGGCATCGACCTTACCCGGGCCGAATACGCCAACCTCACCGTCAGCCCCCAGCTCCTTGCCGGCTGCCGCGTGACCCGCGACCAGGCCGTCGGATTCGCGAGAACGTTCGGACTGGAGATTGAAGAGTGAGGCCGAATAAGGATTGCGTCTCACTCGGGAGCCGTGGCGTCTCACTCGCGCGGCATTGCGTCTCACTCAGGAGCCTTAGCGACACACTCGGACCTGATAGCGTCTCACTCGCGGAAAACCGAGGATAAAGATAACGCTTTGCCTGATAAAGATAACGCTCCACCGGATATAGATAACGTTTCTCTCAGTAAAGATAACGCTCTATCAGGGAGCCGCGTTCGAGCGGATAAAAGCAACGCTTGGGCGGATAATGATAACGCTTTGCCCAATAAAGATAACGCTCCACCGGATAAAGATAACGTTTCTCCCGATAAAGATCACGTTCCCGCACATGCAATCAGAACAGGAAAAGGAAGGTGCACGCATGCTCAGTTTTGCAGAAAAAGAGGCCATCATTGGAAAGTTTCCGGAGCTCACCCGCAAGGAAGTGTCGATGGGCCGTGTGAACTACCACTTCGACGAGTCGCTCCATGAGAAGAAGATCGTTGTCCGACACCTCCACGAAAACGGCAACGGCTTCGTGTACGTCGGCAAGCTGCCGGAGTACGAAGCCGACAAAAAAGGCTTCATTAACATCCGCGATTTCTCCGCCGAAGAACTTGAGCAGGTGATTGCCGATGCGATCGCTTACCTCTCGACCGACCCGGCAGGCGAGCCGGTGAATGAACAATGGAAAAACCGTGAAGGCACCGTGCTTCACCTGAAAGAGGAAAACGGCTACTTCAATCTGTATTACGGCGACAACTTGGAAGAGGGCTTCGGCTCGGCCAAGGAAGCGCATGTCTATCTGCTGGACGAAGGCTTCCGTCCGCATGGAGGCTCAAAGAACTGATGGACGGCAAGAAATTCCTGCTCGTCTTCATGACAATCTTCATTCTCGTCATCATCGGTGTCCTGCTTTCGTTCTGGGTGTTCTACAAGGTGGATCAATAACTGGCACAGCCGCCCCGGGAAGGAGGGGCGGCTGCTTTTGGGTCGGGGGGAAAAGAAATGCGTCTACAAGAAATCCTCGGATTGGTGAGAGATAATTTTTACTTGGCGCTGTTTGCGGTCTCAGCAATCGCCGTCCTCTTTGCGCTGCTTTACTTGATCGGCCGCAAGACGTTTCTTAAAGGATGGAGCCCCCTGTCACTGGGACGGCTGTTCGTGCTCGCCGCATTCACCGGCTACCTGATCATGGTGGCGGGCGTCACCCTATTCAACAGGGGGCCGGGCTATCAAGCCGGCGTCGACTTGTCTCTGTTCTCGACTTACCGTGAGGCGTGGCATCTCTTCAGCGTCCGGCACTGGCAATTCATTTACCTGAACATCCTCATGCTCGTCCCGTTCGGCGCCCTGCTGCCGCTGCTTCATCCGCGGTTCAGAAAAGCGGCGTGGACGATCGGGCTGGCGGCCTTGCTCACGCTGTCGATCGAGACCATCCAGCTGATCACCGGCTACGGCAACTTTGTGGCCGACGACCTGTTCAATAATCTCCTCGGCGCGATCATCGGCTACGGTCTCACGATGGGCTTCATCCGTCTGAAGGAAAAAGGAGTCAAGCGGGCGCTGATTTTCTTTTCGCCGCTGCTGACCGTGGTGGTTCTGTCCGCCGGCCTGTTCGGCTATTATGAAATGAAGGAACTTGGGAATCTGTCCATCGTCCCCGCGCACCGGGCGGATTTGAAACAGGCCGCGGTCTCGGCGGACGTTGATATGAATAAAACCGGCGGGACAGCCCCGGTCTACAGTGCACCCGTCCTTACAAAGAAAACGGCCGATGAGTTCGCCCGTGACTTTTTCAAGCGTCTTGGCAAAAATCCGGCCGAAATCGAAGACCTTTCCTACCCCGAGGAAGGCCTGTATAGGGTGCAGGGGGAGCCGGCCTACCAGCTGTCGGTCCGGTTTCGCGACGGCAACTTCAGCCTGACGGACTTTTCGCAGCTGGATGACGGCATGGAGCCGATGGATACGGATGAAGAAACAGTAAGGGAGAGCCTGTCACAGTTCGGAGTCGAGATTCCCCGGGACGCCGAATTTCGGCAGACCGGTCCGGGAACGTACGAATGGGCAGTGAATCAGCAGGAACGCGGAGACCGGATGACGGATGGCACGCTGGCCGCCGTGTATTACAATGACGGCACGGTGAAGGAACTCGACAACCGACTCATCACCTATAGGAAGGTGAAGGAGGTCGGGCTGAAAAGTGAACACTCCGCTTATCAAGAGCTTCTGAAGGGGAAGTTCCTGACGCTTCCGGGGAACCAAAAGATCGGCACGCTCCAGGTCCACGACGTCAAACTGACTTATTCACTCGACTCCAAAGGCTACTACCAGCCGGTCTATGCCTTCCGCTGCACGCTCGACGGGGAAGACACGACGCTGTTGATTCCGGCGATGGCCCAATAAAAAGACTTCGCGTGGGACAATTCTAGTCCGGCATGCGAAGTCTTTTACTAATTTCAGTTCCCCGTGTGAAGCCGGCGGTGCAGCTCGCGCACTTCTTCAGCAATCTCCGGAACAGGACCGTCCACCTCGGTGTCGCGGATCACTTCCAGGATCGGAAGGCTGCGAACGCGGGACTGCGACGGATCCATTCCCATTTCACCGAGCCACTGCGACAGCTGTTCCGACGAACTGGCGTAGACGATCCGCCCGAGGCCGACCCAGCCGTGGGCGGCCGCGCACATCGGGCAATGCTCTCCGGACGTATAGACCGTCGCCGCTTTTCTTTCCTCCGGTGTCAGATTCCCGGCCGCCCAGCGCGCCAGGGCAAATTCGGGATGCTGCGTGTGATCCCCGCCCGCCACATGATTGTGGTCCTCCATGAGCACCTCGCCGTCGGCTGAAACGAGAATGGAACCGAACGGCTCATCGCCTTTCTCCAAAGCTTCTGCTGCCAGCTCCACGCATCGACGCAGATGTTTCAGGTCTGTTTCGTTGATCATCTGGATCCTCCTTCGATTTTCCTATTGGTTAAAAACGCTCGTTAAAACAAATCAAATATTAGATCAGCAATATATGTTTCCAGGAATGCCGCCACAATAATGAGCGGTAAAACAAGAACAACGAAAGATTTTGCCGTGTCTAATATACTTTCGAACAGAGGCACTTCCGTCTTCTCTCTCTTAAATATAGTTTTGATTTGCATCCGCATATTCTGGTTTAAACTGTACAACACTGCAGCGAATAAACAATAAGCAAAAACCTCAAATAGGTAATGAGGAAGCGTAGCGAAAATGAGTCCATAACCCTCTTCGATATGCAGCGCAACGCCAAATAGGATACCGGGAAGAGCAACTGTTGAGATTAAATTCAAGAGAAATAGAAAAGGTATTGGTATCAAAGCCAACACAAACATTTGCAGCGGCACGATAAAACCGTTATTGAAAATAAAGGCCCAGACTTTCCCCATTCCAGACGATTCGCTTATTTGCTTGGATACCCCACTTCCGATTCCGGCAGTTACTTCGTTAATGTTTGGGTTAATTACATAAGTGATCACCATCATCACGACTGAGATTGTAATGGATAGAAACAAAAAATTAATAGATCTTTTTATTACGCTTTTTTCTAGCGGCATACTGTAACCACCTCACTCCTGATTCGGCCCATACACCCGCTTTTCTACCGAGGATTCATGCCCTTGGAGGCGTTTCACCAGTGTGTGTTTCCAGTTTGCGGCGAGGAGGTCGCAGGAGGCGAGAGCGGCGGTGCGTTCCCGGTCTTCTTTGTCCCGGTACATGACGTCATTGCATTCGGCAATCGTCCACCGGGGATACGGGCGTTCGATCAGTTCCAGATGGAGGCCCGATTGGATGGAGCCTTCCTCCAACACGCGGAAGTACCAGCCGGTCAGTCCGGTATTCTGGATCCTCAGCGAGAAGTCGAGGACTCGGAACCGTCTCGCCGGCTTCCAGCAAGGCCTTCTCGGCTGGGAAACCTGAATCAGCGCATTGCCGAGCCGGTAGGTGTCACCGATGCAGACGGTGGTTTCGTCCATGTCGGTGACGGACAGGTTTTCGCCCATGGCACCTGCGCCGATGGAGTCGAGCTCCAGGTCTTCTTTCCAGTGGTCGTAATGCCGGAGCGGGTAGCAGAACAGTGCCTTTTCCGGCCCGCCGTGGTTTTTCGTGTCGGCCACCTGGTCACCGGACAATCCGGTTTTGGTGAGTGTAAGCGGAAGTTCCTTCTCCGTCTTGAAAATCGCGCTTTCCCATTTCCTGTCCATCGGGCGCTTGGCGTCCGGGTCGCCCATCGTCTTCACTTTTCCTGTAAATGTTTTGTAGACAAACGGTTGATTCATCATTGCACCTGCCAAATCCATCATATTTTCAGCGTCCGGCGGGCATCCATGTCTTCCGGACAACCATTCTTTCCGTTAATATAATAGTAACAGATAAATCAGACGGGGAAATGCCTATGAAACCAAAAAACAGAACGGCGGGCCTGTTGCTCGTCATGTCGGGGGCCATCTTCTGGGGCGTCGGCGGGACCGTTTCCCAGAAACTGTTCCAGCAATACGGCATCGGGGTGAACTGGCTCGTGTCGACCCGGCTGCTCATCGCCGGCATCCTTCTGCTCGCCGTCCAGTTCCTCTGGAAGGATCGTGCGCAAATCCTGGACGTCTGGCGGAACAAGACGACCGCTTTCCGCCTCGTCCTGTTCGGTCTGCTCGGCATGCTGGCGGTCCAGTATACATACATGGCGTCCATCGACCACGGCAATGCGGCGGTCGCGACGCTCCTGCAATACTTGGCGCCGGTTATGATCATCGTCTATACCGTTTTGCGGAAACAGGCGGTTCTGAGCGGCCGGGACATCGGGACGGTCATCTTGGCACTCGGCGGCTGTTTCCTCCTGCTGACGAACGGTTCGCTCGCCGGGCTGTCCGTCCCGATGCCGGCTGTCATCTGGGGCATCCTGTCGGGCGTAGCGCTCGCGTTTTATACACTTTATGCCGTCCCGCTTCTGGCCCGGTTTGATTCCCTCGTTATCGTCGGCTGGGCGATGACGATCGGCGGGGCGGCGCTGAGCTTCATTCATCCGCCGTGGAAAGTAGATCTGGAAGGGCTGCCGCCTGAAGCATATGGCTACCTGATCTTCGTTATCCTCTTCGGGACGATGCTGGCCTTCTGGTTTTACATCGAAAGCCTCCAGAGCCTGGCACCGAAAGAAACGAGTCTCCTCGGCAGCCTGGAGCCGCTTGCCGCCGTGCTCACGACGGTGTTCTGGCTCGGGGAACCATTCGGCTTCTTCCAATGGCTCGGGACGGGCTGCCTCATCGGCATGATCCTGATGCTGGCACTGACCAAAAGTCGGAGGGAGCCTGCCGAGGCGAAGCAGGAAGTGGATTTCTAACGTGTTTATCCGGGGCGGGAGAAAGGTAAAAGGGGATAAAGGGGAGGATTCCATGAGGGAGACGAAAAAGCGCAACCGGCTGTTGTTGCTGTTTGCATCCGGAATGGCGGTCGGGATGTTTGTATTGCCAAAAATGATCGGTTTCTTCTGATAGGAACAGGCGGCTGCTCCGAAATGGGAGCAGCCGCGTTTCAATATTCTTTTCGTAATATCCTCGTAATGCCACTTTACCCTTTATCATTACTGTTAGATAAACTAATGCGAAAATAAACATTAAGTTCTTCATAGATCTCTCGCCTCCATTTTAACTATTGTATGGTGCTTTAACTAATCAGGAAAAGGGAGTCGAGGGAGAGGTGTTTTTATTGAGGAAAAGTAGCGTGTTTTGGTTGGTTATGTTGGCAATCATCGTTGCGGGAGTATCTTTCTTAGTAGCTAATAATGAAAGTTCCGTAAATGAGCCTTCCAAAGAAAGTATAGCCGAAAAAGTATCACATTCATCGGACCCGGTGGGGAGTTTATATGGCCTTGGGAATGAGCAAAAAACAAGCGCAGAAGAGAAGAATGAGATTCAGTGCCGCCGGGCAAAAACTCAGTTAAGTTCCCTCACTCTCCTATTCGACAACCCGAGAAGGGAGGCGGCGAAAATGACAAGGCCGGCAAGGCTCATGGACCAGGAGACCCCCATCTTCTCGAGCAGGAAGCCGAATAGAGCATAGCTGAGGGGCAGAAGCGCAAGGCCGCCGAACATTTCAAAACTGACGACGCGGCCAAGCAGCTTCTCATCGATCAATTCCTGGGTGACGCTATCCCAAATGATGATAAACGCTGTGAGACAGAAACCGATTCCACTGAGTAGCAGGAGGGTCAGCCAAAGAGCGGGCTTTAATGACAGGCACAGGACAAATACGCCGGATAGCCCGATAAACAAGTAGTAAAGCAGCCCTCTGTTTGATAGTTTGTTGATCTTTCCGATCACGACTGCACAGACCAAGGCTCCGATGGCCATCGAACTTAGAAATAGTCCATATGTCCGGACACCTTCGAAAGCGGATGCTGCATATACCGGCAGGATGATCACATCGAATGCCGCGATTCCGACATTCGATACGGAACCGATCAAAATGCTAGCCCCGAGCCACCCCCTCTTCCTGACGGTTCTCCATCCTTCCATAAAGTCATCAAGAAAATTATCGCTGCGGCCGTTTTCCTCCTCATCGGGGACAACGGTCCGAACCGCCACGAGAGTAACCAACAATGCGGACAGAAGGAATGTCACCGCGTTGATCGCATAAGCCACATACAAACCGATGCTTGCGGCCAAAAACCCACCTATTGCAGGACCAATCATTTCATTTACTTGCTGGGAAATCGATCTTAATGAATTGGCCGAAATGAGCTGGGTCTTCTCAACAATCAACGGAGTGATGCCTCTCACTGCAGGTCTATAAAATGTGCCGATCAAACCGATGATGCCTGTCAGTAAGTAAACATGGATTAACCGGAGTTCCTCAACGACCAGCAGGATGGCGACGCTGAATACCAGCAAGCTTCTGATCAAGTCCGCGATCATCATGATCCTTTTCTTGGGCCATCGATCAACGAATACGCCGCTGGCCAGGAGAAAAACAAGTTGAGGAATGATGAAAATGGATTGCGCCAAACTAAGTTCCACTGCTCCTACGCCGGCATGGAAGACCAGGAAGGGCAGGCAGGTCGTATAAACAGCAAGACCGAACATCGAAATGCTTTGACCCGTCCAAAGAAAAAGAAAAGAGCGATTAGAGAGAAGGGAAGCATCCCCCTTTTCCATTTATTCAACCTCCTGTTACGACGAAACGAGGGCGCGGGAAGTGTCCTCGTGTTTTGATTAAATAGATTTGTTAACACTTTTCAGAAGGAGAAAAGGCTAGACGCCCCAAACTCTGGGGGCCTATTGTTTAGACTTCTCTTCCTTTTTCCATTTGGTGTACATATAGACCACATCACCAACCACAATAAAAGTAGCTACAAGCGGCAACCACACTTTAATATAGACATTGTCGAAATCACGATTGCCTTCCACCCCTGTTGCAACTGAGATAACCCAGTACAAAAACGCAAGGGAGAAAGCACCGCCCCAAATAGAACGAATAAACTTGTCTTTGGTATCCAGGTCTCGGTACCGGATTTTGAAATCCCCCTTCACACCACCACCTCCACAATTATTTTACCATATTTTCAGAAAACTCCAACGAGGTGCGAATCATCTTATGCCGTTCAAAACAGCCTCCAAAACCAGTGCTGGTTCGGAGGCTGTTTGTGTGTCTGAATCTTCTTCATGTCATTTTCTTCTCAGTGCCAATTTCCGCCTCGATACGGCCCTTTCCTGAACGGCAGCCACCAGTTCCATTTCCCGAACAGCTTCATGAGGCTCGGGACGAGGAGGAGGCGGATGATCGTGGCGTCGATGGCGACAGCGATTGCGATGCCGACGCCGATCTGCTTGACCGGCATGACGTCGGTGAAGGCGAATGCGCCGGTCAGGACGATCATGATGAGCGCCGCGGAGGTGATGATCTTGCTCGTTGCGGCAAGCCCTTCTACGGTGGCGCGGTCGTTGTCGAAGTCCTTCGTGTATTCCTCCTGGATGCGCGAGATGAGGAACACTTCGTAGTCCATGCTGAGTCCGAACACGAGGCTGAAGACGAGCACCGGGATGATGAGCGCGATCGTGCCCGCTTCAAGCCCGAAGTGGCCCCACTGGAAGATGTAGACGAGCGCGCCGAATGCAGCCGACAACCCGATGATGTTCATGAGGATCGCCTTCAGCGGGATGAGCACGGAGCGGAAGGCGATCATGAGGATGATGAACGTCGAGACGACGATCAGGGCGAGCACCCAGCCGATCTTGTCCCAGATTTCATCGAAAATCTCCTGGTTGAACTTCGGATAGCCGCCGACGGACAGGTTCCATCCCGTGTCTTTTTCCGCCCAGTTGCGTGCCCAGTCCTGGGCTTCTGCGGTGGCGCCGTCTGGCTTGAGCGACACCGGGATGAGAAGGGAATCGCCGTCCGTGAAGGCGTCCAGGAGCGGCTCGAGCGCTCCCGCGGCCTGCGGGGACTGCGCGGCCAGCATCCATTCGTCGGCACCGCCGATGTCGCCTTCCGTGAAGATCGTTGTGACGCCATCCGTCCGCGGATCGTCCAGCAGGGCGTCCTGGATTTTTTCAATCTCCCGGATGCCGTTTTCGCCATCCCAGCCGCCGTCGCGTTCTGCGATGAGATAGGCGTTGGAGTTGTTGAGGCCGAACTCGTCCTCGATCTTCTCGAAGGCCAGCCGGGAATCGTTCGTTTTCGGCAATGAATCCATTTCCGGGATGGTGAGTTCCATGTCCTTCACCGGGATCACGAAGATGCCGAGCACGAGGACGGCGCCGATCGTCACAAGCACCGGCCGACGGATGACCCGTTCGGCGAACTTCCGCCAGCCGGTCGCCCCGTTTTCCTTCACTTTGATGACAGTCCACTTGTTCAGCCGGTCACCGAGCACGAGGAGAACCGACGGCAGCAGCGTGAGCGAAGTCAGGACGGCGAGCGCGACGAGGATCATGCCGCCAAGCCCGATGTTCTGGAAGATTTCGATCCGGATGATGAACATGGCGCCGAGTCCGATGAACACGCAGAACGCCGAGAACAGCACCGATCGCCCGGCGGTCAGGATGGTCGTCCGGACTGCATCCTCGACCGGCTGTTTTCTCCGCTCTTCGCGGTACCGGTTGATAAAGAGGAGCGAGAAGTCGATGGAGAGGGCGAGCCCGAGCATCGGGACGATGTTCATGATGAAGATCGACAGGTCCACCGAGCCGCCGAGGATCGTCAGGATGCCGAACGTCGTCAGCACGGTCGCAATCGCGACAAAGAACGGCACGAGCGCCGCGACGACCGAACCGAATGCGAGCAGGAGGACGATAAGCGCAATCGGCAGCCCGATCGCCTCCGCCTTGATCAAGTCACGCTGGCTTGCCTTGTTGATGTCTTCTGTGATCGCGGATCCGCCTGTGAGCGTCGTGCCGCTTTCCTTCACCGCATCGCGGATGTCGGCCACCGCGGCCGGCATATCCGCTTCATCGTCAAACTGGAGCATCGCATAAGACAGTTCATCCGAATGGAGCGCATCATCATCAAGCGGGGAGACGATGTTCTCGGTGATGCCGAGCGTTTCCACCCGGTCCAGCTCCTGCCCGACCGACTCGTCGGACAGTCCGTCAAAAACGAGGAACAGCGTCTCCGCCGGCATGCCGAACTCATCGGCCACCCGTTCCATCACCTGTTCATGCTCGCCGTCCATCCGGAACCCGTCGCCTTCAAGGACACCGGGCAGCTTCACGGCCTGGAACGCCATGAATCCCGCGAGGAGAATCCAAAGAGCAATGATCCACTTTGGAAAGCGGATCACAAAGTTTGCCAAACTGCGCACGGCACGTCTTCCTTTCCCTGCAAGTAATTGAATCTTTCTATCATCAGTTTACAGGACGAAAGGCGGGGTGTCGTGCGGGAGGGGGGTGAAAGTCGATAGTTGAAAAGCAGCACCCCGTGATGCCGGAAAAAAGGAAAAGAGGATGGCCATCGCCATCCTCTTCTTCACTCATTTAAACCCCTTGTCCCGCCAGAATCTGGTCATTGATCCGATCGCCGACTTCCTCTGCCGTCATGTCGAGCGCCAAGGCGATCTCGTGGAACAGCAGATTCTGGATCGTGGCGAGGGTTTTGCGGTCTTGGTCATACATTTTCTGGTCGGTTGTCAGCTGCTGGGTGATGAGGGCGTTCGCAACTTGTGCGATCTCTTTGCGGCTGCCCGTCCGCACAAGGATGTCATAGGCCCGGCCACGCTGTCTCGTGTCCTGGATCCATTCGATTCCCGGCTGGCCGAACAGTGCCATCAGTTCCTCGGCTTCCTTCCGGCTCATCACCTTCGTGATCTTCTGTTTTTTCCCGTCCGCGGGCGTGCTGATCTTCAGCGACGGTTCATCGAGCGGGTGCAGCAGGTAATACGTCCGTGTCTGGCCAAATAAGTCTTTCTCGCAAATGTCCGTGATCTTGCAGAGTCCATGTTTCGCATAGACGACGACATCTCCAATCTCAAACATCCGCAAGGCCTCCTTCCGGTTGAAACGTCAACCTGGTTTACATACATTATACGCAACTTTCCCATTTTGGTCAACTTGGTTGACAAACGAGCCGGGGCTTGCCATGATTAACACGAAATTCACGGGAACCGGAGAGGAAGAACAACACATGGACAAGCGCCAACCACGATTGATCGATCTGCTGGGGGAGCGGTATGCACAGCTCCGCCGGGCAGCGGAGGAGCGCTGGGAAGAAAGGTCGGACATGGAGATTTCAAGTTCCGAGTGGTTCATCATCGGCCGTATCGGACAGCAGCAACCGACCATCACGGAAGTTGCCCGGCAGGCCGGCATCACACGGCAGGCCGCCCATAAACTCATCAAAAAACTTTTGGAAAAAGAACTCGTCGAAGTGAGCGCCGACGAGGGGAATAAAAAAGCGAAACGTGTCCGGCTGACCGGATTCGGGATGGCTTGTCTCGAACAGAATGAGCGGCTGAAAGCAGAACTTGAACGGGAACTGGAAGAAGTGCTCGGCACCGGCCGGCTTGAAGAGCTGAAAGTGATACTCGCCAAAGATTGGGGAATGGATAAAGAAGAGGCCGGAGAATAAACATTTGTCCGGCGGGAGGGAGGGATTGCGTGCCAAAGCTGTCTGTGACCGAATGGATCTTGCTTGGAATCGGGCTCATCATCCTGATCGCCTCATTCTTTGACCGCAGCCTGTTCCGCTATATGTTCCTGGCGTTTGCGCTCGCCTTCGTCTACCGGGCTGCGCGGCCGAAGGAAGGAGAGAAGCGGTCGTGGAATATCCTGATCGTCTTGATTTTGCTGGCGGGGTTCGTGTTGGCAGCGCCTTTTTGAGCCGGAATGCCGGGTGCCGGGGGCAGGAGGGTAATGGGCGGATACAATCAACGTTCCGGCGAATACAATCAACGTTCCGCGAATACAATCAACGTTCCAACCGTTCCGCGATCCCATTGCATGAAAAAACGCCGTCTCCCGGAGGAGGCGGCGTTTTGTTGTCGTTATCTGAAATTAGATTTTTACGACGTTCGCAGCTTGAAGACCGCGTGGGCCTTCTTCGATTTCGAACTCAACTTCTTGACCTTCATCAAGGGACTTGAAACCGTCTTGCTGGATAGCGGAGAAGTGTACGAATACATCGTCGCCATCTTCGCGTTCGATGAAGCCGAAGCCCTTTTCTGCGTTAAACCATTTTACTTTACCTTGTTCCATGTTAATTTCCTCCTTGCGTGCTTGTGGCACACGTGTGTTACTATCCTTGCTCAAGTCCTGATCAGTCAAGATGAAACCGAGTCCATCCGAACGTCACGCCGAACAAAAATAATTCATTATCATCATAACAGCTCTGGGAAATTCGTGCAAGCCTTTTGCCGCATCTTCAAGAAGACAGACCTCTGTCTTCGAAAGATTCTGTGCTCCCGATAAAATTTTCCGAACTTTTGAAACCCTGGGCACCACTTACCCGTATACCTAGTTAAGCAGACGGCGGAGGTGGGGGAAATGGAAGTGTTCGGGCTGCCGGTGACCCAGCTGTATTTGATCGTGCTCGTGGTCGCCGGCCTGGCAACGGTGCTGTACCTGTTTTTCGGAGACGTGGCGGACGGCGCGGGAGAAGCGCTGCCGTTCGTCAATCCTGCGGTGATCCTCGCGTTCCTGACGTTCCTGTCGGCGGGCGGGTTCATCCTGGAGAAGACGACCGGCATGGGAAGCGGCGTCATCCTGGCGATTTCGGCAGCCGGGTCGGCGGTTTTATCGTTCCTTCTTTATTTCTTCGTGCTGCTGCCGCTCCGGTCTGCGGAAGCCTCGACCGCCTACACTGATGAGTCGCTGCTCGGCGAGGTCGGACGGGTGATCGTGCCGGTGCCGGCGGACGGGTTCGGCGAAGTCGTCATCGAGACGGTGAATGGCCTCATCCCGAAGCGGGCGTCCGGCTACGGGAACTCGGAGATCGCCTACGGCAAGGAAGTGCTCATCCTGGAAATCGAGGACGGGGCGCTGATCGTGAAGGAATACGAACCGTTCCGCTTTCCGGACGCAAAGTGAGCCGCCGCCCGTCTCGTCTTTGTCCAGTCGCCCAAGCCAGTTACATCTAATAAAAGGGGGAAACAATTATGGTATGGATTGCAGTCGGCATTGCGGCGTTCGTGCTGCTCGCCATCATCGGCGTCTACGTGACGCGCTACCGGACGGCCGGTCCGGACGAAGCACTCATCGTCACGGGGAGCTACCTCGGGACGAAGAACGTGCACACGGACGGTTCCGGCAATAAAATCAAGATTATCCGCGGCGGCGGAACATTCGTCCTCCCGGTGTTCCAGCAGGCGGCACCGCTCAGCCTGCTTTCGAGCAAGCTCGAAGTGACGACGCCGGAAGTGTATACCGAGCAGGGTGTTCCGGTCATGGCGGACGGCACCGCCATCATCAAGATCGGCGGCTCGATCACCGAAATCGCGACCGCCGCCGAGCAGTTCCTCGGCAAGGCGAAGGAAGACCGCGAAAACGAGGCGAAGGAAGTGCTGGAAGGCCACCTCCGCTCGATCCTCGGGTCGATGACCGTTGAAGAAATCTACAAGAACCGTGACAAGTTTTCCCAGGAAGTGCAGCGCGTCGCTTCGCACGACCTTGCGAAGATGGGCCTCGTCATCGTCTCGTTCACGATCAAGGACGTCCGCGACAAGAACGGCTACCTCGACTCGCTCGGGAAGCCGCGGATCGCCCAGGTGAAGCGCGACGCCGACATCGCGACGGCGGAAGCGGAAAAAGAGACGCGCATCAAGCGCGCTGAAGCCGACAAAAATGCCATGCAGGCGGAACTTGCGCGCGCCACGGAAATCGCAGAATCGGAAAAGGACAACCAGCTGAAGGTCGCCGAATACCGGCGCGAGCAGGACGTCGCGAAAGCGCGTGCCGACCAGGCTTACGAGCTGGAATCGGCCCGTGCCAAGCAGGAAGTGACCGAGCAGGAGATGCAGGTCCGCATCATTGAGCGTCAGAAACAGATCGAACTCGAAGAGAAGGAAATTCAGCGCCGCGAGCGCCAGTATGATTCGGAAGTGAAGAAGAAGGCGGACGCCGACCGGTATGCGGTGGAACAGAATGCGGCTGCGGAAAAAGCGAAGCAGCTCGCCGAGGCGGACGCCGAGAAGTACCGCATCGAGGCCCGTGCAAAAGCCGATGCCGAAAAAGTCCGGCTCGACGGAACGGCCAAGGCCGAATCCGAGCGGGCGCAGGGTGAGGCCGAAGCGGACGTCATCCGCCTGAAGGGCCTCGCCGAAGCCGAAGCGAAGCGAAAGATCGCGGAAGCGTTCGAGCAGTACGGCCAGGCTGCGGTCCTCGACATGATCGTCCGCATGATGCCGGAATACGCGAAGAACGTTGCGGCACCGCTCAGCAATATCGACAAGCTCACCGTCGTCGACACGGGCAGCGGCGAAGGCGGCGGCGCGAACCGCGTCACCGGCTACGCCACCAGCCTCATGACCGGACTCCAGGAATCGCTCAAAGCCTCGTCCGGCATCGACGTGAAGGAAATGCTCGAAAACTACTCGGGCAAGCACAACCTCCGTCCCAGCCTCGATGACATCGCATTTGAAATGAAGGAAAAGCGGGAGAAAGAAAGCCCGAAAGCCGCACAGCCGGAAGACGAATCACCGGCGGGTGATATCGAGACCGTGGAAGTTTAATGGAAAAGAAAGCCGGAGACCGTCCTGTGATGCAGGTGCGGTCTCCGGCTTTTATTTGGATGGATATCCTAACCGGCAATCGGCCGCGGCTTCCCGAACAGATAGCCCTGGAACAGCTCGAATCCGGCATCTTTCAGCCAGCGGAACTCCGCTTCATCCTCGATGCCCTCGGCGAGGGGGACGCCGCCGGTGGACCGGGTCGCTTCAAGCACATCAAGTGCGACTATCTGCTTTTGGGGGTCGAGATGGACACCGGTGACATATTGCCTGTCGAGTTTCGTGTAGTACGGCTTCAGCTCCCTGATCGTCTCGACCGTGTTGAATCCGGCACCGATATCATCGAGCGCATAGCGGAATCCGCGTTCCCTGTAGAAGTCGAGAATTCGCTTCAGGTGGCCGAGGTCATTCACTTGCTCGGTTTCGACCACTTCAAATACGAAGCGGGAGGGATCGATGCCAAGTTCCCGTGCAATCCGGACAGTTGTCTGGAGGCAATGCTCCGGTGAATAAATCGACGTCGGGATGAAGTTGATGAACACCCGGCTGCCGACTTTCCCTGCCTGACGGACCGCATGGATCCGGCAGACCCGGTCGAGCGCATAAAGCCGGTTGCGGGTCTTCGCTGCTTCAAAAACAGGAAACGGGGCGAGCAGTTCCCCCTGTTCATCCTGAAAACGTGCCAGCATCTCATAAGCGTGGAGATTTTCGTTGCCGTCCACAATCGGTTGGATATGAAAGTGGACGGCCTCCCGGTCGATGACTCCGTCGATCCACTGGGCATCCAACAGTGAGGTGGCCTCGCCGATCGGACGCCACTCTTCCCCGCCGATCCGGAAGCGGATAGGTGCAGTGTCCATATGCTGGTCCATATAGTCGAGGAGCCCCTTCATTGCGGCTTCCCGTACGGTGAGCCGGCTGCCTTCCTCGCGGACGAGCAGACCGGCTTCGTTCAAATAGCGGCGGATGGACGGGAGGTGCCTTTCGTTGCCGGGTGTTGAAAACTCGATTTCAAATTCAATTGCCTGGGGCTTGCAGATGTTGCAGAACATGGGAACCACCTTGCTTTCGGCTTGTCCGGCGCGAAGGCCGGCGGTATCAGTATGAATAGTCGTCTGGCAGTTGCAAGATTGATCTATCTTTCTATCTATCATTATATTCCAGAAGCCGGCAGGAGGCACGTTTGAGACGGGGCGGACGCAGAGGATCAATCCGATTTTTATAGCTTCGTAGTTTTGGTTGGAGTTTAAACCACCCGTCTCCATGCTTTTGGTGTTCTTGGTAACCTTACCTGGAAAACAGATGTCAGCTAAGTGAATTTCCCTTAATTAGACCGAATACGCTATGAATAGTGAGTTAATTTGGGGGAGAGTGATTAATATTGGAAGGGTGAAAGTATATTGGATACTTGCTTCAATTTTAATGGCGTTAAGTCTAGTGTATTCAAATACTATTAAAGCGACCTTGGATAAAGGTGCTGAAATCTCTCTTAGAGAAGCAATTAATCTCGGATTGAGAAAAGCAAGGAAATGGAATGAGGATGCGTATTTAATCAGCGCGACGAGTGTGGACGAAACGATGGGGGGAACAAGGGGGACTGAAGGAAAGCGATACAAATGGACTTTGTGTTTTGAATCCTCCAGCTCCGATCAACAATTATTTGTGGGGATTTCTAAAGGGGAAATAAGTGGAACACAAGAGGGCAGGGGTCCGAGCTTCGGGAAAGTAAATTTAGGAGATATTAAATTTGACAGTCCTTATTTGTTGGAAATCGCAAAAGAACAATATAATTTGCAAAAAGGGGTGGATTGGGCAACAGGGTACCATTTTACGCTTGATAACGAAAGCGGAAACCCAACGGTCACTGTTTTGGGAAATGATCCGGATGGGCTATTTGCCAGAGTAAGTTTTGATGCGAGGAACGGAGAAATATCGGATGCCCTACACAAAGTTCCGAAAGGAGGCGGAATCATCAAAGCCGATTTGGACACCGGAGAATTCAAAGTGTTGAAAAAGGCCATGGCTATTAACGGGATAACGACCGAGGGAAATCAGTGGGCTGTTTGGGGTGATGAAAAGCCCCGGCAATTTAATCTATCTGTGCAGCCTTTTTCTGTATTCAGCAAGGATGGCGGGAGGAATTGGAGCTCAATCAATGTTGCGAAAGAAAAAGTATTAACTAAATGGATTTTGGATAATGAGCTATACGTTGCGACTGAATCAGGTCTTTGGCACATGAATACATTTGAAAATAAGATTAAAAAAGATATGCCAATAAAAATTGAGGAAGTCGCCTACTCAACAAATAACAACATCGCAGTGTTATCAAATAATCATTTTTATAAATATATAAGTAAACATGGGAAATGGATCACTGTCGGTAAACCAAAATATGATGAACTCCTCGCCTTGAAAATTTCCGAGGGAGGGGCAGTCGGTCTCTTGACGAATAACGGGGAGGTTTTAATAGAAAATGATGATGAATGGATTAGCCTTGAACTGCCTCAAGGTTTAGAAACCCCATCATACATGGAGTTGATTGGAGATCACTTATTTCTTCTTTCAGATTATACATTGTGGGTTCAAAACCTTAAATATGGCAAGTGGGATAAAATACAAACTGATTATGAATTCAATAAGCTGATTAATAAAGGAAATAACTTATTTGGTGTTTACGGGAATGAAGTGATTTATCTAATTAAACCCCGGGATGATGAGTGGGAAGTGAAGGTGCTTCTTGAAGTAGGTCATGGCATCATTACGGATATTGAACTCAGTAAAAATCACTTATTAATTGCCACCCTACCAGATTATCATTGGGCAAAGATGAATTAATGGCATGCCGTCCGTAAACTTAACATTCACAACGATTTGCTTAACATTCAAAGGCCTTTGCTTAACATTCACCGGTTTTGAACATTATCTTAAGAATTTCTTCATTTTCCCCCTCGCTTTTCCTTCAGATTTCCCTTCTATACTGAAGTCAGCACTCATTATTGGAGGAATGAACATGATCGAAGTGAAAGGGCTGGCCCATTCGTTCCGGGTCGGCAAGAAGGGGAAGGAGACGGAAGTGCCGGTCCTCAAGGGGCTGACCCTCCAGGCGGCGGACGGGGAGATCGTGTCGATCGTCGGGCGGAGCGGTTCCGGGAAATCGACGCTGCTTCATATACTCGCGGGGTTCCTGCAGCCTGACCGGGGCCAGGTGCTCGTGGACGGCACGGATCTGACGGCGATGAACGAAGCGCAGCGGGCGGCGTACCGGCTGGATCATTTCGGATTCGTGTTCCAGAACTTTCAGCTCATGCCGGGCCTGACGGCATTTGAAAACGTCGAGCTGCCGCTCACGCTGAAGGGAGTTCCGGCCACCGAGCGCAGGCGGAAGGTGGAAGAGCTTCTCGAAAGCACCGGACTGAGCGACATCCGGAGCCATTATCCGAACGAATTGTCCGGCGGCCAGCAGCAACGGGTCGGCATCGCCCGGGCGCTGATCACCGAGCCGCCGATCATCTTCGCGGACGAGCCGACCGGCAGCCTGGACTCCGAGACGGAGCAGGACATCCTGCTGCTCATCCAGTCGCTCAACCGCACGTACGGCATTACGTTCGTCATCATCACGCATGATGATGAAGTCGCCGCGATCGCGGACCGGACGTACCGGATGCATGACGGCGAACTCGCGGAAGGGGGCCTCCGCCATGTCATTTAAAGATCAGATCGCCTTCGTCCGCCAGCACATCCGCCGCAACCGGCTGCGTGTGTTCATGACGGTGCTCGCCGCCACGATGGGCACGGCGTTCCTGATTGTCCTCGCGTCGGTCGGGTTCGGCCTGCACAAGACGATCAAAGACGAAGTCCTGTCCAATCAGATGATCACACAGGTGGAAGTGTACAGCGAGGAACTGACGGACGCCAAAACAGATGCAATGAAGGAAATGGATCACGTGAAGTCGGTCGTCCACCGCAAACAGCTGTCCCCGACCGCGTTCGCAGAACTGGATGGCTATACGGCCGGGCTCAATGCCTACTTCACTGATTTTAGCGAAGAGGAGACCTCGGGCTTCAAGCTGGCGGAAGGACGCTTCCCGGAAAATCCGGGCGAAATCGTTGTCGGCTCCGGGTTCGCAGAGCAGCTGAGCGACGAAAAGGCGACCGTGAAGGAAGGCGAGGAGCTGCCGACCTACAAGGAAGCACTGCTCGGAAAGACGGTCACATTCCGGTTTGATCCGCTTGAAGAAGGTGCGGTGTCGGAGGAGTGGCCGCTCAAGATCGTCGGCATCAAGGAAGCCCCCGGCAAAGACTGGGCATTTGACGGCTATCTGTACATGGACAACCGGCTGATGCCCGAGATGGAAAAGGGCTTTGCCGCCGTTTCCCCGGAGCCGGAGGAAGGCGTGGAAGCAGAGCCGTTCACTTATCCGCAGGTGAACGTGTACGTCGACAAGCTGGAAAACGTCAAGGGTGTCACTACTGCTTTGAAGGATGACGGCTATTCGGTCTACTCGGTATCAGAGGAGATCGAGCAGCTCGACGTCTTCTTCCTGGCACTCAAGGCGGGCCTCGTCTTTGTCGGCACGATCGCCATCCTGATCGCCTCGATCGGCATCTTCAACACGATGACGATGGCGGTCACGGAACGCACGCGGGAAATCGGCGTCATGAAGGCGCTCGGTGCAGGGCCGAAGCTCATCCAGCGGCTCTTCCTCATGGAAAGCGCCTGGATCGGAATTGTCGGGACCGCGATCGCGGTCGTCATCTCCTACGGTGTGAGCTTTGCCGCAAATGCCGTGCTGCCGGTCATCGTGACGGCGGCCCTCGGGGAAGACGGCGCCGACCTCGGCGTGACGTTCTCCGTCATCCCGTGGCAGCTCGTCCTCATCGCATCGGCCATCAGCCTCGGCGTCGCCATGATCTCCGGCTGGCGCCCGGCAAGAAAAGCGACGAAGACGGACGTGATCGGCGCGCTCCGGCATGAACTTTAATGGGACGTATGAAGGAGGGGCTTCGGCTCCTCTTTTTTGGGAATTGGCCCCTGCCACCGCACCGCACGCCCCTCTATTGTATCCCCGGCGGAAATGTAGCAAAATAGAGGGTGGATTGAATCGATAGAGACGGAAAGGATGAGGAATGATGGAATACCGCATCGAACATGATACGATCGGCGAAATCAAAGTGCCGGCGGACAAGCTGTGGGGCGCGCAGACCCAGCGGAGCAAGCAGAACTTCCGGATCGGCGGGGAAAAGATGCCGAAGGAGATCGTCAAGGCGTTCGCTCACCTGAAGAAAGCGGCGGCGATCACGAGCAACAAGCTCGGCAACCTGTCCGACGCAAAGGCGAAGGCGATTTCAGCGGCAGCCGACGAGGTTCTTGAAGGCGAGCTCGACGACAACTTCCCGCTCGTCGTCTGGCAGACCGGCTCCGGCACGCAGTCGAACATGAACATGAACGAAGTGCTCGCACACCGTGGCAACGAGCTGCTTGAGGAGTGGGGCGAGGAAGACCGCCTCCACCCGAACGATGACGTGAACAAGTCCCAGTCGTCGAACGACACATTCCCGACGGCGCTCCACGTGGCATCCGTCACGTCGGTCATCGAGAACCTCCTGCCGGCGATCGATGTTCTCAAAGAGACACTCGATAAGAAGGCGAAGGAATTCGACGATGTCATCAAGATCGGCCGGACGCACCTGCAGGATGCAACGCCGCTCACACTCGGCCAGGAAATCAGCGGCTGGGTGCGCATGCTGGAAAAAGACCGTGTGATGGTCGAGCAGGCGGTCGAGCAAATGAAGGAACTTGCGATCGGCGGTACGGCGGTCGGCACGGGCCTCAACGCACCGGAAGGCTTCGGCGACCAGGTGGCAGCCCAGATCAGCGAACAGGTCGGCATCAAGTTCACATCCGCGGAAAATAAATTCCAGGCGCTCACGAGCTATGACGAGGCCGTCTTCACACACGGCGCGGTCAAGGCGCTCGCGGCGGACCTCATGAAAATCGCAAACGACGTGCGCTGGCTCGCAAGCGGCCCGCGCTCGGGGATCGGCGAAATCACGATTCCCGCGAACGAGCCGGGCAGCTCGATCATGCCGGGCAAAGTGAACCCGACACAGAGCGAAGCGCTCACGATGGTCGTCGCCCAGGTCATGGGGAACGACGCGACAATCGGATTTGCCGCAAGCCAGGGCAACTTCGAACTGAACGTATTCAAGCCGGTCATCGCCTACAACTTCCTCCAGTCGGTCCGCCTCCTGTCCGACGCGATGATCAGCTTCAACAACAACTGCGCAGTCGGCATCGAGCCGAACAAAGAGAAGATCCAGGAACTCCTGGACAACTCGCTCATGCTCGTCACCGCGCTCAACCCGCACATCGGTTATGAAAATGCGGCGAAAATCGCGAAAACCGCACACGCGGAAGGCACCACGCTGAAGGAATCCGCCGTCAAATCCGGCCTCCTCACAGCCGAACAGTTCGACGAATGGGTCGTTCCGTCGAAGATGATCGGACGTTAATAGGAATACATGAAGCAGCCGGGGACTCATGTCTCCGGCTGTTTTAGTGTTTTTGGGAGCGGTCCGGCGGATAAAGATAACGCTTCTGCAGATAAAGATAACGATTCGTGTGATAAAGATAACGCTTGGCCGGATAAAGATAACGTTTCTTCAATCAACGCTCTATTCGCTGTACTCAGCCGGACTTTTCGATAAGTTGTCACTCCACTTCCCGTCCGCCATCCGGTATAGTGGTGCCAAAGGAGTGAACTTCAGATATGAAAAAGAAGCTCATTTATCTACTCGCGGCTGCGGGCCTCATCCTCTCCGCCTGCGGCAATGAAGCGGCGAAAGAGAAGCCGGAGAAGGACGCAGAAGCACATGCGGGACACGACCATGCGGCACCGGCCGAACGCGAAGTGAAGGAAGGCCAAGTCGTGGTGGCGAACGGCGACCTCCAGGAAGTGACGGCGTCCGCGGATGAACTGCCTTCATTCCTCGATGACAAACCGGAAGACATGCGGCTCGTCTACCAGGTGGCGGGGGCCGCGACCGACATTCTCGAATGGATGCCGTGCTACTGCGGCTGCGGGGACAGCGCCGGCCACAAAAGCAACCTGAACTGCTTCATCTCCGAAGTGAAGGAAGACGGCTCGGTCGTCTGGGACGACCACGGCACGCGCTGCCTCACTTGCCTGGAAATCGCCGTCGATTCCGTAAAGATGGCGAAGGACGGCAAATCACTGAAGGAAATCCGCGAAACCATCGATGAAACCTATAAAGAAGGCTTTGCCAAACCGACCCCAACGCCGATGCCCGCGTGAGGGGCCGGTTTTTTATTTTCAACAAAAAAGGCGGAACCCGTGTGGTGCGGGTTCCGCCGATTTTATGGGGTGCTTCGGACGAAAATCTTCCTGCTGGAGAAGACAAGGACAGCCGCTGCGAGAAGCGCCGCGGACGAGATTAGAAATACCGCTCTGACGCCGAGCCAATCTACGGTGATGCCGATCAAGAGCGAGGCGATTCCGAACACGGCGGTGCCGAGCACGCCCAGGGATGCATAGACGTTGGCCAGCCTGCTTTCGGGGACGCTCGTCTGGATGAGGGTCTGTTTCGGAATCGCGACCATCTGTCCGGCGAGCCCGACGATGAGGGAGAGGAGCAGGGCGGCCATGGGTGATGAGTTGAGTCCGAACAAGGCGGTGGCCGCGGCTCCTCCGAACAGTCCTGTGATGATCAGCTTTGGCAGATGACGGTCTGCAAAACGATCGAACCGGACAAACAGCAGCCCGCCGAGAATGAGCCCGCAGAAGAACAGCCCGTTGATGAATCCCCACCACTGCCGGCCGGTGTTCAGCACTTCTTCGACATATACATATAGGATTGCCGCGATCCAGACGGTCCCGCCGATCGTTTCGAGGAGTTCGACGCGTGCGATCTTTTTCAGGACGGGTGTCCGGAACAAAGTGTGCCAGCCATCCTTGATCGGATGCAGGCCTTGCTGACGGTCTTCCTCCGTGCCGGTTGCCGTTCCTTCAAGCAGGCAGAGCAGCAGGCTGGAGAACAGGGACAAGGCCGCTACGACCCAGATCAGCTGCCCGGAATTCAAAAACAACAGAAATCTCCCGCCGGCAAGCCACACGCCGGTATTGATCGTCTGATAGACGCCTTCAAATATCCCGTTCGCCTTCACGAGCTGGTCTGCTTCGACGTAATGCGGAATCAGCGCCTGGGAAATGGGATTCGCAAAGCCGTCGCAGAGGGCGGTCAGCAAAATGGCAATGAAGATCAGCCAGTAGTTGCCCGGATTGATGAATGGCAGAATGGCGGCGAATCCGGTGGTGAAAATGGCCTTCATGATCTGAGAGGCGGCCAGGAGCCGGTTGAGGCGGAACCTGCTGGTGAGCAGCGGGGTCAGGATGCCCGACAGGAACATGCCGGACGTCATCGTGAACGGCACGACGGAAAGCCGCCGCCGCGGAACCCGTCAGCGAAAAGACGAAATTGATGACAGAGACGATATATAGGATATCGCCGACATTCGCCACTGACTGCCCGGCAGTCAGGATGGCGAAATTGTTTTTGGAAAACATTTGGATCCCCCTGATTTTTTAATTATGCAGTTGGTCATGGGGGATCAATTCGCGTTGGACACTCGGGCTGGCTCCTTCCTATAGCGGAGCGGCCTCAGGGGGCGGCTGCTCCAAGATTCAGACTGACTTTTCTGATTTCATTCCATTATAGAAGAGGCTGAAGACGAAGTAAATGGGCGCCTCACGTAGTCTCCTTTGTGTGATAAACTCGCGGTAACGGAAAGGGGAGATAAGATTGAAGGATCAGCCATTTTTCAGTTCATGGAGCGGCGGGAAGGACTCGGCGCTCGCATTTCACATGGCAGTCCAAAACGGCGGCAGGCCGGAGCGGCTGCTGACGATGTTCGACGGGGAGGGCGACCGGTCGAAGTCGCATGCGGTGAGCGAATCGATCATCCGTGCGCAGGCGGATCGGCTTGAGGTGCCGCTCGTCATCCGTCGTGCGGGCTGGACGGATTACAAGGACGAATTTCTGGCGGGGCTTGAGGAGATCCGGGAGGCCGGCATCCGGACAGGAGTGTTCGGCGACGTCGATCTGGAGGATCACCTGAAGTGGGTTCGGGACACATGCGCCGAGAAAGGAATGACGGCGGAGCATCCGCTTTGGGGGATGAGCCGCAAGGAAGTCGTGGAAGCGTTCCTCGCCGCCGGCTTCCGTGCGTTGGTCGTTGTCGGGCAGGACGGGCGGTTTCCGTCCGAATGGGTCGGCCGGCCGTTTGATGCTGAACTCATCCGCGACATGGAGGAGCGGGGGATCGATCCGTGCGGGGAATCAGGGGAATTTCATACGCTTGTGACGGGCGGTCCGGTTTTCCGTGAGCCGCTGCCGGTCCGTATTGAGGGAACGGCCGGGCGGGACGGTTATACATTCGCAAAAGTGGTGCTGGAGGAATGACGGCCGACGAGGCATTTGAGGCATTTGACCGGGGGGACTGGACGGAGGCGGAACGGCTGTACCGGGCAAGACTTGCGGAAGCTTCCGGTACTGACGCGGAGCAGTCGCCCATGCATATGCTCGCGTTCACGCTGGCGATGAAGGGGGAGTTTGAAGAAGCGATCGGCTTGTACGGAGAGCTGCTTCGACGGGCGGGCGAGCAGGATGCGGCGGAAGACATCGCCGTCGCCATGCATCAGCTCGGCATGACTTGCCGGCTTGCCGGGGATTCCCGAAAGGCCCGTGCTTGGTTTGAGCAAGAGCTGGAATTCCGCAAAGACCGGCTCCCGGATGATCAAACCGGCTTTTCCGCCAACTCGTACGAATTCGGAGAGCTGGATTTATTGGAAGGCGAATCGGAAAAAGCGCTCGCACACTTCCGGCTGGCCCTCAGGCAAGGGAAGGCGGCGGGTGACGATATTTGCACCGGATGTGCCTGGAGAGGCATCGGGAAGGCGAGCCGGGTGATGCACCACGACCCGACCACTGCCTGGGAGCTCGCCCTTGACGCGTTCCGTCGCGCGGGCGACAAGGCGGGGGAAGCGGAGATCAGGCGGATGATCGGCAAGTGACCGGCCGGCAGCCGTCAAGTGACGCCGGCTTCCATTCCGCTGTCCATCCGCTTGGTCCGGATGAACGACATGGCGTCGAGCAGCTCCTCCCTTGACAGCGGCTCACCGTCCAGGCACAGTTCATATTGGCTGATAAGACGGTCAGCCGATTTTGGGACATCGACGGACATCACATCACGGTCAAGCAGGAAATCGGTCGTCACCTGGAATACATCCGCGATGAGCAGGAGCTGGAAGAACGTCGGCTGCTTTTTCCCGTTTTCAAGAGTCCAGATCAGGCTCTTGGCCACTCCGATCCGCTTCGCCAGTTCTTCCGGGGACATCCCGCCCTGCAGGCGAAGCTCCTTCAGCCGTTCAGCGAATGATTGATTTTGGTTCAAGTTTCAGCACACCTTTCAGTTTGTTCAGAATATTTTAACCTTACCCATCATAGCAGGAAAGTATACAAAAAGAAACCGGTGACCCACGGGGATCACCGGTTTTCTGTGCATTATTTCATTTCTTCCAGTACGCCTTTCACAAGTCCGACAAACTTTTCACGCACATTCGCGGCCACTTCGATCACTTCATCGTGGCTGAGCGGCTGGTCGAGGATGCCCGCCGCCATGTTCGTCAGGCAGGAGATGCCGAGCACCCGCAGTCCAGCATGTGCCGCGACGATCGCTTCCGGCACGGTCGACATGCCGACCGCATCGGCGCCGAGCGTGCGGATCATCCGGATCTCGGCCGGCGTCTCATACGCCGGGCCGCTCCACCACGCATACACCCCTTCGCGGAGGCTGAATCCGAGCTTGTCTGCCGTCCGGGTTGCCAGACCGCGCAGCTCTTTGTCGTAGGCCCGGGTCAGATCCGGGAAGCGGGTGCCGAGCTCATCGATGTTCGGTCCGATAAGCGGATTGGTCCCCGTCAGATTCAGGTGGTCGGTGATCAGCATCAGGTCGCCCGGCTTGAAGCCTTCATTCACCGATCCGCACGCATTCGTGATGATCAGCTCCGACACGCCGATCGCCTTCATCACGCGCACGGGGAACGTCACTTCCTCAAGCGTGAACCCTTCGTAATAGTGGAAGCGGCCCTTCATCGCCGCCACCGTCCGGCCGTTCAGCCGGCCGATCACCAGCTCATTCGCATGCCCGACCGCACCGGACTTCGCAAAATGCGGAATCTCCGAATACGGAATGTGCACGGCCTCTTCAATTTCATCCGCAAGCGAACCGAGCCCCGATCCGAGGATGAGCCCCGTATCCGGCCGGTGGTCCGTCTTTTTGCAGATGAACTCTTTTGCTTCTTCGATTTTTTGAATCAGTTCCATTTGGATGCACTCCATTCTGTTGGTCGTTGGTACGGCCTGCCGCGGGCGGACAGGCCAGGGGGGTGCGAAGTTGTCGCTGTAAGTGCGAAGTTGCAGTTATAAGTGCGAAGTGGTGGCTGTAAGTGCGAACGCGTCGGTCTAAGTGCGAACTTGCTGCTCTAAGTGCGAACGTGTTGCTCTAAGTGCGAACGTGTTGCTCTAAGTGCGAAATTGCCGTTCTAAGTGCGAAGTTGTTGCTGTAAGTGCGAACGTGTCGCTCTAAGTGCGAACGCGTTGCTCTAAGTGCGAACCTGCCGCTCTAAGTGCGAACGCGTTGTTCTAAGTGCGAACGGGCCGCTCTAAGTGCGAACGCGTTGCTCTAAGTGCGAACGTGGCGTTCTAAGTGCGAACCTTTCTCCCGGCAGCACTATCAGTCCAGCACATTCGCAAGCCGGCCGCTCAGCTCGCGCTCGAGGAACGGGTCGGCGCCGAGCAGGTCGCGGAACTGCTTGTACCGCTGGATTTGGTCTTCGCCGGGTTTACGGCCGGTCCGGTAGGCACGGATCATGATGTTCTTCGGCGTGTGCGCCATGTCGATGAACTCGAGGAGCTGGGCGTCGTAGCCGGCAAGCTCGAGCAGTTCGGCGCGGATCGAGTCGGTGGCGAGTGCGGCGAACCGTTCTTTGATCAAACCATGCTGGAGCATGACGCCGAGTTCCGGGGCGTCGAGCTGATTGAACAATTCATGCTGGCAGCACGGAACGCTGAGGATCACTTCTGCGCCCCAGCGGACCGCACGGCCGAGCGCCGCATCGGTCGCCACGTCGCACGCGTGGAGCGTGACGACCATGTCGACCTGTGTTTCATCATTGTAATCGTTGATGTCGCCGACGAGGAATTCAAGGCTGTCCCCGTAGCCAAGATCGGCCGCAATCTGCCGGCAGTCCTCAATGACTTCTTTCTTCAAGTCCAACCCGGTCACCAGCACGTCCAGCTTCTGCTCGATCTTAAGGTAATGATAAAGGGCGAACGTCAGGTACGACTTGCCCGATCCGAAGTCGAGGATGCGGATCGTCCGGTCTTGCGGAAGATGGCGCAGGCTGTCGTCGATAAACTCGGTGAACCGGTTGATCTGCCGGAACTTGTCCATCTTGCCTTTTTTCACTTTGCCGTCGGGCGTCTGGACGCCGAGACGGACGAGGAACGGGTACGGCGTGCCTTCTTCAAGCAAGTACTGTTTTTTGCGGTTGTGCGACAGATCGTCCGCCGCCTCCTTGTTTGTCTGATCTGCCTTCCAGGACACTTTGAGCTTCTTCGACATGAGGATCTGGATGTCCTCTCCGGTGAATGAAGCCTGCATCTGCCTGAACTCGCGCAGCAGCCGGCCGAGTTCATCGCGCGCCTGGTCCGCGGGAATATTTTCATGCTTGAGAATCCGTTCATATTGATATTCGAACTGGACGTGAAGCTCGCCGTGCAGTTCGACCGGCTTTAAGCGAATGCGTTGCAGCCCCTCCGATTTCCGGCGGGGACCGCTGATCGTTGCTTTAATGAGCCTGCCCGCCGCCATGCGACCGGCGAGTTTATCCAGCATTTCTTCAAATTCCATTCTTCACCCTGCTTTCTTCATCCGATCGGGGCAGTGAGTGGTGATGCAGGCATAGCCATGTGCCCAACTTGCGCCACTCGCGGATCAACTCGCGCCACTCGCCCCCAGACTCTCCTCACTCAACCCCGATCATTCAAACCGGAATCCGCGCTTCTCCAGGAAGTCCTTCATATAGACACGGCGGGGGTTATGGAGGAAGCGGGCCATCGAGGAGGTCCAGTCGTCTTCCTTCGTATTCGCGCTTCTCGATGCATAGTAATCGCGCATCGTCCGGTCGTATTCGGGAAGAAGCTCATCGTATTTTCTCTCGTCGTATTCATTCTCATGAAGGACTGCCTCAAGCGGAAGGCGCGGTTTCACTTCGTGGCGCACCGCAGGGATGCCGATCGTCATGCCGTACATCGGGGCGACGCCGTCCGGGAGACTGAGCAGTTCGCTGATTTCCTGAGGGGCATTTCGCACGCCGCCGATATAGCAGATGCCGTAACCTTCAGATTCTGCCGCGACTGCGACGTTTTGCGCGAACAGCGCCGTGTCGGTCACACCGACGAGGAGCGCCTCCGCATTGGAAAAGTTGATGGCTTCTCCGTGCAGTTCCGCCGCTTTTTGAAGCCGGCGGAAGTCCATGCAGAAGATGAGCACGGCGCCGGCACCGAGGAATTGCTTTGGATTTTTCGACAGTTCGGCCAGGGCCTTGCGCTTGGCCGGATCCGTCACATGGATCACCGTGTATGCCTGCACAAAATGGGAGCTGGCCGCATGCTGGCCGGCCCGCACAAGGCGTCCGACCGTATCCCGGTCCAGTTCCTTTTCTTCATAGTCCCGCACGGAAGCGTGCGACATCAGCAGTTCAATCACCATTCATTCCTCCGCCTTCCATGTCTTTTGTCATACTTAATAGCTTATCAAAAGTGATTTAGGGTAAACAATTTTTAATATCGTCTACAAGTGGAAGGAGAGTTGATGTTGGGCAATTTTTTTGAGAACGTGTCGCTCACAGCCATGATTTTATTTATCCTGCTCGTCGTCGGGCCGATCGTGACGGTGGTCTGGCTTTTCTTCTATGACCGCAGGCAAAAGCAGCACTCGATCCTGAGAAACTTTCCGATCCTCGGGCGGGTCCGCTACTTCCTGGAACGGACCGGTCCGGAGTTCCGGCAATACTTATTCGCGGACGACAACGAAGGCAAGCCGCTCAGCCGGGAGGAATACTTGGCGATGGTGTTGCCGGGCAAATACAAAAGCAATTTGATCGGCTTCGGTTCCAAGCGGGATTTCGAAGAGCCGGGCTATTACATCAAGAACGCGATGTTCACGAAGCAGAACGAAGAAATGCGTGTGGACAATACGGAGCTGATCAATACAAAGCATTACATAATCGATGATGAGGGGCTCTTCACCCGCAAGGAACACATGGAAGAGATCCCCGCCCTGCCTTGGCTGCTCCCGCCAGATGAGGCAGTCGTCATCGGGCCTGATTGTAAGCATCCGTTCAAGGCGCGTAGCCTGCTCGGCCAGTCGGGGATGAGCTACGGAGCGCTCGGGAAAAATGCGATCACCGCCCTTTCCAAGGGAATCGGAATGGCGAAAGGCGCCTGGATGAACACGGGCGAAGGCGGCCTGTCCGACCACCATCTTTCAGGCGGACCTGAAATCATTGCCCAAATCGGTTCCGGCCTGTTCGGTTTCCGGACGGAAGACGGTGATTTTGATATCGAAAAAGTCCGGGAGAAAGCAGCCATCCCGAATGTCCGGGCGTTTGAACTGAAACTGGCCCAAGGGGCGAAGATGCGCGGCGGCCACGTGGAGGGAGCGAAAGTGACCGAGGAAATTGCCCGCATCCGGACGGTCCAGCCCTACACGACCATCAACAGCCCAAACCGGTTCAATCAATTCACCGACTATCCGTCGATGTTCGACTTCATCGGACAGATCCGCGAAGCCGGCGGCAAGCCGGTCGGCATCAAAGTCGTCATCGGCAGCAAAAGCGAAGCGGATGAACTGTCATCCTGGATGCAGAAAACCGGAAGAGGACCGGACTTCATCACTGTCGACGGATCTGAAGGCGGTTCCGGCGCCACCTACCGGGACATGGCCGACAGCCTCGGATTGCCGATCAAGACCGCGCTGACGATTCTGGACGACTCGCTCCGTGAACACGGCGTCCGCGACCGGGTGAAGATCATCGCCTCCGGTAAAATCACGACCCCCGACAAAGCGGCCGTCGCACTCGCACTCGGCGCCGACCTTGTCCAGATCGCCCGCGGCTTCATGATTTCCGTCGGCTGCATCATGGCCCTGCGCTGCCACACGAACGAATGCCCCGCCGGTGTGGCCACGACCGATGAAGGCCTCCAAAAGGCGCTCGTCGTGGATGAAAAGAAATACCGCGTCACCAACTACATCCTGACCATGCGCGAAGGCCTGTTCCGCATCGCCGCCGCAGCAGGCCTCGACTCACCGACCCAATTCAACCGGAGCCACCTTGTCTACATGGACGAACGCGGCCAAGCCCACCCCGTTCACTCCTACGGCGAGCACGTGAGCGCCAGATGATGACATGAAAACACCGTCCCCAGAGGGCGGTGTTTTTTTATGTGCGCCCAGCATGGGCGCAGTCTATAGGGTGCAAGTCCCGAGCTGTGAAGGCAGAAGT